>JAEUPH010000195.1 GCA_016790395.1 Rubrivivax sp. | reverse complement strand
GGCCACTTCGGCCGCCACGTGGGCCTCGTGCACGGCCTTGTGCGCCAGCATGGGCTGGCCGACGATGTCGCCGATGGCGAAGATGTGCGGCACGTTGGTGCGCATCTGCACGTCCACCGGGATGAAGCCGCGCTCGCCGACCACCACGCCGGCCTTTTCGGCGCCGATCTTCTTGCCGTTGGGCACGCGGCCCACGGCCTGCAACACGAGGTCATAGACGCCTTCGCTCTTGCTGCCATCCAGGCCCTCGAACATGACGCGGATGCCGTCCTTCGTGGCCTCGGCGCCGGTCGTCTTCGTCTTCAGCATCAGCTTGTCGAAGCGCGGCGCGTTCATCTTCTGCCAGACCTTCACGAGATCGCGGTCCGCGCCCTGCATCAGGCCGTCGAGCATCTCCACCACGTCGAGCTTCGCGCCCAGCGTGCTGTAGACCGTGCCCATCTCCAGGCCGATGATGCCGCCGCCGATGACCAGCATGCGCTGGGGCTGCTGGCGCAGCTGCAGCGCGCCGGTGCTGGTGACGATGCGGTCGTCCTGCGGCAGGAAGGGCAGCTTCACCGCTTCCGAACCGGCGGCGATGATGGCCTGCTTGAAGCGCAGCGTCTGCACCTTGCCGTCGGCCGTGGTCACCTTCAGGTGGTGCGGATCGGCGAACTCGCCGTTCCCCTGCACCACCGTCACCTTGCGCATCTTGGCCATGGCGGCCAGGCCGCCGGTGAGCTTGCCCACCACCTTGTTCTTGTGCGCCAGCAGCTTCGAGAGATCGACCTTGGGCGCCGCGAACTCCACGCCCAGGTCGGCGAAGTGCTTCACCTCGTCCATCACCGCGGCCACGTGCAGCAGCGCCTTCGAAGGGATGCAGCCCACGTTCAGGCACACGCCGCCGAGCGTGGGAAAGCGCTCCACCAGCACGGTCTTCAGGCCCAGGTCGGCGGCGCGGAAGGCCGCCGAATAGCCGCCGGGGCCGGCGCCCAGCACCAGCATGTCGCACTCGAGGTCGGCACCGCCGGCATAGCTGGCCGCCACGGGAGCAGGCGCTGCGGCGGGCCCCGGAGCCGGTGCGGCCGCCGGCGCGGCCGCAGCCGGCGCAGCAGCAGCGGCGCCCGCCGCTTCCAGCGTCAGCACCACCGTGCCCTGGCTGACCTTGTCGCCGACCTTGACCTTGATGTCCTTCACGACGCCGGCCGCCGACGACGGGATCTCCATCGAAGCCTTGTCGCTTTCCACCGTGATCAGGCTCTGTTCGGCCTTGATGGTGTCACCGGGCTTGACCAGCACCTCGATGACGGCCACGTCCTTGAAGTCGCCGATGTCCGGCACGATGATGTCGATGAGGGCCATGTCAGTGATGTCTCTTGAGTTTGTAGGTGTGGATGCGCACGGGCCCGGCCGAGCTGGTGTCGAACTCGCAGCCGGCCAGCACGCCCGCTTCGGCGATCTCGCGCGCGGTCTTGGCTTTCTCGTAGACCGCGTGCATCGCACCCAGGGCAAAGCGCCGGCCCGAACCCGAGGCCCAGAAGCGCTGGTACTCGAAGACCTCGCGGTAGCTCTCCACGCCGAAGATGCCGTGCGCGTTGGCGATGAGGATGGCGAACTGGCTGCTCTCGTAGGGGTCGCTGTCGTGTTCCTTGGTGTTCAGGAAATAGCGGTCCTTGAGCTTGGGGTGCAGGCGCAGGAAGGTGTCGAAGAGGCCGTCGCGCGAATGCAGCTGGCGCTCTTCGGGTGGCAGCTCGGCCAGCGCGCGCCGCAGCACCGCCATGTGCGCGATGCTGCCCACGGCGCCGACCATGCTGCTGTCCACCGTGAACATCTTGTCGTTGGCCTCGTAGCCCGGCGGCAGGCGCGTCTCGCCGTAGGTGACGAGCGCGTCCGACGCGATGGCCACGGTGGCGCCCTTGCGGGCGACGACGACGGTGCTCATCGGCGCTTCAGAGCAGGATGCGGCGGAAGTCGGTCAGCAGGCTGCCGAAGTACGCGTTGAAGCGCGCCGCGGCGGCGCCGTCGATGACGCGGTGGTCCCAGCTCAGGCTCAGCGGCAGGATCAGCCGCGGCGCGAACTGCTTGCCGTCCCAGCGCGGCTCGGTGCTGCTCTTGCACACGCCCATGATGGCCACTTCTGGCGCGTTGATGATGGGCGTGAAGTAGCGCCCCCCGATGCCGCCCAGGCTGCTGATGCTGAAGCAGCCGCCGCTCATGTCGGCCGGGCCCAGCTTGCCGTCGCGCGCCTTGGCGGCCAGCTCGCTCATCTCCTTGCTGATCTGCAGCACCCCCTTCTGGTCGGCGTCCTTGATCACCGGCACCACCAGGCCGTTGGGCGTGTCGGCGGCGAAGCCGATGTGGAAGTACTTCTTCAACACCAGCTGGTCGCCGTCCAGGCTGGCGTTGAACTCGGGGAACTTCTTCAGCGCCGCGACGGCCGCCTTGATCATGAAGGCCAGCATCGTCACCTTCACGCCGCTCTTCTCGTTCTCCTTGTTGAGCTGCACCCGGAAGGCTTCCAGCTCGGTGATGTCGGCATCGTCGTGGTTGGTGACGTGCGGGATGAGCACCCAGTTGCGGTGCAGGTTGGCACCGCTGATCTTCTTGATGCGGCTGAGATCCTTGCGCTCCACGGCGCCGAACTTCGCGAAATCCACCTGCGGCCAGGCCAGCAGACCGGGGAAGCTGCCGCCGCCGGCGGCCGACGCGGCCGGGGCCTTGGCCTTCTGTGCCGCGGTCTGGGCGTCGCCGGCCATCACGGCCTTCACGAAGCCCTGCACATCGGCCTGCAGGATGCGGCCCTTGGGGCCCGAGCCCTTGACCTCGGCCAGCGGCACGCCCAGTTCGCGCGCCAGGCGGCGGATGGTGGGCGAAGCGTGCGGCAGCCCGCCCGAAGGCGTGCCGGGCGCGTGCGCCGGCAGTGCGGCCGTGGCGGCTGCAGTGGCCGGTGCGGCAGCCGCCGGCGCCGCGGCGGGTGCCGGGGCGGCCGGTGCCACTGCCGCCGGCGCAGCACTGGCCGCCGCCTGCAGCACGGCGATCTTCGTCCCCTTGGAGACCTTGTCGCCCACCTTCACCAGCAGTTGCGTCACCGCGCCGGCGTGCGAGGACGGGATCTCCATCGACGCCTTGTCGCTCTCCACCGTGATCAGGCTCTGCTCCACCTTCACGCTGTCGCCGGGCTTCACGAAGATCTCGATCACGGCCACCTGGTCGAAGTCGCCGATGTCGGGCACGACCACGTCCACCGGGCCGCCCGCGGCAGGGGCCGCCGCGGGTGCCGCAGGGGCAGCCGCCGGTGCCGCTGCCGCCGGGGCGGGGGCCGGCGCAGCACCCGCGGCCGCGGCCGGCGCCGCAGCACCTTCGGCCTCCAGCACCAGCACCAGCGTGCCTTCGCCGACCTTGTCGCCGAGCTTGACCTTCATCTCCTTGACCACGCCCGCGTGCGACGAAGGGATCTCCATCGACGCCTTGTCGCTTTCCACGGTCAGCAGGCTCTGGTCGACCACGACCTTGTCGCCCGGCTTGACCATCAGCTCGATGACTTCCACGTCCTTGAAGTCGCCGATGTCCGGCACCTTCACTTCGACCAACGCCATGTCCTGTCTCCGTTTGTTCTGAGGGTCACGCGTACAGCGGATTGATCTTGTCCGCCGCGATGCCGTATTTCTGGATCGCCTCGGCCACCTTGGTGGCGGGCACGGTGCCTTCGTCGGCCAGCGCCTTGAGCGCCGCGACGACGATGTAGTGCCGATTCACCTCGAAGTGCTCCCGCAGCTTGCTGCGGAAGTCACTGCGGCCGAAGCCGTCGGTGCCCAGCACCTTGTAGCTGCGGCCCTTGGGGATGAAGGCGCGGATCTGGTCGGCGTAGCTCTTCATGTAGTCGGTGGAGGCCACCACCGGCCCGGCGTGCGCGTTCAGCTGCTGCGTCACGTAGGGCACGCGCGCCTCGGCCGTCGGGTGCAGCAGGTTCCAGCGCTCGCAGTCCTGGCCGTCGCGGGCCAGTTCGTTGAAGCTGGGGCAGCTCCACACGTTGGCCGCCACGCCCCAGTCGGCTTCCAGCAGCTTCTTCGCCTCCTGGCTCTCGCGCAGGATGGTGCCGCTGCCCAGCAGGTTGACGCGCGGCGTCTTCTTGGCGCCCTCTTCCAGCAGGTACATGCCCTTGAGGATCTGCTCCTCGGTGCCGGCCTTCAGGCCCGGCATGGGGTAGTTCTCGTTGAGCAACGTGAGGTAGAAGAACACGTTCTCCTGCTTTTCCACCATGCGCTTCAGGCCGTGGTGGATGATCACGCCGACCTCGTGCGCGAAGGTGGGGTCGTAGGAGATGCAGTTCGGGATGGTGCCGGCCAGGATGTGGCTGTGGCCGTCCTCGTGCTGCAGGCCTTCGCCGTTCAGCGTGGTGCGGCCGCTGGTGCCGCCGAGCAGGAAGCCGCGCGCCTGCATGTCGCCAGCGGCCCAGGCCAGGTCACCGATGCGCTGGAAGCCGAACATCGAGTAGTAGATGAAGAACGGCACCAGGATGCGGTTGTTCGTCGAGTACGACGTCGCCGCGGCGATCCAGCTGGCCATGCCGCCCGCCTCGTTGATGCCTTCCTGCAGGATCTGGCCGGCCTTGTCCTCCTTGTAGTACATGACCTGGTCCTTGTCGACCGGCGTGTACTTCTGGCCCTCGGGGTTGTAGATGCCGATCTGGCGGAAGAGGCCCTCCATGCCGAAGGTTCGCGCCTCGTCCACCAGGATGGGCACCACGCGCGGGCCCAGGGCCTGGTCGCGCAGCAGCTGCGTCAGGAAGCGCACGTAGGCCTGAGTGGTGCTGATCTCGCGGCCCTCGGGCGTGGGCTCCAGCACGCTCTTGAAGGTCTCCAGGCTGGGCACGGTGAAGCTCTCGTCGGCCCTGGCGCGGCGCTTGGGCAGGTAGCCGCCCAGCGCCTGGCGGCGCTCGTGCAGGTACTTCATCTCCGGCGTGTCGTCGGCCGGCTTGTAGAAGGGGATGTCCGAGAGCTTCTCGTCGGGGATGGGCACGGCGAAGCGGTCGCGGAAGGCGCGCACGTCCTCGTCGATCAGCTTCTTGGTCTGGTGCGCGGTGTTCTTGCCCTCGCCGCTCTTGCCCATGCCGAAGCCCTTGACGGTCTTCACCAGCAGCACCGTCGGCTGGCCCTTGTGGCTGTTGGCACGGTGGAAGGCGGCGTACACCTTCTGCGGGTCATGGCCACCACGCTGCAGGCGCCAGATGTCCTCGTCGCTCATCTTGGCCACCATCTCCAGCAGCTTGGGGTGGCGGCCGAAGAAGTTCTTGCGCACGAAGGCACCGTCGTTGGCCTTCATCGCCTGGTAGTCGCCGTCGACGACGTCCATCATCACCTTGCGCAGGATGCCTTCCTTGTCGCGCGCCAGCAGCGGGTCCCAGTAGCTGCCCCACAGCAGCTTGATGACGTTCCAGCCCGAGCCGCGGAACTCGCCTTCCAGTTCCTGGATGATCTTGCCGTTGCCGCGCACCGGGCCGTCCAGGCGCTGCAGGTTGCAGTTGATGACGAAGACCAGGTTGTCGAGCTTCTCGCGCGCCGCCAGGCCGATGGCGCCCAGGCTCTCGGGCTCGTCCATCTCGCCGTCGCCGCAGAAGACCCAGACCTTGCGGTTGGCGGTGTCGGCGATGCCGCGCGCGTGCAGGTACTTCAGGAAGCGCGCCTGGTAGATG
Source organism: Rubrivivax sp. (assembly GCA_016790395.1). Taxonomy (GTDB): domain Bacteria; phylum Pseudomonadota; class Gammaproteobacteria; order Burkholderiales; family Burkholderiaceae_C; genus Rubrivivax. The sequence continues at coordinate 26,711 of JAEUPH010000195.1, read as the reverse complement.
GCCATCAAGGGGCCCAGGCCCATGCTGACCGTGGGGAACTGCCAGAAGTCGGGCATCAGCTTGGGGTGCGGGTAGCTGGAGATACCCTTGCCGTCCACCTCCTGGCGGAAGTTCAGCAACTGCTCCTCGGTCAGCCGGCCTTCCATGAAGGCGCGGGCGTAGATGCCGGGGGCGCTGTGGCCCTGGATGTAGAGCAGATCGCCACCGTGGCCTTCGCTCTCGGCGTGCCAGAAGTGGTTGAAGCCGGTGCCGAACATCGTGGCCACCGAAGCGAACGAGGAGATGTGGCCGCCCAGGTCGCCGCCGTCGGCCGGGTGCAGGCGGTTGGCCTTCACCACCATGGCCATCGCGTTCCAGCGCATGTAGGTGCGCAGGCGCTCCTCAATGTCGATGTTCCCCGGCGTGCGCTCTTCCTGGTCTGCGGGAATCGTGTTCACGTAGGCCGTGTTGGCGGAGAACGGCACGTCGATGCCGGCCTGGCGCGCGTGGTCGATGAGTTGCTCCAGCAGGAAGTGCGCGCGCTCCTCGCCTTCTTCGCCGATGACGGCGGACAAGGCGTCCAGCCACTCACGGGTCTCCTGGGCATCGGTGTCGTTGGCGGCAGCGCCGTGGAACGATTCCGGCATCGCGGACATGCTTGTCTCCTTGTTGCAAGGCTGTTGTGATCGGGCGCGAGTGTGTCACAACGCGACCATTTTTCAAATAGTGCCACTTGATTTCATAATATGGGATTCTGAGGAGCCAACCCGTGCGGCACCGATAATCCAGCCATGTCGACGCCCCCTGTGACTCCGCCATCCGCACCGTCAGTCTCGGCCCCCTTGCCGGCGGTCAAGCGCCTGGTCGGGCGCTGGTGGCGAAGGCAGTCGCCGGCGCGCCAGGACCGCTTCGCCACTCTGGGGCCCTTGCTGTCGGTGCTGCTGTTCCTCGCGGCGATCATTTCCGCCTTCTGGTACCTGCGCAACGAGGAAATCGAGCGGGAATCTGAGTCCGTCAAGCGCGACACCGAGATCACCCAGCAGCAGATCGGGCTGCGCCTGATCCAGAACCAGGAATCCCTGATGCGCATGGCCCGCGAGATCGTCATGCGCACCACCGACGCCGACGACTTCACCGGCCAGGCCGTGGCGTTCGCCCGCGAGCGCCCCGAGATCACGCACCTCACCTGGCTGGACGCGCACCGGCGCGTGCGCGCCAGCCACTTCGCCCCGCTCTACCAGGTGGACTCCCAGGGCGGAACCGCCGAACCCAACCTGCCGCGGACCGATGTGCCCAATGAGCCCGAGAACACCTTCCGGGCGGCACGCGACAGCCGGGCCCCGACCTACTCGCGCGCCTTCATGGACGCTTCGGGTGCACCAGCGATGCAGCTGCACATCCCGCTCGTGGAGCGCAACACCTTCGCGGGCGTGCTGATCCTCGAGTACTCGATCGACGCTCTCGTGCGCCACTTCGTCCCCGCCGACGTCGCACAGCGCCACCTCATCTCCGTGGTCGACGACCAGCAACGCGTGCTGGCCGCAACGGTCAAGCCGCACCCGGCCCAGGCCGGCCGCCGCGCGCCCATCATCACCGACGTGCCACTGACGCCGGCCATCAACGGCCTGCTGCTGCGCGGCCAGGGCTGGCGCACCAGCATCGGCCTGGTCAACAACACGCTGTTCTGGATGGTGGTGGCGCTGTCGGTGCTGACGCTGTGGATGCTGCTGGGCACCTGGCGCCACATGCGCCGGCGCAGCCAGATCCAGGGGGCGCTGGTGCAGGAGACCAACTTCCGCCGCGCCATGGAGAACAGCATGCCCACCGGCATGCGCGCCATGGACCTCGACGGCCGCATCACCTACGTCAACGCCGCCTTCTGCCAGATGACGGGCTTCACCTCCGCCGAGCTGGTGGGCCGCCAGCCGCCCTACCCCTACTGGCCGCCGGACCGCGTGGAAGAGAACCACCGTCTGTTGAACCAGGAGCTGCAAGGCCGAAGCCCGAGCGGCGGCATCGAGGTCAAGGTCATGCGCAAGGAAGGCACGATCTTCGACGCCCGCATGTACATCAGCCCGCTGATCGATCCCAAGGGCCAGCAGACGGGCTGGATGACCAGCATCACCAACATCACCGAAGCCAAGCGCATCCGCGACCAGCTCAGCGCCAGCCATGAGCGTTTCACCACCGTGCTGGAAGGGCTGGACGCCAGCGTCTCGGTGCTCTCGGTGCAGCAGGGCGAACTGCTGTTCGTGAACCGCAGCTACCGGCTGTGGTTCGGTGGCGACGCCAAGGGCCACCAGCAGATGGCCGGCGGCGTGGTGGGCATGGAGCCCTTCGGCGCCGATGGCGATGACGAGGTGGACGGTCTGTCGGGCCTGCCCACCCAGGAGCTCACCGAAACCGGCGCCAACCCGCGCGAGGTGTACATCGACTCCCTGGGCAAGTGGTTCGACGTGCGCTCCCGTTACCTGCAGTGGACCGACGGTCGCCTGGCGCAGATGCTCATCGCCACCGACATCACGGCGCGTCTGCGCGCCGAAGAGCAGGCCGCGGCGCAGGCCGACAAGGCGCAGGTGACCAGCCGGCTGGTGACCATGGGCGAGATGGCGTCGTCGGTGGCCCACGAGCTGAACCAGCCGCTCACGGCCATCACCAACTACTGCAACGGCATGGTTTCGCGCGTGAAGGCCGACACCATCCGCAGCGAGGACCTCATCGCCGCGCTGCAGAAGACGGCGCGGCAGGCCGAGCGCGCCGGGCAGATCATCCACCGCATCCGCGCCTTCGTGAAACGCAGCGAACCGCAGCGCCAGCCCTCGCAGGCGCGCCAGATCGTCGAGGACGCGGTGGAACTGGCCGGCATCGAACTGCGCCGCCGCAACGTCGCCATTCACACCTACGTGGCGCAGCGGCTGCCCGAGATCCAGGTGGATCCCATCCTCATCGAGCAGGTGCTGCTGAACCTCCTGAAGAATGCCGCCGAAGCCATCGACAGCGAACAGCTGCCGCCGCAGCGCCGCCACATCGAGCTGCGCGTGGTGCCGCGGCACACGCCCGAGGAAGGCGGCGTCATCGAGTTCAGCGTCACCGACACCGGGCCCGGCATCAAGGACGAGGTCATCGACAGGCTCTACGAGGCTTTCTTCTCCACCAAGAAGGAGGGCCTGGGCATCGGCCTGTCCCTGTGTCGCTCCATCATCGAGTCGCACCGCGGCCGGATGCGTGCCCAGAACCTCTACAATGGAACGCAGGCTGTCGGATGCCGGTTCTCCTTCACCGTGCCGGTGGAGACGCTGCACCGCTCTGACGCCCCGGCCCCGGCGGCCGAAGGCGAAACCACCTCTCCATCCCCTTAGCCCTTTCCAGTGCGCGAGCACCGCCCCGCATGAGCCTGATCCCGAAGAAAGGCACGGTCTACGTCGTCGATGACGACGAGGCGGTGCGCGACTCCCTGCAATGGTTGCTTGAAGGCAAGGACTACCGCGTCAAGTGCTTCGATTCCTCGGAATCGTTCCTCTCGCGCTTCGACCCCCGCGAGGTGGCCTGCCTCATCGCCGACATCCGCATGGATGGCATGAGCGGCCTGGAACTGCAGGACCGCCTGCTCGAGCGCAAGAGCCCGCTGCCCATCGTCTTCATCACCGGCCACGGCGACGTCCCCATGGCCGTGACGACGATGAAGAAGGGCGCGATGGACTTCATCGAGAAGCCCTTCAAGGAAGAGGAACTGCTGGGCCTGGTGGAGCGCATGCTCGACCAGGCGCGCCAGGCCTTCAGCCAGCACCAGGAACAGGCCAGCCGCGACGCCCTGCTGTCGCGCCTGACCACGCGCGAAGCCCAGGTCCTGGAGCGCATCGTCGCCGGGCGCCTGAACAAGCAGATCGCCGACGACCTGGGCATCAGCATCAAGACGGTGGAGGCGCACCGCGCCAACATCATGGAAAAGCTGAACGCCAACACCGTGGCCGACCTGCTCAAGATCGCGCTGGGCGCGCAGAGCAAGAGCTGAAGACGCCGCATCCAAGATCCCCAAGGCCGCTCGATGCGGCCTTCTTCGTTTCCAGGGAGCCCCGTTCATGCCAGCCCAGTTGATCGACGGCGTCGCGCTGTCCAAGAGCCTGCGCGCCGAGATCGGCGCCCGCGCCGCCGCCCTGGCTGGCGCCGGCCGCCGTCCGGGACTCGCCGTCATCCTCGTCGGCGACGACCCTGCCAGCGCCGTCTACGTGCGCAACAAGGTCAAGGCCTGCGAGGAGTGCGGCTTCCACTCGGTCCTGGAGAAGTACGAAGCCACGCTCCCCGAAGCCGACCTGCTGGCCCGCATCGCCGCGCTGAACGCCGATCCAGCGATCCACGGCATCCTCGTGCAGATGCCGGTGCCCAGACACATCGACCCGCACAAGGTGATCGAGGCCATCGCCACGGCCAAGGACGTGGATGGCTTTTCCGTGCACAGCGCCGGTTCGCTCATGAGCGGGCTGCCCGGCCTGCGCCCGGCCACGCCCTACGGCTGCATGAAGCTGATCGAAAGCACCGGCGTGGCGCTCAAGGGCAAGCGGGCCGTCGTCATCGGCCGCAGCAACACCGTGGGCAAGCCCATGGCCATGCTGCTGCTGCAGGCCAACGCCACGGTCACCGTCTGTCACAGCGCCACGCCCGACATCGCCGCGCACACGCGCCACGCCGACGTGGTGGTGGTGGCGGTCGGGCGGCGCAACACGCTCACGGCCGACATGGTCAAGCCGGGTGCGGTGATCATCGACGTCGGCATGAACCGTGACGACGAGGGCAAGCTCTGTGGCGACGTCGATTTTCCCGCCTTGCGCGAAGCACTGGGCGACAGCGGCCGTATCACGCCCGTTCCGGGTGGCGTGGGCCCGATGACCATCACGATGCTGCTCGCGAACACGCTGCAGGCCGCCGAGGTCGTGCGATGAACCCGCTCCTCGAAGGCGGCGACCCGACGCCGTTCGCGGCGGTGCGCCCGGAGCACGTGAAACCGGCCATCGTCGAGTTGCTGGCGGCGGCCGAAGCTGCGCTCGAGAAGGCCGTGTCGCCCGCGGTCGCGGCCGACTGGGATGCGCTGGCTCTGGTGCTGGACGTGCCGGTGGAGCGGCTGTTCCGCGCGTGGTCGCACGTGAACCACCTGCAGAACGTGGTGAACACCCCGGAACTGCGGGCCGCCCATGGCGAGTGCCTGCCCCTGGTCATCGACTTCAGCACGCGCCTGAACGCCGATGCCCGGCTGTACGCCAGGTACAAGGCCATCGCCGCCAGCCCGGCTGCCGGGAGCCTGCAACCCGCCCAGCGCAAGGCGCTTTCGGACGCGCTGCGCGACTTCGTGCTGGGCGGCGCCGAACTGCAGGGCCCGCAGCGCGAGCGCTATGCCGACATCCAGGACCGTGCCGGTGCCCTGTCGCAGAAGTTCGGCGAGAACGTGCTGGACGCCACCGACGCCTTCACGCTCGACGTCCCCGCATCGCGCCTGGCCGGCGTGCCCGAGGATGTGGTGGCCGCAGCGCGCGAGGCCGCGGCCGCCGCCGGCGCAGAAGGCTGCCGCCTGACGCTGCGCGCGCCCTGCTACACGCCCGTGATGCAGTTCGCCAACGACCGCGCGCTGCGCGAGCAGCTCTTCCGTGCCTGGGCCACGCGGGCCAGCGAGTTGGGTGACGCAACCCGCGACAACGGCCCGCTGATGGCCGAGCTGTTGGCACTGCGGGCCGAGGAAGCCGCGTTGCTGGGCTACCCCACCTACGCCCACGCCGCGCTGGTGCCCAAGATGGCGCGCACGCCTGACGAAGTGCTGGCCTTCGTGCGCGACCTGGCGCGTCGCGCCCGCCCCTTCGCCGAGCGCGAACTGGCCGAGCTGCGTGCCTTTGCCGCCGCCGAGCTGGGCATCGCCGACCTGCAGGCCTGGGACCGCGCCTACGCCAGCGAGAAGCTCAAGGAGCGCCGCTTTGCCTTCAGCGCGCAGGAGGTCAAGAGCTACTTCACCGAACCGCGCGTGCTGCAAGGCCTGTTCCGGTTGGTGGAGACGCTGTTCGGCGTGGCCATCCGTGCCGAGCCGGCGCCGGTCTGGCACGACAGCGTTCGCCACTACCGCATCTTCCGCGGCGAGCGCCCGGTGGCCTCGTTCTACCTGGACCCCTACGCGCGCACCGGCAAGCAGGGCGGTGCCTGGATGGACGACAGCCGCTCGCGCTGGAAGCGGCCCGAAGGCGGGCTGCAGCTGCCGGTGGCCCACCTGGTGTGCAACTTCGCGCCGCCGGTGGGCGGGCGGCCCGCGCTGCTGACGCACGACGACCTCATCACCCTGTTCCACGAGTTCGGCCACGGGCTGCACCACATGCTGACGCAGGTGGACGAGCGCGCGGTGGCCGGCATCGCGGGCGTCGAGGGTGACGCGGTCGAACTGCCCAGCCAGTTCATGGAGAACTTCTGCTGGGAATGGGACGTCCTGCAGCGGCTCACGGCGCACGTCGACACCGGCGAGCCCCTGCCGCGCGCGCTGTACGACCGCATGCTCGCGGCACGCCACTTCCAGAGCGGCCTGTCGCTGCTGCGCCAGTGCGAGTTCGCGCTGTTCGACATGCGCCTGCACACCGAACCCGCGGCCGCCTCCCGCCCCCAGGCCGTGGCCGAGGAGGTCAACGCCGAGATCCAGCCGGTGGCCGCCCCGCCCTTCCTGCGCTACCCGCACACCTTCACGCACATCTTCGACGGCGGCTATGCGGCCGGCTACTACGGTTATGCCTGGGCCGAAGTGCTCTCGGCCGATGCCTTCGGCGCCTTCGAGGAAGCCGGCATCTTCGACCCCGCCACGGGCGCTCGCTTCCGTGAACAGATCCTCGAAGTCGGAGGCAGCCGGCCTGCGCTGGAGAGCTTCCGCGCCTTCCGTGGGCGCGATCCCAGTCTGGACGCTATGCTCCGCCATCAAGGCTTGGCCTGAGGCCACCCACCCTGGAGTGCTGGACATGACGACATCACCGATGCGCACCCTCGTGCTGGCGATCGTGCTGCTGCCCGTGCTGCCGGCGCTGGCGCAGTACAAGGTCGTGCGCCCCGACGGCAGCGTCACCTACACCGACCGCCCACCCACCGACGGCAGCGTGCGCGTCACGACGATGGGCCGTACCACGGTGCAGCAGAACGCCCAGGGCGACGCCTCCCTGCCGGTCGAACTGCGCACGCCGGTCGCGCGCTACCCGGTCACCCTGTACACCACGCCGGACTGCGTGCCTTGCGATGCCGGCCGCAAGCTGCTGCAGACGCGCGGCATCCCGTACAGCGAACGCCGCGTCACCACCGAGGAAGACGCCGCGGCGCTGGAACGGGCCGTCGGCGGCCGCAGCGTGCCGGCGATGAACGTCGGCGCACAGCCGGTGCGCGGCTTCTCCGAAAGCGACTGGACGGCCTTCCTGGACGCCGCGGGCTACCCGCGCGAATCCAAGCTGCCGAGGAACTGGCCGGTGCCGCAGCCGCAGCCGCTGGTCGAACGCGCAACGCCGGCGCCCGCCCGCGCTGCTGCGCCCGCCCCGGCGCCGCCGCCCGACGTGGACGTCGCACCGCAAGGCGGCATCCGCTTCTGAAGCTCAGGATGCCGGCACCTGCCGGCGCACGAGCCAGTTGCCCGCGCCCACGGCGCCACCCACCACCCAGAACAGCAGGCCCGCACCGGCCAGCGCGCCCGCGGCGCCGAAGGCCAGCGGCATCACCGTGCTGCTGGCGTTGATGGCCATGGAACGGAAAGCCAGCGCTTCGCCGTGGCGGTGGTCGGGCGTGAGATCGTGCAGCATGGACATCACCATGGGCTGCACGCTGCCCAGCGTCACGCCGAGCAGGACCGCGAGCCCGGCCATGAAGGCCGCGCTGGGCGCCAGCGGATAGGCCGCGAACACCGCCGCCGTGCCCAGCATCGCCAGCCGCAGCACAGTGGTCTCGTCCAGCCGATGGGCCAGCAGCGGGATGACGACCCGGATGGCCGTGACCGAGAGCGTGAAGGCCCCCAGGATGAGCCCGATGGTGCTGGCCGTGAAGCCGCGCTCGTGGCCCAGCACCGGCACGGCGAAAGTGTGCACGTCCCAGCAGGTGGCCAGCAGCCAGTTCACCAGCAGCAGCCGCGCGAAGCCGGGCTGCTTCAGCAGGTCCCAGGCGCGGCGGCCCGGCTCCCGTGCCGCCGCCACCCGGGGCGCCAGCCGGGGCACCTGGCGCGCTGCGACGATGGTGGCCAGCGGCATGAGCATCAGCACGACATAGGCCGCACGGTAGCCGAAGAGGTCGATCACGAAACCCGTGGTCACGGGCCCGATGGCGTTGGAGAACGAAGGCGCGATGCCGAGCCAGCTGAAGACGCGCAGCCGCTCGGTGCTGTCGCGCGCCACCTGGCCGCCGGTGCGCTGGATGGTCAGCATGCCCGTGTTGGCCCCGGCGCCCACGGCCAGCGCGCCCGCCGCCAGCAGGGCCACGTGAACCCAGCCCACCGTGAAGGTGGACAGGACGGCGAGGCCACATCCACCGGCGCTCAGCCCCACGGCCAGCTGCACGGGGCGGTGGTAGCCCAGCCGGTCCGCCAGTCGCCCGGCCGGCATGGCCGTGACCACCGGGGCCAGCGCGAAGAGCGCCAGCAGCAGGCCGACCGACCAGGCGCTGAAACCCTCGTCCAGCGCCTGCAGCGGCGCTGCCAGCCGCAGCCCGGCCATCGCCGAATGCAGGCCCAGCTGGCCGGCCACCAGCGCGGCGATCAGCCGGCCGTCGCCGGCATCCGGCTGCGCCGGCTCAGCCATCGCGCTCGTCTTCGCTCGCCACGAGGCCGGGCAGCAGCTGCGCCGCCTGAACGTCGGGCAACGCTTCCACGGACTTGAGTCTGCGCTCCATGGCCCGAGTGCGCGTGGCCGCGGCATCGATGCTGCTGCTGGCTTCGTCGAGCTTCTTCTTGGTCCGGGCCAGCACCTCGCCGAACCTGCCGAACTCCGTCTTCACCGCGCCCAGCACCTCCCAGACCTCGGCAGAGCGCTGCTCCAAAGCCAGCGTGCGGAAACCCATCTGCAGGCTCGTCAACGTCGCCAGCAGCGTGGTGGGGCCCACCAGCATGACCTTGAACTCGCGCTGCAGCGCCTCCAGCAGGCCGGGGCGGCGCAGGGCCTCGGCGTACAGGCCTTCGGTGGGCACGAACAGCATGCCGAAATCGGTGGTGTGCGGTGGCGCCACGTACTTGTCGCGGATGCTCCGCGCTTCCAGGCGCAGCCGGGTCTCGATGGCCTTGGCCGCGCCTTCCACCGCCTCGGGGTCGGCCCGGTCCTGCGCTTCGAGCAAGCGCTCGTAGTCCTCGCGCGGGAACTTGGCGTCGATGGGCAGCCACAGCGGCACGCCGTCGTCGCGCTGCCCCGGCAGCCGGATGGCGAACTCCACGCGCTCGCTGCTGCCCGGGACGGTGACCACGTTGGTGGCGTACTGCTCGGGCGTGAACACCTGCTCCAGCAACGCGGCCAGCTGCATCTCGCCGAAGATGCCGCGCGTCTTCACGTTGGTCAGCACGCGGTTGAGCGCGCCCACGTCGCGCGCCAAAGTCTGCATCTCGCCCAGTCCCTTGTGCACCTGCTCCAGGCGCTCGGCCACCTGCCTGAAGCTCTCGCCCAGGCGCTGCTCCAGCGTGGCGTGCAGCTTTTCGTCGACCGTGGCGCGCATCTGGTCGAGCTTCTTCTCGTTGCCTTCCTGCAGAGCCAGCAGGCGTCGCTCGTTGGCCTCGGACAGCTGGCGCAACTGCTCGTTCTGCGTGCGCGCCAGGTCGCTGCTCTGCGTGAGCAGCATCTGCTGGAAGCTGGCCAGATCGGCGCGCGTGCCCTGCCCCTGGCGACCGAGTTCGTCACGCAGTTCGCGCTCCAGGCGCTCGATCTCCCTCACCGGCCCGGCATCGCGCGGACGCAGCGCGATCCACAGCAGCAACAGCAGCACCGCGAAGAGCAGCGCCGGGACCAACCATTCGGGCATGGGCCCGATTGTCTCAGCCCAGGCGCAGCGGCAGGACCTCCGGATTGACCGGCGTCGGTGGCACGCCGCCGGTGAGCGCGGCGACGAGGTTGTCCACCGCGCAGCCCACCATGGCGCGGCGCGTGGCCTCCGTGGCGCTGCCGATGTGCGGCAGCAGCACGACGTTGGGCAGCTCCAGCAGCGCCGGGTGCACCGCGGGCTCGCCCTCGAAGACGTCCAGGCCGGCCGCAGCGATGCGCCTCTCGCGCAGCGCCACGGCGAGCGCCGCGTCGTCGACGATGCCGCCGCGCGCCACGTTGGTGAGCGTGGCCGTGGGCTTCATCTGCGCCAGCTCGGCCGCGCCGATGGCGTGGCGGCTGCTGGCGCTGTAGGGCAGCACCAGGACCAGGTGGTCGCTCTCCCGCAGCAGCGTGGCCTTGTCGACGTAGCGCGCGCCGAGCGGCGTCTCGTCGGACTCGGGCAGGCGCGAGCGGTTGTGGTAGATCACCTTCATGCCGAAGCCGAAGGCGCCGCGCCGCGCGATGGCCTGCCCGATGCGCCCCATGCCCAGGATGCCCAGCGTGGCGCCGTGCACGTCGCTGCCGGTGAGCAGGTCGTAGCGCCACTTCGTCCACTGGCCGCTGCGCAGGAAACGCTCGGCCTCGGACATGCGCCGCGCCGTGGCCATCATCAGCGCAAAGCCCAGGTCGGCCGTGGTCTCGGTCAGCACGCCGGGCGCGTTGGTGGCCAGCACGCCGCGCGCGGTGCAGGCCGGCACGTCGACGTTGTTGTAGCCCACGGTCATCAGGCAAACGGCCTTGAGCTGCGGGTGGGCGTCCAGCAGTGCCGCCGTGATGGGTTCGCCAGCGGTGCAGAGAAGGCCCTGCTTGCCTTTCAGGCGGGCGGAGAGCGCCTCGAAGCCGTGCTCGGCGTCCTCGGGGTTCTCTTCGACGTCGAAGTGCTGCCGCAGCTTCGCGACGGCCTCGGGAAAGATGGCCCGGGCCAGCAGGATGTTCGGTCGAAACATGGCTGAGCCTTCCTCAGAGGAACCAGATGAAGGTCATCACCACGAACAACGGCAGCAGGAAGATGCCGCTGCGCAGCATGTAGCCGAAGAAGCTGGGCATGGGCACGCCGCGGTCCTCGGCGATGGCCTTGACCATGAAGTTGGGCGCATTCCCGATGTAGGTGTTGGCACCCATGAAGACCGAGCCCGCCGAGATGGCGGCCAAGGTCGGCGCCATCGCGTTCATCAGCACCTGCGGATCACCCCCGGCCAGATTGAAGAACACCAGGTAGGTGGGTGCGTTGTCGAGGAAGGAACTCAGCGCACCACTGAGCCAGAAGTACACCCAGGGCAGCGGCTGGCCATCGGCCCCGGTGACGGCGTGCGCCACCGCCGCGAACGGCCCGGCGGTACCGGCCTTCAACATGGCCAGCACGGGCACCATGGTGATGAAGATGCCGGCGAAGAGCTTGGCCACCTCGGCCATCGGCGCCCAGGAGAACTGGTTGGCCTCGCGCACGCCGCGGGGCGTGATGGCCAGCGACAGCAGGGTCACGCCGACCAGCGCGACATCGCGCACGATCTGCTGCAGTTCGACGCTGGTGCCCGCGATCTGGAAGGCGATGCCGGGCTTCCAGGTGCCGCTCATCAGCACCAGGGCCACCACCAGCGCCAGCGGCAGGAAGTTGATCGCGCCGTCCAGGCCCCAGGACCGCGTGTCGGGCGTCGGATCCACCGGCAGCACCCCTTCCTCCCGGTACCAGCCACGGTCCATGAGCCAGAAGATGGCCAGCAGCGCGGCGACGAGAAAGGCGGTCTGGGGGAACACATGCCGCGCTGTCCAGAAGAAGTCCACGCCCTTGAGGAAGCCCAGGAACAAGGGCGGGTCGCCCAGCGGCGTGAGCGAGCCACCGGCGTTGCTGACGATGAAGATGAAGAACACCACCACGTGGGCGCGGTGCCGGCGGTTGTCGTTCGCGCGCAGCAGCGGGCGGATCATCAGCATCGACGCCCCGGTGGTGCCCATCACGCTGGCCAGCAGGGCCCCGATGGCCATGATGGCGACATTGGTGCCGGGGCTGCCGTGCAGGTTGCCACGCACGTAGATGCCGCCGGCCGCCGTGAACAGTGCCACCAGCAGTGCAATGAACGGGATGTACTCGCCCAGCAGCGTGTGCATCACCACGCCGCCGGCCGCCGCCGGGCCGGCCGACACGGCGAAGGGCAGCAGGAACGCCAGCGACCAGGCCGCCGTGATCTTGCCGAAGTGGTGGTGCCAGATCTTCGGAATCAGCAGAGGCATCAACGCGATCGACAGCAGCATGCCCGCGAAGGGCACGCCCCACCACGCGGCAAGGCGGCTGCCGTCCAGATCGGCCGCCTGCGCGCTCCCCGAGAGCCCCAGAAGGAGGGCGGCCAGCGCCGCGGTGCGGCTCATGGGAGAAAGCGCGCAAAGCCGGCCACGGCCTCGCGCTCGGTCACCAGCGTGTTCTCTGGCGCCGACGGGTCGGCATGGCCCAAGGACATGCCGCACACCACCGTCTGGTCGTCGCGCAGGCCGAGGTGGCGGGCGATGATGCGGTGGAACTGCGTGAAGGCGGCCTGCGGGCAGGTGTCCAGGCCATGGGCGCGCGCGGCCACCATGAGGTTCTGCAGGAACATGCCGTAGTCCAGCCAGCTGCCTTGCTGCATCACCTTGTCGATGGTGAAGATCAGGCCCACCGGCGCGCCGAAGAAATCGTAGTTGCGGGCATGCTGCTCGTGCATGCGGGCCTTGTCGGCCTTCCCGATGCCCAGCAGGCCGTAGAGGTCCCAGCCGACCTTGCGGCGCCGGTCGATGTAGGGGCTGCGCCACTCGGTGGGGTAATAGGCATAGGGCTCGCTGTGCTGCGCGCGCTGGACCGGGTCGTCGAAGGCGGCGCGGATCTCGGCGCTCAGCGCGGCCTTGGCGGCCCCGGTCAGGACATGCACCTGCCAGGGCTGCGTGTTGGTCCCCGATGGCGCCCGGGCGGCCACCGCCAGCAGGGCCTCCACGGTCTCGCGGGGCACCGGCGTGGGCAGGAAGGCCCGGATGGAGCGGCGCGAGCTGATCGCGGCCTCGACGGCGGCGGTGCTCTGGGCGGTGACGGCGGACGGGTTCATGCGGGGTTCGCCTGGAGCGGCGCCAGGGCAGCGAGAAGGATGTCCGGCAAGGGTACCGGGCGGCGGGTCTCCCGGTCCACATAAACGTGGACGAAGCGGCCGACGGCCGCGCTCAGCGGCGCGTCGTCGGCGAACAGGCCCAACTCGTACTGCACGCTGGTGCGGCCGCGGTGCGCCACGCGCAGACCCGCATGCACGGTCTGCGGAAAGGCGATGCTCTCGAAGTAGTGGCAGCGCGTCTCCACCACCAGGCCAATCACCGCGCCAGCGTGGATGTCAAGTGCGCCGGCCTCGATCAGGTAGCGGTTCACCGCCGTGTCGAACAAGCTGTAGTGGACGACGTTGTTGACATGGCCGTAGGCGTCGTTGTCCATCCAGCGCGTGGCGATGGTCTCGAAGCGCAGGAAGTGGCTGCGGGGCAGCGGGTGGGGGCGTTCGCTCATGCGGCCGATTCTTCCACCAGCCGCCGGTCGGCCCAGGCAGCCCAGGCGCCATGCGCCAGTTCCAGCGTGCGCCGCTGCACCGCCACCGTCACCGCGATGTCGCGCCCGTAGCCCCCGGCCATGGACAAGGCCACGGGGATGCGCCGCGCCGCCAGCCAGGCCAGCACGCGGCGGTCTCTTTCGGCCAGGCCCGCTTCGGTGAGCTTCAGGCGGCCCAGCCGGTCGCCTTCGTGCGGGTCGGCACCGGCCAGGTAGAAGGCCAGCCCGGGCGGGTGATCGGTCATTCGCCGGGCTGCTTCGGCCAGCGCCCCGTCCAGCGCGGCCAGGTACTCGGCGTCGCCGGTGCCGTCGGGCAGTTCCACATCCAGGTCGCTGGCTTCCTTGCGGAAGGGGAAGTTCTTGGCCCCGTGCAGTGACAGGGTGAAGACGGTCGGGTCGTCGGCGAAGATGGAAGCGGTGCCGTTGCCCTGGTGCACGTCCAGGTCGATCACCAGCACGCGCAGGCCGCGCCGGAAGTGGCGGTGCCACTCGGCCTGCATCAGGCGTGCGGCCACGGCCACGTCGTTGAAAACGCAGTAGCCCGAGCCCTTGTGTGCATAGGCGTGGTGGGTGCCGCCGGCGAGGTTGGCGGCGACGCCCTCACCGTCGAAGAGCGCCGCGCGCGCGGCGGCGATGGTGGCGCCGACCGACCGCCGCGCCCGTTCCACCATGCGCTCGCTCCACGGGAAGCCGATCTCGCGCTGCTGTGCTGCCGTGGTGCTGCCGGAGGTCACGGCGTGGATCCAGGCCGGTTCGTGGGCCAGCGCCAGCTCGCCGTCGCTGGCCGGTGGCGCTTCGCCCACCCGCACGCCCGGGAGCGTGGCTTCGGCCGCCTCGCGCAGCAGGCGGTACTTGCCCATGGGGAAGCTGTGCCCCGCAGGAAGCGGCAGGACGAAGGCATCGGCATGGAAGGCGCGCACGGCGGCGGATTCTAGGAAGGCGTCCCTAGAATGTTGCGGCGCAGCAAAAAGGGCTTGCACCCTCGCGGTGCCTGGCCGATACTTCAGTCCATGTTGCAGCGCAGCAATCTGGCGTGAAGCCCAGTCGGTGCAGCAGGACCAAACCCCTGACGATCTGGAGATCATTCATGACCACGTTCACCCCTGACCAATTCGTCGCCGCCCAGAAGGCCGGCCTTGAGACCCTGTTCGGCCTGACCACCAAGGCCTTCGAAGGCGTCGAGAAGCTCGTCGAGCTGAACCTGCAAGTCGCGAAGACCACGCTGACCGAAGCCGCCGACACGACCCTGGCCGCCCTGTCGGTCAAGGACGCGCAGGAACTGCTGAACCTGCAAGCCAGCCTGCTGCAGCCGTCGGCCGAGAAGGCCGCCGCCTACAGCCGCCATGTGTACGACATCCTGGCCGGCACCAATGCCGAACTGACCAAGGCCGCCGAAGCGACCCTGGCCGACGGCCAGAAGAAGGTCCTGTCGCTGGTCGACAGCGCTGTCAAGAACGCCCCGGCTGGCACGGAAAGCGCCGTGGCGCTGGTCAAGTCGGCGGTCGCTGCCGCCAACAATGCGTACGAAAGCGTCCACAAGGCCGCCAAGCAGGCCACCGAAGTGGCGGAAGCCAACTTCAACGCCCTGACGACGCAAGCCGTCAAGGCCACCGCCGCTCCCAAGGGCCGCAAGGCTGCCTGAGAACGGCCACGAGGCCGCAACCCGGCCCTGAAGCGCTGATCTGAAAACGCCGCGGAACTTTCCGCGGCGTTTTTGCGTCTACCCGTTGGCTCGGGGCTTGCCCCGGGTCTCTCGTGTGGAAGGTTGTTGGGCCCGGCTTCGCGCCGGGCCTTTTTTCTGGCCGCAGCCGACGCGCCTCAGTGCGTCAATGCCGCCAGCCGGGCCTTGATCTCGGGCAGGAGCCGTTGCGCCACCTCGCGTCCGGCCTGGATGGCCCGCAGCCGGGCGCTGAAGTCGGCGCTGGAGACGCCGGTCAACGCCGGCCGCAGCACCACGTCGGCGTCGCGCAACTCGAAGTGGTTGATGCTCTTGCCCATGATGGCGAAGGTCTGCAGCAGCATCTTCATCACATCGGTCGTGGCATTCCCGTCGGGCGGCGACGAGATGTCCACCGCGATCACCATCTCGGCCCCCATCTGCCGCGCGAAGCGCACCGGCACGGGCGAAACCAGGCCGCCGTCCACGTACTCGCGAGGCCCGATCTTCACCGGCTGGAACACGGCCGGCACGGCACTGCTGGCGCGCACGGCCACGCCGGTGTCGCCGCGCTGGAAGAGCACGGGTGCCCCGCTGTCGAGGTCGGTCGCGACGATGCCCAGCGGCAGCTTCATCTGCTCGATGGGGCGGTTGCCGGTCTGCTCTCGGACGTAGCGGGCCAGCGCCTCACCGCGAATCAGGCCCCGCGTGGGAAAGGCCCAATCGGTGATCGCGCCCTCGTCCATGGTCTGCGCCAGCTGGGCCATCTCCGGGCCCGAACGCCCCGAGGCATACAGGGCCGCCACCAGGCTGCCGGCGGAGGTGCCCACCACCAGGTCGGGCCGGATGCCGTTCTCTTCCAGCACCTGGATGACGCCGATGTGTGCGAAGCCACGCGCCGCGCCGCCTCCCAGCGCCAGCCCGATGCGTGGCGGCTTGGGAAGCGGCGGCGGCACCACCACGGGCGGGACGGCCGGCGCGACGGGCGGCGCCACAGGCGGTGCCGTCTGGCAGGCCGCCAGCAATGCGGCCAGGACCAGTGCAACGACGGCGCGCAGTCGCCTGGAAACGGAAGGGGGGGAGCTCATGCCGGCATTGTCCTGGAAGGGCGAACGCTGCCCATCTCATTCCTCAGGAACATAAGCACGGGAAAATTCTGTCGTTCCAAGAAATAAGCAGCCCGCCTACAGTCGCGCCCCATGTACCGTTACACCGACTTCGACCGCCAGTTCGTGCACGCGCGGGCGGCGCAGTACCGCGACCAGCTCATGCGGCACCTGGCCGGCGAGCTGGCCGGCGACGACTTCCGCCCGCTGCGCCTGCAGAACGGCTGGTACGTGCAGCGCCACGCCCCCATGCTGCGCGTGGCCGTGCCCTACGGCGAACTGAGCAGTCGCCAGCTGCGGCAGTTGGCCCGTATCGCGCGCGAGCACGACCTGCAGGACGCCGGCCTGCCCACCGAGCGCGGCGGCTTCGGCCACTTCACCACGCGCACCAACCTGCAGTTCAACTGGATCCCGCTGGACCGCAGCGCCGACGTGATGGACCTGCTGGCCGACGTGGACATGCACGGCATCCAGACCAGCGGCAACTGCATCCGCAACATCACCACCGACGCGCTGGCCGGCATCGCCCCCGACGAGGAGGTGGATCCGAGGCCCTACTGCGAGATCCTGCGCCAGTGGAGCACGCTGCACCCCGAGTTCGCCTTCCTGCCGCGCAAGTTCAAGATTGCCGTCACCGGTGCCCGAGAGGACCGGGCGGCCACCGACTGGCACGACATCGGCCTCACGCTCAGGCGCAATGCCGCCGGCGAGGTGGGCTTCCGCGTGGCTGTCGGTGGCGGCATGGGCCGCACGCCGCTCATCGCCAGCGAGTTCCATGCGTTCGTGCCCTGGCAGCAGATCCTCGTCTACCTCGAGGCCGTGGTGCGCGTCTACAACCTGCACGGCCGCCGCGACAACATGTACAAGGCGCGCATCAAGATTCTGGTGAAGGCCGAGGGCCAGCGCTTCGTCGACGACGTCAACCGCGAGTTCGCTGCGCTGCTGGCCGACCCCGCCACGCCACGGATCCCGCAGGCCGAACTGGACCGCGTGGCGGCGTGCTTCAGCGTTCCCGTGCACGTCAAGGCGCCGGCCGCGGCGGTGGTAGGCGAACCCCTGCCCGCCTTCGACCGCTGGCTGCAGCGCAACGTGCACGCCCACAAGCTGCCGGGCCTGCGCGCGGTGACGCTGTCGCTCAAGCGCGCCGGCCTGCCGCCGGGCGACGTCACGGCCGAGCAGATGGACCGCGCCGCCGAGCTGGCCGACCGCTTCAGCGCCGGCGAGCTGCGCGTCACGCACGACCAGAACCTGCTGCTGCCCTGGGTGCGCGACGCCGAGCTGCGCGCGCTGTGGCTGGCGGCGCGCGAGGAGGGCTTCGCCACGCCCAACATCGGTCTGCTGACGGACATGATCGCCTGCCCGGGCGGCGACCTGTGCGCGCTGGCCAACGCGCGCAGCATCCCCGTCGCCGCCGCGCTGACCGAGCGCTTCGACGACCTGGACGCGCTGCACGACATCGGCGACATCGACCTGCACATCAGCGGCTGCATCAACAGCTGCGGCCACCACCACAGCGGCCACATCGGCATCCTCGGCGTCGACAAGGACGGCAGCGAGTGGTACCAGGTGTCGCTGGGCGGCGCCGACGGCAGCACGATCAGCGGCGCGGCGGTGCCCGGCAAGGTGATCGGCCCGTCCTTCGCCGCCGAGGAGGTGCCCGACGTGATCGAGGCGGTGGTCGATGTCTACCTCGCCCAGCGCCGTCGCGGCGAGCTCTTCATCGACGCCGTGCGCCGCCTCGGCCTGGCGCCGTTCAAGGCCGCCGCCGACGCGCAGCGCCACATCACGGGCCAGGCGGCCGACCGGCTGGTGGCGGCCTGAGCAACGGAGCAACCCATGAAGTTCATCGACTCCCACCACGACCGCTGGCACACCGCCGGCGGCGAGGACGGCCCGCAGCCGCACCCGCCGGCGCGCGACTGGTCGCTGCTGACGCTGGAGCAGTGGCATGCCGTGCGCGACGGCTGGCCGGCCGCGCTGCACACCGGCGTGATCGTGCCGAACACCGTCGACATCGAGACGCTGGCCGGCGACCTGCCGCGCCTGGCGCTGGTGGCGCTGCAGTTCCCCAAGTGGGTCGACGGCCGCGCCTACACGCAGGCCCGGCTGCTGCGCGTGCGGCTGCGCTTCGGCGGCGAAGTGCGGGCCACCGGCGACGTGCTGGTCGACATGCTGCCGCTGCTGCAGCGCACCGGCTTCGACGCGGTGCAGCTGCGCCACGACCAGCGTCTCGAGGCCGCCGAACGCGCGCTGGGCTTCTTCGCCGGCCACTACCAGGGCGACGTGCGGCAGCCGCGACCGGCGTTCGCCCGCGACCTGTCGCGCGAGACGGCAGGGGCCGCGGCCGCCGGCGAGCTGTTTGCAGGACAAGGCATCTGAACATGAGTGCAATCGACCTCTACGCCCGGGCGACCCTGGGTTTCGAAGAACGCGTGGCACACGCGCTGGCGGTGCTGCAGTCGGCCGCCACCGACCACGCCGGCGCGATCGTCCAGGCCACCAGCCTGGGCGCCGAGGACATGGTCGTCACCGACCTGATCGCCCGCCATGCGCTGCCGATCGCGATCGGCACGCTGGAGACCGGCAAGCTGCACCCCGAGACCTCGGCGCTGATCGGCACGATCGAGCGGCACTACGGCCTGGCGGTCGAGGTCTACCGGCCGGTGGCCGAAGACGTCGTGCACTTCGTCGGGACCCATGGCGAGGACGCGATGTACCGCAGCCTGGCGCTGCGCAAGGCCTGCTGCGGCCTGCGCAAGATGGAACCGCTGTCGCGCATGCTGGGCGCGCGCAGCGCCTGGGTGACCGGGCTGCGCCGCGAGCAGAGCAACGCCCGCGGCGAGGTGCCGTTCCACGACCGCGACGACGCCGGCCGCACCAAGCTGAACCCGCTGGCCGACTGGAGCTGGGCCGACGTCTGGCACTACATCCGGGTCAACGGCGTGCCCTACAACCCGCTGCACGACCAGTTCATGCCCAGCATCGGCTGCGCGCCCTGCACCCGGGCGATCGCCGTCGGCGAGGACTTCCGCGCCGGGCGCTGGTGGTGGGAGGATGAATCGCTGAAGGAATGCGGGCTGCATGTCCAGCAGGAAGCGGTCTCGATGATTGGAGAGCATGCATGAACGCCCGTGTGAACCTCGACCAGCTGCTGCCCGAGCTGGACCACCGGCACCTCGACTGGCTGGAGGAGGAGGCGATCTTCATCCTGCGCGAGGTCGCCGCATCGTTCGAGCGCCCTGCCCTGCTGTTCTCCGGCGGCAAGGATTCCTGCGTCGTGCTGCGCCTGGCAGAGAAGGCCTTCAAGACCCGCGTCGCCGGCAATGACTTCAAGGGCAAGCTGCCCTTCCCGCTGCTGCACGTGGACACCGGCCACAACTTCCCCGAGGTGATCGCCTTCCGCGACCAGCGTGTCGCCGAGATGGGCGAGCGGCTGGTCGTCGGCCACCTGGAAGACAGCATGAAGCGCGGCAGCGTTCGGCTGGCGCACCCGCTGGAATCGCGCAACGGCCACCAGACGGTAACGCTGCTCGAGGCGATCGACGAGCACCGCTTCGACTGCCTGATCGGCGGCGCGCGGCGCGACGAGGAGAAGGCGCGCGCGAAGGAACGCATCTTCAGCCACCGCGACAGCTTCGGCCAGTGGCAGCCCAAGGAGCAGCGTCCCGAGCTGTGGACGCTGTTCAACACCCGCCACCGGCCCGGCGAGCATTTCCGCAGCTTCCCGATCAGCAACTGGACCGAGCTGGACGTGTGGCTGTACATCGCACGCGAGAACATCCCGCTGCCGGGGCTGTACTACGCCCATCGGCGCGAGGTGATCCGCCGCAAGGGCCTGCTGGTGCCGCTGACCGAGGTGACGCCGCCCGAGGCCGGCGAGACGGTCGAGACCGCCACGGTGCGCTTTCGCACCGTCGGCGACATGACCTGCACCTGCCCGGTCGAAAGCGACGCCGCGAGCGCCGCCGACATCGTCGCCGAGACGCTGACCGTCACCGTCAGCGAGCGCGGCGCGACCCGCATGGACGACCGCACCAGCGACGCGTCGATGGAGCGCCGCAAGAAGGAAGGGTATTTCTGACATGAGCGCTGTCCTGAAGACCGCCGCCGAAGCGGCGGACCAACGAGAGTCCGTCGAAGCCACAGACCACCGCGCCTTGCGCTTCCTCACCGCCGGCAGCGTCGACGACGGCAAGAGCACGCTGATCGGCCGGCTGCTCTACGACAGCCGGGCGATCCTGGCCGACCAGCTCGACACGCTGGCCAGGCGCGCCGCCGGTGAACCGATCGACCTGTCGCTGCTGACCGACGGCCTCGAGGCCGAGCGCGAGCAGGGCATCACGATCGACGTCGCCTACCGCTACTTCGCCACCCGCCGGCGCAAGTTCATCATCGCCGACGCGCCGGGGCACGAGCAGTACACGCGCAACATGGTCACCGCCGCCGCCGGCAGCGATGCCGCGGTGGTGCTGGTCGACATCACGAAGATCGACTGGCGCAGCCCCACGGTGCCGCTGCTGCCCCAGACCCGCCGCCACGCGCTGCTGGCCCAGCTGCTGCGCGTGCCCAGCATCGTGTTCGCGGTCAACAAGCTCGACGCGGTCGACGACCCCGCGGCGGCCTTCGAGGCCACCCGCGGCGCGCTGCTGGCGTTTGCCGAGGAGGCCGGCATCACCGCGCTGGCCGGCATCATCCCGGTCAGCGCGCTGCGCGGCGACAACGTGACCCAGCCGCTGGACGCACCCTGGTACCAGGGCCCCAGCCTGCTGCAGCTGCTCGAGCGGCTGCCGACCACGCAGGAACGCAGTGCCGGCACGCTGCTGCAGCCGGTGCAGTACGTCGCACGCGACGACGCCGAAGCCGGCCTGGACGCCAAGGGGGCCGGCCACCAGCCGCGCGTCTTCTGGGGCCGCATCGCCCACGGCAGCGTGAAGGCGGGCGACGCGGTGCAGGTGTTCCCCAGCGGCGAGCGCGCGGTGGTCGCCGAGGTGCGCCGCGCCGGCAGCCCGGTGGCCGCGGCGCAGGCCGGCGAATCGGCCGGCATCGTGCTCGACCGCCAGCTCGACATCTCGCGCGGCGACTGGATCGCCAGTCCCGGCAGCCTGCAGCCGGCGCAGCGCTTCAGCGCCACGCTGGCCTGGCTGGACACCGAGCCGGCGGCAATCGGCCGCAAGTACTGGGTGCGCCACGGCAACCGCTGGGTGCAGGCGCGCATCAGCGCGATCGAGCACCGGCTCGACATCCACACGCTCGAGCCGCTGGACGCCCATGAGCTGGCCGTCAACGAGATCGGCGACGTGGTGGTCGAGCTGCAACAGCCGCTGCCGGTCGAGCCCTATGCCAGCAACCGCGCCGGCGGCGCGCTGATCGTCGTCGACCCGGCCAGCAACCGAACCAGCGGCGCACTGCTGGTGCGGGCGGCGGCCTGATCACCGCACCGGGGCGGCACAATCGCCGGATGACAGAGCGCGCGAGCGTCGTCTTCATCGGTGCCGGCCCCGGGGCTGCCGACCTGATCACCGTGCGTGGTGCGCGCCTGCTGGCCGAAGCCGAGGTGGTGCTGCACGACGCGCTGACCGACCCGGCGCTGCGTGCGCTGGCGCCGCAGGCACGCTGGGTCGACGTCGGCAAGCGCGGCTTCGGCCATGCCACCGGCCAGGATGCGATCAACGTGCTGCTGCTCGATGCCGCCCGGCGCCACCGACACGTGGTGCGCCTGAAGGGCGGCGACCCGAGCGTGTTCGGCCGGCTCGAGGAGGAACTGGCGGCACTGCACGAGCAAGGCATCGGCTGCGAGGTGGTGCCCGGTGTCAGTGCCGCGCTGGCCGCCGCCGCCGACACCCGGCGCCCGCTGACCCGGCGCGGCAACGGCCGCAGCGTGAGCCTGACCACGGCGATGACCCAGCTGGGGGTCCTGCATGCCACCCGCACCGCCGATACCGAGGTGTTCTACATGGCCGGCCGGCAGCTGGCGGCGCTGTCGGGCAAGCTGCTGGAGGCCGGCTGGCCTGCCGACACGCCGGCCAGCGTGGTCTCGCGTGCCGGCTGGCCCGATGCACGCTGCACCGACCACACGGTGGCCACGCTGGCCGACGCCGGGGCGCCGCATGCCGGCCGCCCGGCGGTGGTGACGGTCGGCGCCGGGGCCATGCCGGTGGGCAGCTCGCCCGCCGACGCCGGCGCCAAGACCCCTGGCACCGAGCGGCCTCACGGCGGGGCCCAGGGGCCGGCCGCATAAAATTGTCTGTTTCCTCCAGGCCCGGTGCCCAGCGCTTGCGGGCCGGAGGCTGGAATTCCTTCAACCCGCCAAGCCCCCATGACCCACGTCGTCACCGAATCGTGCATCCGCTGCAAGTACACCGACTGCGTCGATGTCTGCCCGGTCGATTGCTTCCGCGAAGGCCCCAACTTCCTGGCCATCGACCCCGATGAATGCATCGACTGCGCGGTCTGCATCCCCGAGTGCCCGGTCAATGCGATCCTGCCGGAAGAAGACGTGCCCGGCGACCAGGTGGCGTTCATCAAGCTCAATGCCGAGCTGTCGCGCAACTGGCCCAGCATCACCAAGCGCAAGGCCGCGCTGCCCGACGCCGACGACTGGAAGGACCGCAAGGACAAGCTGTCCGAGCTGATCCGCTGATCCGCCCCACGCTGCCCGCCGTGCTCCCCCCCGCGCCGCAGGGCGCCATCGAGTGCGATGCGCTGGTCATCGGCGCCGGGCCGGTCGGGCTGTTCCAGGTCTTCCAGCTCGGGCTGCAGGACATCCGGGCCCATGTCGTCGACGCGCTGCCGCAAGCCGGCGGCCAGTGCATCGAGCTGTACGCCGACAAGCCGATCTACGACATCCCCGCAGTGCAGGTCTGCACCGGCCGCGAGCTGGTGCAGCGGCTGCTGCAGCAGTTGGCGCCGTTCGCGCCGCAGTTCCACCTCGGCCAGGAAGTCGCCTCGCTGGCCCTGCGCGACGATGGCCGCTTCGATCTGGGCACCAGCGCCGGCACCCGCTTCATCGCCCGCACGGTGTTCATCGCCGGCGGTGTCGGGGCCTTCCAGGCGCGCCTGCTGAAGGTCGAGGGCGCCGAGCGGCACGCCGGCCGCCAGTTGCTCTACCGCGTGCCCGCTGCCGCTGCCTGGTCCGGCCGGCGTGTCCTGGTGGTCGGCGGCGAGGACGCTGCGGTGCAGGCAGTGCTGCAGCTCGCCGCGGCGCCGCCGCCGCAGCCCGCATCGATCACCCTGCTGCACCGCCGCCGCACGCTGGCAGCCGAACCAGCGCCGCTGCAGCGCCTGCTGGCCCTGATCGCTGCGGGCAGCGTGCACTTCGAGGTCGGCCAGGTGCTGGGCCTGGACGGCGACGATGCCCAAGGCCTGGTGGCCGCGCAGGTCATCGGCGAAGACGGCCAGACCCGCCGCCTGGCGGCCGACCTGGTGCTGGCCTTCCTCGGCGTCAGCCCGAAGCTGGGGCCGATCGCGCAATGGGGCCTGGCACTGGAGCGGCGGCAGCTGGTGGTCGACCCGGCGCATTTCGAGACCAGCCAGCCGGGCATCTACGCGGTGGGCGACGTGGTGACCTACCCGGGCAAGAAGAAGCTGATCCTCTGCGGCTTCCACGAGGCGACGCTGGCGGCCTTTGCCGCGGCGGCGCGGCTGCGGCCCGATCAGCCGACGCTGCTGCAGTACACCACCACCAGCCCGCGGCTGCACCAGTTGCTGGGCGTGGCCACGCCGGGGCGGTAGGCCCGAAGAAGCCCTGCCGCGCCGGCGGCACGCCGCTGCCGGTCCATAATCTCGCCTGTCGACGGTGCATCCGCACCGTCGTCACTTCGCTAGGGGTGTTGTGCCGCGCAAGCGGTGCGACTGAGAAAGTCCCTTTGAACCTGACTGAGGTAATCCTCGCGCAGGGAAGCAGCCTGAATCGGCCCGCGGGTTCTCCGTGTGCGTCCTCCAGAGTTTGCCCACCTGCCATCGCAACGAGAGCAAACGATGGCATTCCATTTCCGTTCCATGGGCCGCCCCATGTGCCGGCCGCCGCGCCGGCATCCCCTGGCCTGTGCCGCGCAAGCCGCCCTGCTGCTGTGCACGGCGCCGCTGCAGGCACAGACCGCAGCCGACACCCCGGTGCAGACCGTCACCGTCAGCGGCCGCAGCGCCAACGCCAGCGCCTCGATCGCCGGCTTCGGCGACGTACCGCTGAACCGCGCGCCGTTCTCGGCCTCCGTGCTCGGCCTGGGCGTGATGCAGGATGCCGGCATCCGCGGCATCGCCGACCTGACCCGGCTGGACGCCGGCATCACCGACGCCTACAACGCGCCGGGCTACTGGGGCCAGCTGGCGGTGCGCGGCTTCACGCTGGACAACCGCTTCAACTACCGGCGCGACGGCCTGCCGATCAATGCCGAGACGGTGATCGCCCGCGACAACAAGCAGTCGATCGAGATCCTCAAGGGCACCAGCGGCCTGCAGGCGGGCACCAGCGCACCGGGCGGCCTGGTCAACCTGATCGTCAAGCGGCCGGTCGACCAGGTGAGCAATGCCACGCTGGGCTGGGAGCAGGACGGCAGCCTCAGCGCCGCGGTCGACCTCGGCGCGCGCGACGGCGGCCTCGGCTGGCGCGTCAACGCAGCCGTCGAGCACCTGGACCCGCGCACCCGCGACAGCCAGGGCAGCCGCAGCCTGCTGGCCGGCGCCGTCGAATGGCAGGCCACGCCCGGCAGCCTGCTCGAGGCCGAGTTCGAATGGAGCCGCCAGAGCCAGCCCAGCACGCCGGGCTTCAGCCTGCTGGGCAGCCGCCTGCCCGACGCCGGCAGCATCGACCCGCGCATCAACCTGAACAACCAGCCCTGGAGCCTGCCGGTGGTGATGCAGGGCCAGACCGGCTCGCTGCGCTACACCCAGGCGCTGGCGCCCGACCTGCAATTGGTGGCGCATGCGATGCGCCAGCGGCTGGACAGCGACGACCGCATCGCGTTCCCGTTCGGCTGCAGCGCCGAGAACGACTACAGCCGCTACTGCAGCGACGGCACGTTCGACTTCTACGACTACCGCAGCGAGAACGAACGCCGCACCAGCGACGCGGCCGACCTGTCGGTCAACGGCCGCGCGCTGCTGGCGACGATGGAGCACCGCTTCAGCCTCGGCATCACCGGCACGCGCTACCAGGCCCGCTTCCAGCGCCAGGCCTACAACTGGGTCGGCATCGGCAACATCGCCGGCACCGCGGTGGTGCCGCCCGACCCGACGCTGACCGAGGAGAACACCCACCGCGACGAACGCAGCACCGAGTTGCACCTGCAGGACGCGATCGCGCTGGATGCGCAGTGGACGCTGTGGGCCGGCCTGCGCCACAGCCGGCTGCAGCGCGACAGCGTGCGCACCGACGGCTCGCGCGCGACCTCGTACCGCCAGGACTTCACCACGCCCTGGCTGGCGCTGAGCCGCGCGATCGGCCGCCAGGCGTTGGTCTACGCGAGCTGGGGCCAGGGTGTCGAATCCGAGGTGGCGCCGAACCGGTCGCGCTACACCAACGCCGGCCAGGCGCTGCCGGCGCTGAAAAGCGAGCAGTTCGAGGCCGGCCTGAAGCACAGCAGCGAGGCGCTGGACTGGCGCCTGGCCGCCTTCGACATCCAGCGTCCGGCCTGGCGCGACGTCGGCAACTGCGACGTCGACGACAGCTGCAGCCGGCAGGCCGACGGCCAGGCGCGCCACCGCGGCCTGGAGGCCGAAGCCGACTGGCGCAGCGGCCCCTGGAACCTGCGCGGCAGCGCGATGCTGCTGAAGGCGCGCCGCGAAGGATCGCTCGACCCGACGCTGAACGGCCTGCGCCCGACCAACGTGCCGGCGAACAGCCTGAAGGCGCAGGCGGCCTACAACGTCCCGGCCTTGCCCGGCCTGGCCGTGCTGGGCTATGTCACCCGCGAAGGCGAGCGCATGGTGCTGCCCGACAACAGCGTCGCCACGCCGGGCTGGACCCGGCTGGACCTGGCCGTGCGCTACCTATGGAAGGCCGCCGGCTACCGCTGGGTGGGCCGCGCCGGCGTCGACAACCTGGCCGACCGCCGCGCCTGGCAGGAAGCGCCCTTCCAGTACGACCATGCCTACCTGTACCCGCTGGCGCCGCGCACCTGGCATGCGTCGCTGCAGCTGAGCCTCTGATCGGGCTCCCGGATTCAGGCTATACTGCGCGGCTATTCCCCGATAGCTCAGTCGGTAGAGCGCCGGACTGTTAATCCGTAGGTCCCTGGTTCGAGCCCAGGTCGGGGAGCCATAGAAACGCTAGCAATAGCAAGCACTTAGCCCAGCCATCACCGGCTGGGCTTTTTGCTTTGTTGAGCCAGTCTCAGCGCAAGCTCAGCAAACTGGCGATCACGCCTTCGCCCAAG
>JAEUPH010000172.1 GCA_016790395.1 Rubrivivax sp. | reverse complement strand
CCGCTGGCGGATGTGACGCGCCAGTACCTGGCCTACGTCGAGCAGATCCGCAGCCGCAACCTGGAACTCGCCAGCGAGTACCTGCTGATGGCGGCCATGCTCATCGAGATCAAGAGCCGCATGCTGCTGCCGCCGAAGAAGTCGGCCGACGGCGCCGAGCCCGAGGATCCGCGCGCCGAGCTCGTGCGCCGGCTGGTGGAGTACGAGCAGATCAAGCTGGCGGCCGCCAAGCTGGACGCCATGCCGCAGATCGGCCGCGACTTCCTGCGCGCCCAGGTGCACATCGAGCAGAGCCTGCAGCCGCGCTGGCCCGACGTGAACACCGAGGACCTGCGCCAGGCCTGGCGCGAGATCCTGCAGCGCGCCAGGCTGACGCAGCACCACATGATCAGCCGCGAACAGCTCAGCGTGCGCGAGCACATGAGCCTGGTGCTGCGCAAGCTGCAGGGCCGCCGCTTCGTCGAGTTCCAGGACCTCTTCGACACCTCGCGCGGCGTGCCCGTGCTGGTGGTGACCTTCATCGCCATGCTGGAACTCAGCCGCGAGCACCTGCTGGAAGTGACGCAGGCCGAGGCCTTCGCGCCCATCTACGTGCGGCTGGCGTACACGCCCAGCTGAAGCACTGACAGCGGCGCAGCCCGGTCGGCCGGCGCATCATGGCGGCCATGAAGCCCGGTTTCGCCCCCCTCCTGCTGACCGTACTGCTGACCGCAGGCTGCGCCGGGGTGCCGCAGTCGCTGCAGGCGGGTGACGACGCGGCGGCCGTGGTCGCCCGCCTGGGCCCGCCGACGGCCGAGTTCCCGCTGCCCGGCGGGGGCCGCCGCCTGCAGTACGCCAGTGGGCCCTTCGGCAAGCACACCTGGCTGGTGGACCTGGACGCCGCCGGCCGCTTCCTGCGCTGGGAAGAAGCCCTGACCGAGGCCAACTTCGCCCGCATCGAAGCCGGCCTGACGACGGCGCAGCTGCGCGAACGCCTGGGCCCGCCGGCCCGTGTGTGGGCGGTGCACTATCGCGACCAGACGGTGTGGACCTACCGGTTCGAGAACTTCCAGTGCCTGGTCTTCCACGTCGGCATCACGCCCCAGGGCGTGGTGGAAGACACCAGCTACGGCCCCGACCCGGCCTGCGACCGCGACCGGCACCTGGGCCTCGGCGGCTGACAGGCCCTCTGGCGCAGGCTTCTTGAGCCAGGACAAGCCGACAGGCGCGACAGCCGCCCCCGGCGCGCATAGACTGCCGGCCAACAAGACAACGGTCCGGCCTGCGCACGTGGCTGCGTGGTGCCTGCGCCCAGCCAGGAGACAGACACCGTGCGTGCCACCGACGTGGGCAACCCGGCCTACTTCCACAAGGTCGTCGATTGCCAATGGGCCTGCCCGGCCCACACCCCCGTGCCGGAGTACATCCGGCTCATCGCCCACGGGCGCCATGACGACGCCTACCTGGTCAATTGGGCCAGCAATGTCTTCCCTGGCGTGCTGGGCCGTACCTGCGACCGCCCCTGCGAACCCGCCTGCCGGCGTGGCCGCGTGGAAGAGCACAACGCGCCCAAGGCCGAGCCGGTGGCCATCTGCCGCCTCAAGCGCGTGGCGGCCGACTTCAAGAGCGCCGAACGCGTGCAGGCGCGCCTGCCGCAGCCCTTGCCGAAGAACGGCAAGCGCGTGGCCTGCGTGGGCGCCGGGCCGTCGTCGCTGACGGTGGCGCGTGACCTCGCCGCCCAGGGCTACGCCGTCACGGTGTTCGACGGCGAGGCGAAGGCCGGCGGCTTCATCCGCTCGCAGATCCCGCGCTTCCGGCTGCCGGAATCGGTGATCGACGAGGAAACGGGCTACATCTTCGGCCTGGGCGTGGAGTTCCGCAGCGGCCAGCGCATCGATTCGATGAAGGCGCTGATCACCGAAGGCTGGGACGCCATCTTCGTCGGCTGCGGCGCACCGCGCGGGCGCGACCTGCCCATCCCCGGCCGCACCGAAGCCGCCGCCAAGATCCACCTGGGCATCGACTGGCTGGCCAGCGTGTCCTTCGGCCATGTGACCAGCATCGGCCGGCGCGTGCTGGTGCTGGGCGGCGGCAACACCGCCATGGACTGCTGCCGCTCCGCGCGCCGTCTGGGTGCGAAGGACGTGAAGGTGGTGGTGCGCTCGGGCTTCGACGAGATGAAGGCCAGCCCCTGGGAGAAGGAAGACGCCATCCACGAAGGCATCCCCATCCTGAACTACCACGTGCCCGTGGCCTTCCTGCACGAAGGCGGCAAGCTCACCGGCATGAGCTTCCAGATCGTGCAGGCCGTCTATGACGAGAAAGGCCGCCGCAGCCTCGTGCCCACCGGCGAGCCCGACGTGGTGCTGGACTGCGACGAGGTCCTGGTCGCCGTGGGCCAGGAGAACGCCTTCCCCTGGATCGAGCGCGACACCGGCATCGAGTTCGACAAGTGGGGCCTGCCGGTGCTGGACCCGGCCACGCTGCAGAGCACGGTGAAGAACGTCTTCTTCGGCGGCGACGCGGCCTTCGGCCCGAAGAACATCATCACCGCGGTGGCGCATGGCCACGAGGCGGCGGTGAGCATCGACCGCCTGCTGCACGGCGAGCCGGTGACGAACCGGCCGCCGCCCCTGGTCAACCTCGTGTCCCAGAAGATGGGCATCCACGAGTGGAGCTACGACAACGCGCCCAGCGATGACACGCGCCACAAGGTGCCCTGGGCCGAGGCCGAGAAGGCGCTGTCCAGCATCCGCGTGGAGGTGGAACTGGGCTTCGACCCCGCCACCGCCTTCAAGGAGGCCGAGCGCTGCCTGAACTGCGACGTGCAGACGGTGTTCACCGACAAGCTGTGCATCGAGTGCGACGCCTGCGTGGACATCTGCCCCACCGACTGCATCACCTTCACCGTGCCCGGCCCTGAAGAGGAACTGCGCACGCGGCTGAAGGCGCCGTCGAAGAACAAGGACCAGGCGCTCTTCGTGAGCCACGCACTGAAGACGGCGCGTGTGCTGGTGAAGGACGAGGACGTCTGCCTGCACTGCGGCCTGTGCGCCGAGCGCTGCCCCACCGGCGCGTGGGACATGCAGAAGTTCCTGTTCCTCACCGCCAAGGCCGGCCCGGGATGCCGGGGCGCGAAGCCCGACGGCACCGGGGCCGACAAGCACAACGTCCAGCGCCTGGGGGTGGCGGCATGAACTCGAAGGTCAAGCGCATCGAAGCCGTCAACGACTTCGTCATCAAGTTCGCCAACGTCAACGGCTCGGGCTCGGCCTCGGCCAACGAGCTGTTCGTCAAGGCCATCATGCGCATGGGCGTGCCGGTGAGCCCGCGCAACATCTTCCCCAGCAACATCCAGGGCATGCCCACCTGGTACGAGGCCCGCGTGTGCGAGCAGGGCTACCACGGCCGCCGCGGCGGCGTGGACATGATGGTGGCCATGAACGCCCAGACCTGGGCGCAGGACGTGGCCGAGATCGAACCGGGCGGCTACCTCTTCTACGACAGCACGCGCGCCCTGCCGCCCGGCAGCCTGCGTGACGACGTGACGGTGATCCCCGTGCCGCTGACGGCCATCGCCAACCAGCACTACACCGACCCGCGCCAGCGCACCCTGTTCAAGAACATCATCTACGTGGGCGCGCTCTCGGTGCTGCTGGACGTGGAAGCCAACGTGTTCGAGAAGCTCTTCGCCGAGCAGTACAAGGGCAAGGAGCGGCTGCTGGACAGCAACGTGCAGGCGCTGCACCTGGGCCGTGACTACGTGAAGGCGAACCTGCCGCACCCGCTGGGCCTGCGCGTGCACCGCTCCGACAAGGTGGGCAACCAGATCTTCACCGACGGCAACAGCGCCGCCGCCCTCGGCTGCCTGTACGGCGGCGCCACGGTCTGCGCCTGGTACCCGATCACGCCCAGTTCGTCGGTGCCCGAGGCCTTCCAGAAGTACTGCGACAAGTTCCGCGTCGATCCGGCCACCGGCACGCACCGCCACGCCATCATCCAGGCCGAGGACGAGCTGGCCTCCATCGGCATGGTGGTGGGTGCCGGCTGGAACGGCGCACGCGCCTTCACGGCCACCTCGGGCCCCGGCATCAGCCTGATGCAGGAGTTCATCGGCCTGGCCTACTTCGCCGAGATCCCGGTCACCATCATCAATGTGCAGCGCGGCGGGCCGTCCACCGGCATGCCCACGCGCACTCAACAGAGCGACATCCTGCTGTGCGCCTACGCCTCGCACGGTGACACCAAGCACGTGCTGCTGCTGCCGCAGGACCCGCACGAGTGCTTCGAGATGGGCGCCGCCGCGCTGGACCTGGCCGATCGGCTCCAGACCCCGATCTTCCTGATGACCGACCTGGACATCGGCATGAACCAGCGCCTGTCCAAGCCCTTCGAGTGGGACGACAGCCGCGCCTATGACCGCGGCAAGGTCATGACCGCCGAGGAGCTGGAAGCCGGCAAGGACTTCGGCCGCTACAAGGACGTGGACGGCGACGGCATCCCCTGGCGCACCTACCCCGGCACCCACCCCACCAAGGGCAGCTTCTTCACGCGCGGCACCACCCGCAATGCCTATGCGCAGTACAGCGAGCGCGGGCCGGACTACATCTACAACATGGAGCGGCTGCTGAAGAAGTTCGCCACCGCCGCCACGATGGTGCCGCAGCCCGTGCTGCGCCTGTGCGACGAGCCGCAGAAGTACGGCGTCATCTACTACGGCAGCACCACGCCGGCCATGCGCGAGGCGCTGGACGTGCTGGACGCCGAGGGCCTGAACCTGGACGCCCTGCGCCTGCGCGCCTTTCCCTTCCCCAAGGTGGTGTCGGACTTCATCGCCGCGCACGAGAAGGTGTTCG
The DNA here is from genome assembly GCA_016790395.1 of Rubrivivax sp. Taxonomy (GTDB): domain Bacteria; phylum Pseudomonadota; class Gammaproteobacteria; order Burkholderiales; family Burkholderiaceae_C; genus Rubrivivax. The sequence goes on along the minus strand of JAEUPH010000172.1, from coordinate 1,714 downwards.
TGGTGGAACAGAACCGCGACGGCCAGATGCGCAGCCTGCTCGTCAACGAGCTCGGCTTCGCGCCCGCCCAGTTGCCCGCGGTGCTGCACTACGATGGGACGCCCATCACCGCCCGCTTCATCGCCAAGGCCATCCGCGAAGCCGTCGCGAAGGCCGCCGCCCCTGCCGACAAGGTGAGCGCATGACCTACATCGCCAAGCCCCGCCTGCACCACCCGACGCTGGAGAAGAACGCCGTCGGCTACACGCGGCGCGACTACGAAGGCCGCGTCAGCACGCTGTGCGCCGGCTGCGGCCACGACAGCATCAGCGCCGCCATCGTGCAGGCCTGCTGGGAGCTGGACATCGAGCCGCACCGCGTGGCCAAGCTGTCCGGCATCGGCTGCAGCAGCAAGACGCCCGACTACTTCCTGGGCGCCAGCCACGGCTTCAACACCGTGCACGGCCGCATGCCTTCGGTGCTGACGGGCGCGAACCTGGCCAACCGCTCGCTGCTGTACCTGGGCGTCAGCGGCGACGGTGACTCCGCCAGCATCGGCCTGGGCCAGTTCGCCAACGCCATGCGGCGGGGCGTGCGCATGGCCTACATCGTCGAGAACAACGGCGTCTACGGCCTCACCAAGGGCCAGTTCAGCGCCACCGCCGACCGCGGCAGCAAGAGCAAGAAGGGCGTGGTCAACAGCGACAGCCCGGTGGACCTGGTGGGCCTGGCGCTGCAGCTGGGCGCCACCTACGTGGCGCGCAGCTTCTCCGGCGACAAGGCGCAGCTGGTGCCGCTCATCAAGGGCGCCATGAGCCACGGCGGCGCGGCCTTCATAGACGTCATCAGCCCCTGCGTCACCTTCAACAACCACGGCGGCAGCACCAAGAGCTACGACTACATCCGCCAGCACAACGAGGCGGTGAGCCGCATCGACTTCATGACCCCGGGCGAGGAAATCACCATCGCCCACGACCCCGGCACCGTGCTGGACGTGCCGCAGCCCGACGGCACCACGCTGCGCCTGCGCAAGCTGCACGCCGACTACGACCCGACCGACCGCTTCGGCGCGCTGGCCTACATGAACACGGCCGCGCAGCAGGGCGAGGTGGTGACCGGGCTGCTGTACCTGGACCCGCTGGCCACCGACCTGCACACCGCCTTCAACACCACGGCCACGCCGCTGAACGCGCTGGGCAAGGCCGAACTCTGCCCCGGCGCTGCGGCGCTGGACCGCATCAACGCATCGCTGCGCTGAGAACGCCGCCTGGCTTTGCCTGACAAGGAGCGCCCCATGCCCGAACGCACCATCTTCCAGGCCATGACGCGGCGCCACGTGCTGCGCCTGGCGCCCGGCGCCACCGTGCATGAGGCCGCCTGCGTGATGACACGCGCCAACTGCGGCAGCGTGCTGGTCATCGACCACGGCAACGAGCTGGTGGGCATCGTCACCGAGCGCGACCTGATGACGCGCGTGCTGGCCAAGGCGCTGGACCCGGCCACCACGCCGGTGAGCCGCATCATGACGCCCAACCCCATCTGCGTGCCGCCCAGCCTGAAGGTGGCCGACGCCATCCTGATGATGCTGGAACGCGGCTTCCGCAACCTGCCGGTGGTGGAACCCAACGGGCGCATCCTGGGCGTGTTCTCGGCCAGCGACGCGCTGCCGCGCGAGGTGAACACGGCGTTCACGCTGTCGGAGTTCAACGAGCAGGTGAACGACTCGCTGGGCTGA
>JAEUPH010000133.1 GCA_016790395.1 Rubrivivax sp. | reverse complement strand
CCCGCCGTCACCGGCACCACGCTGCTGGTGGACGGCGGCCAGCACCTGCAGCCGCAGGGCCGCGACGTGATGTTCCTGGCCCGCGACGCGGGCACGAAAGCCTGAGATGCAAAGCCTGATCAACCACCCCAGCCTGATGGACTGCCGCCGGCTCTTCCTGCGCGACTACGAGGTGTGGATCAACATCGGCGTGCACGACTTCGAGAAGAAGGGCGAGCAGCGCGTGCGCATCAACGTGGACCTTTACGTTCCCTTGACACTCAGCACGCCGCAGCACGACAAACTCGAGGAAGTGCTGGACTACGACTTCATCCGCCGCGAGATCATGGCGCGCGTGGCGCAGGGCCACATCCACCTGCAGGAGACACTGGCCGACGACGTGCTGGCGCGCATGCTGGCCCACCCCAAGGTGCGGGCCGCGCGCGTGGCCACCGAGAAGCCTGATGTGTACCCCGATTGCGATGCCGTCGGCTGCGAAGTCTTCGGCCTGAAGGAGGCCTGAACCATGAACGCCCCCGCCGACGCGCAGGCTGTCCGCAAGGCCGCCTTCGAAGCCAACAAGCTCAGCAAGCGCCTGCACCGCCAGGTGGGCCAGGCCATCGGCGACTTCAACATGATCGAGGCCGGCGACAAGGTGATGGTGTGCCTGTCGGGCGGCAAGGACAGCTACGCGCTGCTGGACATCCTGCTCAGCCTGCGCGAGCGCGCGCCGATTCACTTCGACATCGTCGCCGTCAACCTCGACCAGAAGCAGCCCGGCTTCCCGGCCGACGTGCTGCCCACCTACCTGAAGAGCCGAGGCGTCCCGTTCCACATCGAGAACCAGGACACCTACAGCATCGTCAAGAAGCTGATCCCCGAGGGCCAGACGATGTGCAGCCTGTGCTCGCGGCTGCGGCGCGGCATCCTTTACCGCGTGGCGGGCGAACTCGGCGCCACCAAGATCGCCCTGGGCCACCACCGCGACGACATGGTGGTGACGCTCTTGATGAACATGTTCTTCGGCAGCCGCATGAAGGGCATGCCGCCCAAGCTGGTGAGCGACGACGGCAAGCACGTGGTCATCCGCCCGCTGGCCTACGTGGCCGAGACCGACCTGGAGAAGTGGGCCGAACACCGGCAGTTCCCCATCATCCCCTGCAGCCTGTGCGGCAGCCAGACCAACCTGCAGCGCGTGCAGGTGAAGAAGATGATCCGCGAGTGGGAGAAGCACTACCCCGGCCGCATCGACAACATGTTCACGGCCATGGGCAACATCGTGCCTTCGCACATGATGGACCGGAACCTCTACCCCTTCACCACGATCAGAGCCACCGGCGTGGCCGACGCCGCAGGCGACATCGCCTTCGACGAAGAGCCTTGTGCGCCGCCAGCACCCACCGGGCAGGTGCATTGGCGGCCGTCGCGCCCCACCGCCCCGGGCTCCCAGGAGGAAGACGCATGAACCGCCGTCACGTTCTCATCCCCGTCGCGCTGGCCGCTCTGGCGGCGCTGGGCGGTTGCGCCACGGTGCGCACGGTGTCCACGCAGGTGGCGAGCTACGGCGAATGGCCGGCCGAGCGCAAGCCCGGCACCTACGCCTTCGACCGCCTGCCCTCGCAGGCCATGCGCGCGGCCGAGACCGAGGTGCTGGAGAACAGCGCCCGCGCCGCCCTGGAAAAGGCCGGCTTCAAGCCCGTGGAGGCGGGCAAGGAACCCGAGGTGCTGGTGCAGGTGGGCGCGCGCGACGAGCGCTACGTCGCTTCGCCCTGGGACGACCCGCTGTGGTGGCGTGGCGGCTTCGGCACCTGGCGCTACGGCCCTTACGTGTCGCCGCGCTGGGGCGTGCACATGCGCTACGACTTCCCGCGCTATGAACGCCAGGTTGCCCTGCTGATCCGCGACCGTGCCTCGGGCAAGCCGCTCTTCGAGGCCCGCGCCATGAGCGACGGCGTGACGCGCAGCGACGCCGCGATGCTGGGCGCCATGTTCGAAGCCGCGCTGATGGACTTTCCCAGGCTCGGCGTGAACCCGCGCCGCGTGGTGGTGGAGTTGCCGCCGGGCTGAATTCAGCCGGGCGGCGGCAGGAACGATCGCAGGTCGTCTTCCCAGCCCCTGAGGTTGTCGCGGGCCTTCAGTCGCTGCGCCGGGGTGGTGGCGTTGTGGATGCGCGCGACGAAGGCGCAGTTGTAGGCAGCCAGCCGCGCCTGGTAGGCGGCATAGGCAGGCTGGGGCGAACGCTCGCTGCGTTCGACGAGGGCGCGCAGGGCGGCCAGGCGCTGCGGTGAATCGGCCTTCTCGGCCGCCAGCCGCCGCAGGGTCTGCAGCACGTCGGCCTGGCGCAACCTGCGCTCGGCCAGCCACAGCGCGGGGTCGAAGGGCGAGGCGGCCACGCCTTCGCGCACCACGCGCTTCTGCTCGTCGCCCAGGCGGCCGTAGACCTGCTCCACGCGCGCCAGCGTGCGCTTCACGGCGGCGGCCTGGCGTTCCTGCGGGTCGTCGTCCAGGAAGTCACGCTTCATCTCGTCGTTGCGCTTGGCGTAGCGCTGCTCGAGGTGGCGGAACTGCTCCTCGCCCAGGCCCGGCAGCGCGTCGGCGGCAAGCGACAGCGCGCGCTGCAGCGTGGGTTCGAATTTCTCGCGCGCCTGGGCCTGCCAGCGGCAGGCCAGCTCGGGCGTCAGGGGTTCGGTGATCTGCGCCTGGGCCGCCGCCAGCAGCGGCAACCACTCCGGCAACTGCGTTCGCCGGTGCCATTCGGCAAAGCGGTCCAGGCCGTCCTTGATCTGCGGCGCCTGCTCGCGGCTGAAGTCGACATAGCCGTCGATCCACCACCAGGCCAACTGTGAGGCATTGCCGTAGGCCAGCCGGATGCTGCTGCAGCCGCCCAGCATGAAGGCCGACAGCAGCAGCAGGCTGCCGATAATCGCCCTTCCACCGAAGAACGGGAAACGAGACAAGCGCATGGCACTCAACGTCGTGATCATGGCCGCGGGCAAGGGGACGCGCATGAAGTCGGCCCTTCCGAAGGTGCTGCACCGATTGGCAGGCGCCAGCCTATTGCAGCACGTCCTGGCCGCGGCTGCCGAAACGGGGGCGGACGCCAGCGTCGTCATCACCGGCCACGGTGCCGAAGCGGTGGAGGCCGCCGTCGCCGCCGTCGCGCCCGCTGCGCGCTGCGTGCGCCAGGAACCGCAGCTGGGCACGGGCCATGCCGTGCAGCAGGCCGTGCCGCTGCTGGCCGACGCGCACGCCACCACGCTCATCCTCAACGGCGACGTGCCGCTGATCCGGCCGGCCACCGCCCGCGCGCTGGTGCAGGCCTGCGCCGGCACGAAGCTGGCGCTGCTGACGGTGACGCTGGCCGATGCCACCGGCTACGGCCGTATCGTCCGCGAATCACCAGCCGGCGCCGCAAGCGTCACCGGGGGTGACGCCGTGCGCGCCATCGTCGAGCACAAGGACGCCACCGAGGCCCAGCGCGGGATCCGCGAGGTCTACACCGGCATCATGGCCGCTCCCACGGCGCTGCTGAAGCGCTGGGTGATGGCGCTGTCCAACGACAACGCCCAGCGCGAGTACTACCTGACCGACATCGTCGCCATGGCCGTGGCCGAAGGCGTGCCCGTGGTCACCGCCGCGGCCGCGGGCGAGACCGAGGTGCTGGGTGTCAACAGCCCGGTGCAGTTGGCCGACCTGGAGCGCCGCTACCAGCGGGCGCGCGCCGAGGCGCTGATGGAAGCGGGCGTGCGCCTGGCCGACCCGGCGCGCTTCGATGTGCGCGGCACGCTCGAATGCGGCAGCGATGTGGAGATCGACGTCAACTGCGTCTTCGAGGGCCAGGTGCGCCTCGGCGACGGCGCGCGCATCGGCGCGAACTGCGTGCTGCGTGACGCCACCGTCGCCGCCGGCGCGGTGATCCACCCCTTCACCCACATCGAAGGCGCCGAGGTCGGCGCCGGCGCGCTGATCGGCCCCTTCGCGCGGTTGCGCCCGGGCGCGGTGCTGGGGCGCGAGGTGCACATCGGCAACTTCGTCGAGGTGAAGAACAGCACGCTGGCCGCCGGCGCCAAGGCCAACCACCTGGCCTACCTGGGCGACGCGACCGTGGGCGAGCGCGTCAACTACGGCGCCGGCAGCATCACCGCCAACTACGACGGCGCCAACAAGCACCGCACCGTGATCGGCAACGACGTGCACGTGGGCAGCAACTGCGTGCTGGTGGCACCCATCACGCTGGGCGACGGCGCCACCATCGGCGGCGGCAGCACCATCGCCAAGGACGCACCGGCCGGCCAGCTGAGCGTGGCGCGCGCCAGGCAGGTGACGATCCCCGGCTGGCAGCGGCCGAAGAAGCCCGGCCGCTGAACGGCGGCGCTCAGCCGCGCCGTGCGCGCAGCCAGGCTTCGAACTCGGCGGCCGGCAGCGGCATGCCGGCCAGGAAGCCCTGCTGGGCATCGCAGCCCTGCTCCTGCACCCAGGCGCGCTGGGCCTCGGTCTCCACGCCTTCGGCCAGCACCTGCAGGTGCAGCCGCTGGCCCAGGTTCACGATGGCCCCGGCGATGGCCACCGAGCCGGCGTCGCCAGGCACGTCGGCGATGAAGCTGCGATCGATCTTCAGCCGGTCCACCGGCAGGTGCTTCAGGTGCGCCAGCGAGGTGTAGCCGGTACCGAAGTCGTCCACCGCGATGCGCACGCCCAGGGCGCGCAGACGCACCAGCGCCGCGCGCACGGTGGCCACGTCCTCCATCAGCATGCGCTCGGTGAGTTCCAGCTCCAGCATCGAGCCCGCGGCGCCGCTTTGCGCCAGCGCCTGCTCCACGCCTTCGACGAAGCCCGGGCTCTGGAACTCCTGCGTCGAGACGTTCACGGCCATCGGCACCTGGGCCAGGTTGGCGGCGTGCCAGCGCACCGCGCAGCGCAGCGCCTCGCCCAGCACCCAGCGGCCGATGGGCAGGATGAGACGCCTTTCCTCGGCCAGCGGGATGAAGGCATCCGGCAGCACCAGGCCGTGCTCGGGCGTCTGCCAGCGCAGCAGCGCCTCCACGCCCACCAGGGCACCCGCCTCGGCGGTGCCACCGCCCAGCGCGAACTGCGGCTGGAAGTGCAGCAGGAACTCGCCGTCGCGCACGGCACGCGCCAGGCGGCTCTCCATCTCCAGCGCGGCGTAGGCGGCGGCCGCCATGGTCGGCTCGAAGAAGCGCCAGGCCGCGCGGCCCTGCGACTTGGCCTCGTACATGGCGAGGTCGGCGTGCTTGATCAGCTCGGCCGGGGTCTGGCCATGCTCGGGAAACAGCGCCACGCCGATGCTGGGCGTCACGGAGATCGAGGCGCCCTCCACCTGCAGCGGCAGCCCCACGGCCGACAGCAGCTTGGCGGCGATGGCGCTCACGGCCTCGCGCCCCGGGTCGCCGGCCAGCAGCAGCACGAACTCGTCGCCGCCGAAGCGCGCCACGAGGTCGGCCTCGCGCGCGGCGTCAGGTTCGCCGGCCGGACGCCGCTCGGGCGCCCAGCGCAGCACGGCAGTGATGCGGTCGGCCACGGTCTGCAGCAGCATGTCGCCCACCGGGTGGCCCAGGGAGTCGTTCACGCGCTTGAAATGGTCGAGGTCGATGAACATCAGCGCCAGGCCCTCGCCACGCCGGCCGGCGGCGGCCAGCGCGAGCGCGGCGCGCTCGTCGAAGGCCAGCCGGTTGGGCAGGCCGGTGAGCGCGTCGTGCTGCGCCAGGTGGCGGATGCGCGCCTCGGCGTCGACGCGGTCGCGGATGTCGCGCACGATGGTCATGCGCTGCGTCTCGCCGGCGTGGTGCATGGTGCGGACGATCAGCTCCACCGGAATCTCGCGCCCGTCCTTGTGCAGCGCCACGCTGTCGTAGCTGATCTCGGGGGCGGCGGCGATGACCTCGGCCACGCGCTGGCGCGCCGAGGGCGCGACGAACTCCAGCGTCGAGCGCCCCATCATGTCTTCCAGGGTCCAGCCCAGCAGCTGCAGCAACGGCGGGTTCACGTCGGTGATGAAGCCGCCCTTGTGGAAGACGATGCCTTCGGCGCTGGCGTGCATGAACTTGGACAGCCGCTCCTCGCTGTCGCGGGCGGCGGCCTCGGCCTCGCGGTGGCGCGTGATGTCGCTGATGAGCACGAAGGCGCCCTGCGCCTGGCCGTGGTCGTCGCGGTCGGGCAGCAGATGCACCTCGATGTGCCGGCGCTGGCCCTGGGCCGTCAGCAGCTGACGCTCGTAGCGCACGCTCTGGCGCTCGCGCACGACTTCGTCGACGCGGGGCTGGATCTGCGCGGCAGCGTCGGCACCGATGATCTCCGCGAAGCTGAGACCGATGACCTCGTCCTCGCCGCGGCCGAACATCGCGGCGTACGGATGGTTGGCGTAGCGGCAGGTGTAGCCCTCGCGCTCGTAGTAGGCGATGGCCACCGGCACGTTGTTGCACAGCCGCGCGAACTGCGCCAGGCGCGCCCGCAGCACCGCCAGCTCGTTGTCGGCGCTCATGTCGCCTGCCCTTCGGCCACCTGGGCCGCCAGGCACAGGTCTTCCCAGGCGCGGGCCTTCTCCAGCGGGCTGCGCAGCAGGTAGGCCGGGTGGTAGCTGACGATCAGCGGCACGCCCTGGTAGCGGTGCACGCGCCCGCGCAGCTTGCCCACCGGGGCGTCGCTGCGCAGCAGGGCCTGCGCCGCGAACTTGCCCAGCGCCAGCACGATGCGCGGCTGCAGCAGCTCGATCTGCCGCACCAGGAAGGGCTCGCACTGCGACAGCTCCGCCGGCGCCGGGTTGCGGTTGCCCGGCGGCCGGCACTTCAGCGTGTTGGCGATGAAGACACGCTGCGCGGGCGGGGTGTCGCCCTCGCTGCTGCGCGTGAGGTTCAGCGCGGCCAGCATGCGGTCCAGCAGCTGGCCCGCGGCCCCGACGAAGGGTTCGCCCTGCAGGTCTTCGTTCTCGCCGGGCGCTTCGCCCAGCACCAGCCAATGGGCACGCTCGTGGCCGACGCCGAAGACCGTCTGCGTGCGCGTCTCGCACAGGCCGCAGGCGCGGCAGGCGGAGACGGCCGCGCGCAGGGCCGGCCAGTCCGACGCGGCCACGTCGGGGCGTGCGGCCGTGGCGGCAGGCGCTGCGACGGGCGCTGCCGCCGGAGCGGCCGCGGGCGCGGCGGCGGGCGCAGCGCGCGCGGCCACGGGCGGCGCGGAGGGCGCGGGCGCCGCCGCGGGAGCGGGCGGTGTCCACACCCGCAAGCCCATGGCGCCGAGCATCGCGCGCTGGCGTTCAGTCCAGGGCATGCGGGGCTCCGGCAGCGTCTTCATCGGGCAGCGGCAGGCTCATCACCACCGCATCCTCGCGCCGGCCGACGGCCGGGTAGTAGGCCTTGCGCAGCCCCACCGCGGTGTAGCCCAGGCGTTCGTACAGGGACCTGGCGCGCAGGTTGCTGGCGCGCACCTCCAGCCACACCGAGGCCACGCGCAACGCGCGCGCCTGCGCTTCCAGGTCGGCCATCAGCCGGCGTCCGAGGCCGAGCCCCTGCCAGGCCGGCGCGACCGTGATGTTCAGCAGGTGCAGTTCGTCCACGCCGGTCATGGCCAGAAAGTAGCCCAGGACCTCGCCGGCTTCGTTCTCCATCAGCTCGGCCACGTAGCCGGCGGCCAGGGAGTCGACGAAGTTGCCGCGCGTCCACGGAAAGCCGTAGGCGCTGGCCTCCACCAGCACCACGGCGTCGATGTCGCGAACCGCCATTGCACGGCGCCGCACCGCCGGGGCCAGGCGCGCGTTCATGCGGCCGGCGCCTGCGCCATCTTCGCCACCTTGGCAGCCTCGCGCTCGGCCGTGGTGAAGGCGACCTTGTCGCGCAGGTACAGCGGCAGGGCTTCGGCAGCATCCAGGCCGGGCTCGCAGGCCGCCCGTTGCAGCGCCAGGCGGCCGAGCGCCGCCGCACGGTCGTGCTCGCACGCGAACAGCCGCGCGGCGGGCACGGGCAGGCGGTCGCCGAAGGCCGACCACGACGAGCCGGCCACGGCGGCCAGCGTCAGCCCCTGCCAGGCCATCGGCAGCGCGGCCGGAGCCAGGAGCGCCGGTGCCGCCAGCGTGTGCCACGCGCCCTGGTGCCAGCGGTAGGCCGCTGCGTACAGCTCGTCCATGCGCGCATCCATGGCCACGCCGATGTCGAAGGGCCCGGCATCGACGCCGGCCTGCAAGCGCGCGTCTTCGGCGACGATCTGCAGGCTGTCCAGCGGCAGCACCGGGCAGCCGATGCCGAAGGCCAGGCCCTGCGCCACGGCACAGGCCGTGCGCAGGCCGGTGAAGGCGCCCGGGCCGCGGCCGAAGGCGATGAGCGACAGATCGGCATGGCGCAGCCCGGCCTGCCGCAACAGCGCCGCCACCTGGGGCAGCAATACGGCCGAGGCTGCAGCGCCGCCTGCGGCGTTGGCGGTGATGCCGCCGGCGGGCGTGTGCAGGGCCACGGCGAGCGCTTCCGTCGCGGTGTCGATGGCCAGCACGTGGGGCCGCAAGGGCGGGATCATCGAGGGAGTTTATGCCGTGACATCATCGCCTCCATGCGTGCTTGGCCCGGTTGCGTGGTGGCTTGCGCGGCAGTGGGGCTGACCGCCGCCGCGGTGGCTGCGCCCCAGGCGCTGCCACCCGAAGCCGTGCGCGCGCTGCAATCGGCGGGGGTGCCCGCCGAGGCACTGTCGGTGGTGGTGCTGGACGCCGCCGGTCGGCGCCTGCTGCAGTGGAACGAGACGAAGCCGGTGAACCCGGCCTCGCTGATGAAGCTGGTGACCACGGCCGCCGCACTGGAACGCCTGGGGCCGGCCTGGAACTGGTCCACACCGGTATGGCTGACGGGGCCCGTGAACCAGGGTGTGCTGGAAGGCTCGCTGGTCATCAAGGGCAGCGGCGACCCGCGCCTGGTGCCGGAACGCCTGTGGCTGATGCTCAGGCGCGTGCAGCAGTTGGGCGTGCGCGAGATCCGCGGCGACATCGTGCTCGACAGCAGCGCCTTCGCCGTGCCCGAGGTCTCGCCCGCCGACTTCGACGGCGAGCCGCTGCGCCCCTACAACGTGCGTCCGGCGGCACTGCTGTTCAACTTCCGCGCCGTCACCTACACCTTCGTGCCCGATGCAGCCGCCGGCGTGGCACGCGTTCTGGCCGAGCCGGCCCTCGCGGGCACGCTGGTCGACACCACGGTGCCCCTGGCCGCCGGGCCCTGCGACGACTGGCGCGCCGCGCTGAAGCCCAGCTTCGAGACGGGCCGCACGCGTTTTGCCGGCGCCTTTCCCCTGGCCTGCGGCGAAACCGCGTGGCCGGTGGCCGACCCGCAACCGGCCACCTACGAAGCGCGCTTGATCGAGGCGCTGTGGCGCGAGATGGGCGGCGCGCTGCACGGCCGCGCCCGCGAGGGCCTCGCGCCAGCCGATGCCAGGCCCGCCTTCGAGCTGCGATCACCGGCCCTGGCCGAAGTGGTGCGCGACATCAACAAGTTCAGCAACAACGTGATGGCGCAACAGCTGTTCCTGACGCTGGCGCGCGAGGCCCAGCCCGGCCGCCCGGCCACCCCCGACGCGGCGCGTGAGCTGCTGTTGCGCTGGCTGGCCGAACGCAGCGGCCCGCTGGCCGACGACGTGCTGCTGGACAACGGCTCGGGCCTGTCGCGCAGCACGCGCCTGAGCGCGCAGCGCCTGGCGGCGGTGCTGCTCTACATGCTGGACAGCCCGTGGATGAGCGAGCTGATGTCCTCGCTGCCGATCTCGGGCGTGGACGGCACGATGCGCCGCTCGCGCACGCCACCGGGCCGCGCGCACCTGAAGACCGGGTCGCTGAAGGACGTGTCCGGCGTGGCCGGCTATGCGCTCTCGGGCGGCGGCCGCCGCTATGTCGTGGTGGCCATCGTCAACCACCCCCAGGCCGGCGCTGCCAGGCCGGCCCTCGACGCCCTGGTGCGCTGGGCCCTGCGGGACGCGCCGGCGCACCGCGTCTCGAGCGAACCCTAGAACGGGTTGCGGCGCGCGCGGTCGATGGCCAGCGTGGCGAGCTGGCCGTGCCCACCGGGCGCGAGGTGGGTCTCGTCGGCCCAGAGATAGCCGGTGACCGTGCCGTCCGTGACCAGCGTGTTCAGCGTGCACTCCGGCAGGGCCTCGGCACAGACAGCGTCGGTGTCGTTCGTGAACCCGAACGCGTTGAGCGCCAGCGAGATGGCCTGGAAGCGCAGCTGCGCCTGCATCAGGCCGACGAAGCGCCCGTCGAGCACCACGTTCACGCCGAGCTGCTCGTTGTAGGCCGAGGTCAGCCGCGAGATCACCGCCGAACGGTTGGTGTCGCCGGTGAGCGTGTTCTGCTGCCGCGCATAGGGCGTGAGGCCGAGGTCGGGCAGGTCGGAAACGATGACCTTGGCGCCCAGCGCAACGAGCCGGTTCACCGCCTGCGCGGCGCGCCGGCCGCGCTCGCGCGCCTGCGCCAGCAGCACCTCTTCGGTGAGGCCGGGGTACTGTGCGTAGAGGTCGAAGATGTCGTTGGCGCCGATCAGCACCGTGGCCAGGTCGTCGGTGCGGAAGCCGCCGGCGGCCACCTGGGCCTCGATCTGTGCCGCCACGTCGTCGACCTTCGCGCCCACCGTGGCCAGGATGCGGCCCTTGACCGTGAAGCTGTCGCTGCCGGCGCATTCGGGGAAACCGAAGCCGTACAGCGCTGCCAGCGACTGCACCCAGATCGGCTGGCCGCCGCAGGCCACGGCGCCGTTGGCGTCCAGGCCGTTGACGCTGTAGTTCTTGCCGGCCGGCGTGATGACGCTGGTCTCGTCGCCGAAGACGAGCAGGCGGCCCGGCCGGAAGGTGTCGTACTGCGTGGTGGAACCGCCGCAGGCGGCGATGGCGGCGACGGCCAGCACGGCGCAGGCGCGGGCCACACGCAGGCCCCAGGAATGCGGCGCCGCCGGACGTCGACGCGTGGGGGCCTGGCTGCTGAAGATCATCTTTGCTCCGAAACTGACGGCCCGCGCCGGCACGCGCCGGCAGGGCCCGCCCCTGCTGTCGTCCACGCCGATCAGGCTGCGGCGCGCCGCAGGCGGTCGCGCACGCCATCCCACTCGGGCCCGGGCGGTGGGGTCTCCACCCAGATGGCCGCCACGCCCGCGGCATCGAGATCCCGCAGCACGGCGAAAAGTTCATGCGCCACCGCCGAAGCCTCGGCCGCCATGGGCTTGTACAGCCAGGCCGGCCCCACCGGCGGTGCAGCCCGCGAATATACCCCGACCACCCCGCCCGCCCTGGCCGGCAGCGTGAAGCGACGGCAAAGTTCTGCGACTTCGAACAGGCTCACCGGCGCCGCCGGCGCATAGTGCGAAGCCAGCGTGCCCGAGGCGCGCGGCGACTGCGCGTCGGGCTCGGCCAGCGCCACGCCCAGCACCGCTTCCAGCGCCGCGCGGCCCAGCTGCCCCGGCCGCAGCAGCGCCGGACGTTCGCGCGTGCAGTCGACGATGGCCGACTCGATGCCGACCTCGCATTCGCCGCCATCGAGCACCGGCACCGCACCGCCGAACTCGGCCAGCACATGCGTGGCCCGCGTGGGACTGACGCGGCCGAAGCGGTTGGCACTGGGGCCGGCCACACCGGGCACGCCCAGGGCCGCCGCGGCGCGCAGCAGCGCCAGCGCCACCGGATGCGCCGGCATGCGCAGGCCGACGCTGGCTTGCCCGCCGGCCGCGCCGGCGGCCACGCCGGGCCGGCGCGGCAGGATCAGCGTCAGCGGCCCGGGCCAGAAAGCCTGCATCAGCGCCTGCGCAGCCGGCGGCACGGCCGCCGCGAAGTGGGCCACCGCCGCCAGCGAGGCCACGTGCACGATCAGCGGGTGGTCGGCCGGCCGGCCCTTGGCGGCGAAGATGCGCGCCACGGCCGCGTCGTCGTCGGCGCGCGCACCCAGGCCGTAGACCGTCTCGGTGGGAAACGCCAGCAACTCGCCAGCGGCCAGGCGCACCGCAGCGGCTTGCAGCGCGGCAGCGTCATCACCGGCCAGAAGGGGCCCTGTCGACATGCGCGGACGCCAGCGTCAGAAGGCCGGCAGGCCCAGCAGGCGCGTGGCCTGCAAGGCGACGGCGCGTGCCGTGGCGGCGTCGGCGGCGGTCACGGTGAGGTGGCCCATCTTGCGGCCGCGGCGTGCCTCGGCCTTGCCGTACAGGTGCAGGTGCACGCCAGGCAGCGCCAGCACCGCCGGCCAGTCGGGTGTGCGCGGCGTGGTGCTCGAGGCATCGGCGAACCAGAGGTCGCCCAGCAGGTTCAGCATCACCGCCGGTGAATGCAGGCGCGGCGCCGGCAGCGGCCAGCCGACCAGCGTGCGCAGCTGCAAGCCAAACTGCGACAGGTCGCAGGCATCGATGCTGTAGTGGCCGGAGTTGTGCGGGCGCGGCGCCATCTCGTTGGCCACCAGCGTGCCGTCGGCCAGCACGAAGAACTCGACGCACAGCACGCCCACGTAGGCCAGCGAATCGGCCATGCGCGAGGCCAGCGCCACGGCTTCGGCGGCCAGCGCGGCGTCGATGTCGGGCGCGGGCACCTGCGTCACGGCGAGGATGCCGTCGCGGTGCAGGTTCTGCTGCACCGGCAGGTGCACCAGCTGGCCGTCGGCTCCGCGCGCGACGATGACGCTGATCTCGCGGTGCAGCGGCAGGCGCTTCTCCAGCACGCAAGGCACGCTGCCGAAGCGAAGGAATGCGGCGCGGGCTTCGTCGGCCGAGTGCACGGTGACCTGGCCCTTGCCGTCGTAGCCCAGGCTGGCGGTCTTCAGGATGCCGGGCAGCAGCGCCGCGATGGCTGCGACGTCCAGATCAGCGGCGGCGGCCACCACGGCGTGCGGCGCGCAGGGCACGCCGGCAGCGACGAAGGCGGCCTTTTCGCGTGCCCGGTGCTGGCACACCTGCACCGCCGCGGCTGGGGGCGCCACGGGGCGCGAGCGCGCCAGCCAGGACAGCGCTTCTGCCGGCACGTTCTCGAACTCGGTGGTGACGGCCATGGCGTCCTGCGCGAGCGTGGCCAGCGCAGCGGCATCGGTGTACGGCGCGCGCAGGTGGATGTCGGCCGCCGCGCCGGCGGGGCTGCCGGGGTCGGGTTCCAGCACCGCGACACGGAAGCCGAGCGTCTGCGCCTCGTGCACGAACATGCGGCCAAGCTGGCCGCCGCCGAGGACGCCTACCAGGGGCGCGGGAGCGGCAACCTTCACTTCAACTCGGCCGACATGGCGCGTGCAGCAGCCGTCTGGCGGGCGCGGAAGTCGAGCAGTTTCTGGCGCAGCGCAGCGTCTTCATTGGCCAGCATGGCCACGGCGAACAGCGCGGCATTCGCGGCGCCGGCAGGGCCGATGGCGAAAGTGGCGACCGGGATGCCCTTCGGCATCTGCACGATGGAGTAGAGCGAATCGACGCCCTGCAGATGGCGGCTGGCGACGGGCACGCCCAGCACGGGCACGACGGTCTTGGCCGCCAGCATGCCCGGCAGATGGGCCGCGCCCCCGGCCCCGGCGATGATGGCCTTCACGCCTCGGCCTGCGGCCGCCTCGGCAAAGGCGAACAGGTCGTCAGGCATGCGATGCGCGGAGACCACCTGCTTGTCGTAGGCGACGCCGAAATCGTCGAGGATGGTGGCTGCGTGCTGGAGGGTTTCCCAGTCGCTGGAGGAGCCCATGGC
>JAEUPH010000088.1 GCA_016790395.1 Rubrivivax sp. | reverse complement strand
GCCTTGCCGGCCACCAGGCGCTTCAGCGCGGCCGGGTTGCGGGCGTCGTACTTGGACTGCATCTCGGTGTGCGCATAGGCGGCGGCGCTCTCGATGATGGCCTTGTACTCGGCGCTCAGGCCGTCGAAGGCCTTCTGGTTCACGTACAGGTCCAGCTGCGGGCCACCTTCCCACCAGCCGGGGTAGTGGTAGAAGGGCGCGACCTTGAAGAAGCCCAGCTTCTCGTCGTCGTACGGGCCCACCCACTCGGCGGCGTCGATGGTGCCTTTTTCCAGCGCCTGGTAGATCTCGCCACCGGGGATGTTCTGCGGCACCACACCCAGGCGGGTGCAGACGCGGCCGGCGAAGCCGCCCACGCGGAACTTCAGGCCCTTCATGTCGGCGACGGTCTTGATCTGCTTGCGGAACCAGCCGCCCATCTGCGCACCGGTGTTGCCCATGGGGAAGCTGGTGAAGCCGTAGCCGGCGTAGAACTCGCGCATCAGCTTCAGGCCGTTGCCGTCGTACTGCCAGGCCGTCATCTGGCGGCTGTTCAGGCCGAAGGGGATGGCGCAACCGAGCGCGAAGACGTCGTTCTTGCCGAAGTAGTAGTAGGGCGCCGTGTGGCCCATCTCCACGGTGCCGTTCTGCACGGCGTCCACCAGGCCCGGCGTGGGCACCAGTTCACCGGCGGCGTGCACCGAGATCTCGAACTTGCCGCCCGACATCTCCTTGACCTTCTTGGAGAAGCTCTCAGCAGCGCCGTAGATCGTGTCCAGCGCCTTCGGGAAGGCCGAGGTGAGGCGCCAGCGCAGCGCGGTTTGCGCGTGCACGATGGCGGGTGCTGCGCCGGCGGCAAGCACGCCGGCCAAGCCGGCGCCACTGACGAAGGAACGACGTTCCATGGGGTTGTCTCCTGGGGAGGTAACAAGGATGGTGATGGGAGATACAGCTCTGTGCGCGCGAAATTCTAGGAGGGGGGTCCGAACCGATCCGGGCGGGTTTACCCGTTCGGCACAGAGCCCGCCGCACCCTGAAAGCCGCGACGCGCGCAGTGTCTGCAACGAAGCTGAACAGCGGTTGAAATCAGGGTAAGCACCACCGGGTGCCACCCTCGGCGGGCTCAGGCGCCGGCGAGCTTCATGCGCTGCACGAGCACCGAGCCCGTGGTCTTGCTGCCCTGCGTGTAGGCATCGGCGCCGATGGCGGCGATGCCCTTGAACATCTCGCGCAGGTTGCCGGCGATCGTCACCTCGTGCACCGGGAACGCGATGCGCCCGCGCTCGACCCAGAAGCCCGCGGCACCGCGCGAGTAGTCGCCGGTGACGAGGTTCACGCCCTGCCCCATCAGTTCGGTGACGAACAAGCCGCGGCCGAGCTTCTTCAGCATCACGTCGAGCGTGTCACCTGGCTTCGTGAGCCGGCTCTTCAGCACCAGGTTCTGCGAGCCGCCGGCGTGGCCGGTGGTCTTCATGCCGAGCTTGCGCGCCGAGTAGCTGCTGAGGAAGTAGCCCTGCACCACGCCGGCGTCGAGCACACGCCGGGCTTTCGTGCGCACGCCTTCGTCGTCGAACGGTGCGCTGCCCTTGCCCTTGGGCTGGTGCGGGTCCTCGTCGATGTCGATGTGGGGGGCCATCACGGCCTGGCCCAGGCTGCCCTCGAGGAAGCTTGCCTTGCGGTACAGCGCGCCGCCCGACACCGCCTGCACGAAGCTGCCGAGCAGACCCGCGGCCACCGTGCTTTCGAACAGCACCGGCACATGCCCCGTGGCCACGCGCCGGCTCTTCAGCCGCGCCAGCGCACGTTCGGCGGCGTAGCGGCCCACGGCCTCGGGGCTGGCCAGGTCCTGCGCGTCACGCATGCTCGTGTACCAGCCGTCGCGCTGCATGTCGCGGCCCTTGCCGGCGATGGGGCTCACGGAGATGTAGTGGCGGCTGCTGGCGTAGCCACCGCGGAAACCGCGGCTGTTGCCGGCCCAGAAGTGCGCCTGCTGCGCCGACACACCCGCGCCTTCGCTGTTGGTGATGCGTTTGTCCACGGCCAGGGCCGCCGCCTCACACTGGCGCGCGATCTCCGCGGCGGCGGCGGCATCCACCGCCCAGGGGTGGAAGAGGTCCAGGTCGCGCCCGGCTTCGCTGCCGCTGGCCAGGTCGTCGGCCTCGGGCAGGCCGGCGGCCGGGTCTTCGGCGGTGAAACGGGCGATGTCGTAGGCGGCCTGCACGGTCTGCTTCAGCGCCGCGGCGCTGAAGTCCGAGGTGCTGGCGTTGCCGCGCCGCTGGCCCAGGTAGACGCTGACGCCGAGCGACTTGTCGCGGTTGCGCTCCACGTTCTCGAGCTCGCCCTTGCGCACGCTCACACTGAGGCCGACGCCTTCGCTGACTTCGGCACCGGCGTCGCTCGCGCCGAGTTGCTTGG
Organism: Rubrivivax sp.; assembly: GCA_016790395.1. Taxonomy (GTDB): domain Bacteria; phylum Pseudomonadota; class Gammaproteobacteria; order Burkholderiales; family Burkholderiaceae_C; genus Rubrivivax. The sequence goes on along the minus strand of JAEUPH010000088.1, from coordinate 27,035 downwards.
CCAGCTTCAGCGTGTCTTCGACGATCTGCTGGAACTGCGCCTTGTCGAAGGCAAAACCGGTGGACTGGCGCGGGCAAGAAGACATCGGACTCGGGTCGTGAAGCTGCGCAACAATGATAGCCCTCGCCCCTGGACCCTTCTTCCATGCCCCGCAGAGCAGCGCCGCACCGCGGCATCGACGTCCACTACGGCGACATCGCCGAAGAGGACGAACGCCCCAGCAAATCCGCGCTCAAGCGGCAGTCGCACGACCTGCAGTCGCTGGGCCTGGAAGTGGCCGAGCTGTCCGAAGCCCGCCTGGCTGCCACCGAGATGCCCGAGCCGCTGCGCGAGGCCATCCTCGAGTACCGCCGCACCAAGAGCCACGAGGGCCGCCGCCGCCAGCTGCAGTACGTGGGCAAGCTGATGCGCAGCGCCGACGAGGCCGTGCTGCGCGAGGCCGTGTCCGCCGCCAAGCTCGGCAGCGCCAAGGAGACCCTGGCGCTGCATGAAGCCGAGCGCTGGCGCGCCGAGTTGATCGCCAACGACGAAGCGCTCAACCGCTGGATGCAGGACCACCCCGACACCGACAGCCAGCAGCTGCGCAGTCTGGTGCGCCAGGCGCGCCGCGACGCCACCGGCCTGGCACCCGAAGCGCGCCAGCCCAAGAGCCACCGCGAGCTGTTCCAGTTCCTCAAGCCCCTGCTGTCAGCACCATGAGCACCGGCCACGACCTCCTCCGCATCGGCGTCGTCTCCGTCAGTGACCGCGCCTCCACCGGCGTGTACGAGGACAAGGGCATCCCGGCGCTCAAGGAATGGCTCGGCCGCGCCGTGCTGAACCCGGTGCAATGGCACGAACGGCTGATCCCCGACGAAGAGGCCCGCATCAGCGCTGCGCTGATCGAGCTGGCCGACACCGTCGGCTGCGATCTCATCCTCACCACCGGCGGCACCGGCCCGGCGCCGCGCGACGTGACGCCCGAGGCGACGCTGGCCGTCGCGCACAAGGTGATGCCGGGTTTTGGCGAGCAGATGCGCCAGATCAGCCTGGCCTTCGTGCCCACCGCGATCCTCAGCCGCCAGGTGGCGGTGGTGCGCGGCAAATCGCTCATCATCAACCTGCCAGGCCAGCCCAAGTCGATCGCCGAGACGCTGCAGGGCCTGCCCACCGCCACGCCCCCGGTGCACGGCATCTTCGCCGCCGTGCCCTACTGCGTGGACCTCATCGGCGGCGCCTACATCGACACCGACGAAGCCGTCTGCAAGGCCTTCAGGCCCAAGAACGCCATCCGGCCGCGGCCGGCCTGAACCGGGCGTGAAGGAGCGCACGGGCGGCGCTCAAGTCGCCCCAGGGCCGACCGATATCGCTGCGAGACCGATCCGCAGCCATGCACCCACGCTCCGCGCCCCAGGGCGGCACCCTGATGCCCAACGTGTCCATCGTCGAGCAGACGATGCGGCAGGCGCGGCGCTCCGTGGCGCTCACGCTGGCCGGTGCCGCGGTGCTGACGGCGCTGTTGCTGGCCGAGCGGCTGTGGTCCTCGCACACCATCGCCGCCGCAGCCGACCGCCACGCCATGGCGCACCGGGTGGCCGCTGACCTGCGCGTGACCGAGCAGCAGCTGCTGCAGGCGGCGCAGGCCGCGGGCCTCACGGGCGAGCGCAGCTGGATCGACCGCTACGACCGCCTGGTCACCGAACACAACGGCGTCATCGAACACGCCAGCCTGCTGGCACCGCAGGCGGTGACGCAGCGTTACCGCGCCAAGACCGAAGCCGCCGCGGCCGAGATCGCGCGCATGCGCGCCTCGGCGCTCGACGCGCTGAACTCCGGCGATCACGTGGCCGCCAAGGGCCTCTTCGACGGCGAACGTTATGGCCGCAACGCGCAGCTGCTGCGCGAGGCCAACGAGGAACTGACGCGCGCCTCGCAACGGGCCACGTACGAAGAGCTGGTGGTGCTGCGCCAGCGCTCGCTGTACGCCACCGCGGGCGTGCTGCTGCTGGCGCTGGGCATGGGCTTCGGGCTGTGGCGGCGCCTGTCGCGCGGGCTGGACCACAGCCGCGGCACGCTGCGCGAGGCCGAGGTGCGCATCCAGCGCCTGGCCAGCAGCGACCTGCTGACCGGGCTGGACAACCGCGCCGGCCTGCACGACGCCATGCACGCCCGCATGGCACGGGCCAGTGCCGCCACCGCCGGTACCGACACGCTGGCCGTGCTGATGGTCGACCTCGACCGCTTCAAGCCGGTGAACGACCGCAACGGCCACATGGTGGGCGACCTCGTGCTCAAGGAAGTGGCACGGCGCCTGTCGCTGTGCCTGCGCCAGAGTGACCTGCGCGCGCGCTACGGTGGCGACGAGTTCGTGGTGGTGGTGGATGAGCGCGAAGGCCCCGGCAGCGCCGAGAAGACCGCAGCACGCATCATCGAACGTCTGGCCGAGCCCATGAGCTTCGGCGACCTCACCGTGGCCATCGGCGCCAGCGTGGGCATCGCGCGTTTCCCGGCCGATGCCGTCAGCAGCGACGAGCTGCTGCGCAAGGCCGACTCGGCCCTGTACCGCGCCAAGCAGGCCGGCCGCGGCACCGTGTGCCTGTACGACCCACGGCAGGACGAGGTGCTGTCGGAGCGGCACAACCTGGAACAGGCCATCCGCGAGGGCATCGCGGCGGGCCAGTTCGTGCCCTACTACCAGCCCATCGTGGGGCTGGACCGGCGCAACGTCATCTCGCTCGAGCTCCTGTGCCGCTGGCGCCACCCCGAGCGGGGGCTGCTCACGCCCGACAAGTTCATCGCCGTGGCCGAGGCCTCGGGGCTGATCGGCCCGCTCACCTTCGCACTCTTGCGCGCCGCCTGCCAGGACATGGGCCGCCTGCCGCCCACCTGGCGCATCTCCTTCAACGTGGCGCCGCAGCAGATCCAGAACGAGGAGCTGGTGCCGCAGCTGCTGTCCATCGTGCGCGAGGCCGGCGTGCCGCCCGAGCGGCTGGACGTGGAGCTGACCGAAACCGCGCTCGTCAACGACACGGCGCGTGCGCGCCAGGTGATCCTGGGTCTGAAGAAGGCCGGCATGACGGTGACGCTGGACGACTTCGGCACCGGCTACTCGAGCCTGGCCTACCTGGCCGAGATGACCTTCGACAAGATCAAGATCGACCGCAGCTTCGTGCACACGCTCACCGAAAGGCCCGAGAGCGCGAAGATCGTGGACGCGATCATCGGCCTCTCACGCAGCCTGGGTGTCGAGACCGTGGCCGAGGGCGTGGAAACCGAACTGCAGGCCGCCATGCTGCACCGCCTGGGCTGCCGCCTGGCGCAGGGTTACCTGTTCGGGCGCCCGGTGCCGGTGAAGGAACTGAGCGACCGCGTGGCGCTGGCCCGCAACACGATGGCACCGCTGCCCGCCGCCCACGGCGACGTGGGCTCACGGATCATTTGACGAGGCGGTTCAGCCGCTCGGCGTCGAAGGCCTCGGTGGTCTGCGCGTCCTGCGGCACGCAGTCGCCCAGCGGCAGCTCGCGCGAGCGGGCCGACAGCTTCTCGATGGCCTGCCACAAGAGCGCGATCTGGTGTTCGTGGCCCGCGGCGTTGTCGATCAGGCCCTTCATGGCCTGCGACACCGGGTCGTCGCCCTGTGTCACGCCGTAGGCCGAGAAGCCCATCTTCGCGGCCTGCTCCTCACGCTGCGCGTCGGCGCTCTTGGCCACGATGCGCGCCGGGATGCCCACCGCGGTGGCGCCCGCCGGCACCGGCTGCAGCAGCACGGCGTTGCTGCCCACACGGGCACCATCCCCCACCGTGAAGCCGCCCAGCACCTTGGCGCCGGCGCTGACGATCACGCCGCGGCCCAGCGTGGGGTGGCGCTTGGTGCCCTTGCCGAGCGAGGTGCCGCCGAGCGTCACGCCCTGGTAGATCGTGCACTCGTCGCCGACCTCGGCCGTCTCGCCGATCACCACGCCCATGCCGTGGTCGATGAACACCCGCCGGCCGATCGTGGCGCCCGGGTGGATCTCGATGCCGGTGAGCGTGCGCGCCACGTTGGAGATGAAGCGCCCCATCACCCGCCAGCCGCCCCGCCAGCAGCGGTGCGCCACGCGGTGCAGCAGGATGGCGTGGAAGCCCGGGTAACACGTGAGCACCTCCCAGGTCGAACGCGCCGCGGGGTCGCGTTCCAGGATGCAGGCGATGTCTTCACGGATGCGGGCGAACATGGGCGCGAGTGTAAGGAGCGCGCGTCAACCCTGCTGGCGTGTCTTGCCCACCGTTCGGGCTATGCCACGCAGGATGTGCACTTCCTCGGCCGTGACCTGCTGGCGGTTGAGCAGCTGGTTCAGACGCGGCATCAGCTTCTTCGGCACGGCAGGGTCGAGGTAGCCGATGGCTTCGAGCACGCCGCGCCAGTGCTCCAGCAGGCCCTGCACGGCGGCGGCATCGGCCCATTGCGGCGCGGCCGTGCGCGGCTCCACGGCAAAGCCCCCCAGCGCCTGCCGCCACTCGTAGGCGATGACCTGCACCGCCTGCGCGAGGTTGAGCGAGCCGTAGTCGGGACTGGCGGGGATGCTCAAGCAGGCGTGGCAGCGGTACACGTCCTCGTTGGCCATGCCGGTGCGCTCGGGGCCGAAGACGAAGGCCACGCGGTGATCCTGCGCGGCGAGCGTGCCGAAGTGCTCGCGCGGCGCGAAGGTGGGCGGGCCGAAGTCGCGCGGGGTCATCGCCGTGGCGCAGGCCCAGGTGATGCCATCCAGCGCCTCGGCCAGCGTGGGCACGATGCGCGCGCGCACCAGCACGTCGGCGGCGCCGCTGGCCATGGCCACGGTCTCTTCCTGGACCAGCACGTCGGCAAAGCGCGGCTGCACCAGCACCAGCTCGCCGAAGCCCATGACCTTGATGGCGCGCGCGGCCGCGCCCACGTTGCCGGCGTGGCTCGTGTGCATCAGCACAAATCGGGTCGGGTCGGGTGTCGGGTCGATCAAGGGGCGGGCGGCTAAAATCGTGGGCTCTTGCGCTGGCATTGTCGGTGCACCGCTCTTTCCCACCCTCTGCCGCACCTCTCTCCAAGGCTCAGCCCATGTCCCAAGCGCTGCATCCCATGCTCAACATCGCCGTCAAGGCCGCGCGCGCGGCCGGTTCGGTGATCAACCGGGCGGCGCTCGATCTCGAGGTGCTCAAGGTGGGCAGCAAGGGCCCGAACGACTTCGTCTCCGAGGTCGATCGCAACGCCGAAGCCGTGATCATCGAAACCCTGCTCGAGGCCTACCCCGGCCACGGCATCCTGGCCGAAGAGAGCGGCCGCGAACATGGCGCGCGCGACAGCGAGTTCGTCTGGATCATCGATCCGCTGGACGGCACCACCAACTTCCTGCACGGCTTCCCGGTGTACGCCGTGAGCATCGCGCTGGCGCACCGCGGCCAGGTGCAGCAGGCCGTGGTCTACGACCCCACGCGCAACGACCTCTTCTACGCCAGCAAGGGCCGTGGCGCCTACCTGAACGACCGCCGCCTGCGCGTGAGCAAGCGCACGCGCCTGAGTGACTCGCTCATCGGAACCGGTTTCCCCTTCCGCAAGGGCGACAACTTCAAGCGTTATGTGAAGATGTTCGAAACGGTGATGCAGAGCTGCGCCGGCCTGCGCCGCCCCGGCGCCGCGGCGCTCGACCTCTGCTACGTGGCCGCAGGCTGCTACGACGGCTTCTTCGAGACCGGCCTCAACCCCTGGGACGTGGCCGCGGGCTCGCTGATCATCACCGAGGCCGGCGGCCTCATCGGCAACTTCACCGGCGAGAGCGACTACCTCTACCAGCGCGAGGTGGTGGCCGGCAACCCGAAGGTCTACGGCCAGCTGGTGCAGATCCTGAAACCCTACACCCGCGTCATCAAGGACACGCCGGCGGCCGAGGCCGGTGATGAAGCCGCGCCAGCGGATGCGACGCAGGCCTTCGTGCAGGCCGCTGCCGAGCCCGCGCCCGCGGCGAAGAAGGCTCCGGTGCGCATCCGCAAGCCCGCCGCCGGCGGCGAAGCGCCCTTCTGACCGTTCAGCCGCGCGGCGCCGCCAGCACACGCTGCACCAGCGCCGTCAGCTCCTCCAGCGTGTTCTCCTTCTTCATCAACGCGCGCACGCCGGCGCGCTCGGCACGTTCGCCCAGCTCCTGCGTGAGGTAGCCCGAGCTGATGATCACCGGCAGCCCCGGTCGCAGCGTGCGCAGCGCCTCGGCCAGGTCCAGGCCCGACATCTCCGGCATGTTGAAGTCGCTGACCACCAGTTCCACCGGCGGCGTGCCGCCGCGAACGATCTCCAGCGCCTGCTGCGCGCTGGCGCACACCTGCACGCGGTAACCGGCGCGTTGCAGCAGCTGCTGCACCATCAGCGTCAGCACCTCGTCGTCGTCGACGTACAGCAGCTGCTGGCCCTGGCCGGCGCCGCGTGGCAGCGCCGCCACCGGCGCATCACCGGCCACCGCGTGTGGCGCCGCCAGCGCGAACCACAGGTGGAAGCAGCTGCCGCGGCCGGGTTCGCTGTCCACCGTGATCGCGCCGTGGTGTGCGTGCACGATGCCATGCACCACCGCCAGCCCGAGGCCCGTGCCCTGCCCCACCGGCTTGGTGGTGAAGAAGGGGTCGAAGATGCGCTGCCGCGTGGCCTCGTCCATGCCCTTGCCGTCGTCACGCACCCACAGGTGGGCCACCCCCTGCGCGGCCGGCACCGGCAGCGGCGGCACGCGGTCCGATCCCGGCGGCAGCGCCTCCAGGCCCACCTCGACCAGGCCACGCCCTTCGGGCAGTGCGTGCCAGGCATTGGTGCACAGGTTCATCAGCACCTGCTGCAGCTGCGTGGCGTCGGCCTCCACACGCAGCGGCGGCTCGGCCACCGCCACCTGCAGCCGCACCGAAGCGGGCAGCGTGGCACGCAGCAGCGCCAGCGTCTCGTCCAGCACGGGCTGAAGCGGTTGCACCTGCAGCTGCTGCGGCTGGCTGCGGCTGAAGGCCAGGATCTGCTGCACCAGGCTGCGCGCGCGCAGGCCGGCCTTGTGCACCTGCTCCAGGCTCGGCAGCGCCGGGTGGCCGGGCCCCAGGTCCTCGCGCGCCAGCGCCAGGTTGCCCAGGATGGCGGCGAGGATGTTGTTGAAGTCGTGCGCGATGCCACCAGCCAGCGTGCCGATCGACTCCATCTTCTGCGCCACGCGCAGCTGCCCTTCCAGCTCGCGCCGCCGCACCTCCGCGTGTTTGCGGTCGCTGATGTCGCGCGCCAGCGCGATGAAACGGGGCACCTCCCCCGCGGCCACCGGCTTGCGCGACACCGAGAGCTCGAACCAGTGCGGCCCGTCGCGCAGCGGCAGCTCGTACTGCAGGCCCTGCGAGTGGCCGTGGGCGTGTGCAGCCTGCAGCGCCGCCAGGATCACCGCCACCGCCTCGGTGGGCAGCAGGTCCTGCACGCGCCGCCCCAGGAAGTTGCCGGGCTCGGTGTACAGCAGCTCATGGCGCGGCGAATGCTGGCCGTGGATCACACCCTCGATGTCGATGTCGAACAGCAGGTCGGGCACGGCCGCCAGCGTGGCCGACAGCTCCTGCTGCGCGCGGTGCTGCTCGCTCACGTCCTGCACCGCCCCCTGCAGCGCCACGATGCGGCCGGCCTCGTCACGCTCGGCCTCGCCGATGACATGCAGGTGCAGCATGCGCCCCTGGCGGCCGAACTCGATGTGCAGGTCGATCGGCTCGCCCTGCGCCGCGCAGGCCACGAGCTGCGCCTGCAACTGGCCGCGCCCCGGTTCGGCCACCTCGCGCAGCCCGTCGGCCAGGCGCAGTGGCGCGGCGTCGGCCAGGCCCAGCAGGCCCAGCAGGTCGGCCGAGAGCAGGATCGGCGCTTCGGCCACCGGCTGGCCGCCGCTCACCGGCACGCGCCAGCCGCCCACACGTGCCAGCCGCGTGGCCAGGCGCAGGCGCTGCTCGCTGGCCCGCAGCGCCTGGCCGGCGCGCTGGCGCTCGGTGATGTCGGAGAAGGTCACCACCACCTCGTGCAGGCCGCCCTGTGTGTCCAGCACCGGGAACGCGTTGCACAAGGCCCAGGCAGGCGGCTCACCGCCCGGCAGTTGCAGGCCGACGACGAAGTCCTTCAAGGGCGCCCGCGTGGCGATGACCTGGTTCACCGGAAAGCGCGCCGGGTCCATCGGCGTGCCCGCCTCTTCCAGGAAGCGCCAGGCCGGGTCGATGGCGTCGCGGCCCAGCAGCTGCTCGGGGCTCAGGCGCAGGATGCGGCTGGCCGCCGGGTTGGCCAGCACGATGCGCGTGTCGGGCGCGTGCACGATGACGCCCGAGTTCAGCACCTCCAGCAGTTCGCGCGAGCTGCGCTCGCGCTCGCGCAGCGCCATCTCCGCGCTGCGCAGGTCGGTGAGGTCGGTCACGGCGCCGAAGAAGCCCTGCACCTGGCCTTGCGCGTCACGGTCGGGCATCAGCTCCACCAGCGCCTGGCGGCGGCCGAGCTCGGCGGTGTCGATGGTGGCTTCGTAGCGCACGGTCTCGCCGGCCAGCACACGCTGCAGCTGGCGCTGCACACGCGCATCGCCCTCGGCACCCAGCACATCGTGTGTGCTGCGGCCCACGATCTCGGGCATGCCCATGCCAAACCAGCGCCGGTAGGCCGCGTTGGCGAAGCGGTAGCGGCTGCGGCGGTCCAGCCGCACCAGCGGGCCGGGGATCGCTTCGGTCAACGCGCGCAGCTCGTGCTCGCGCTCGCGCAGCGCCTGCACGGTGCGGTACTGCTCGGTGACGTCGCTGAACACCAGCACCACGCCGACCACGGCGCCCTCGGCATCGCGGATGGGCGCGGCGCTGTCGGCGATCTGGTACTCGGTGCCGTCGCGCGCACGCAGCACGGTGTCGTTGGCCAGGCCCACGGTCTGGCCACGCTCCAGCACCAGCGCCACGGGGTCGGCCACCGGCACGCGGTTGCGCGCGCCGAAGATGTGGAAGACCTCGGCCAGCGGCCGCCCCAGCGCCTGCGCCGCGGGCCAGCCGGTGAGCCGCTCGGCGGTGGCGTTCAGGCGCGTGATGCGACCCTGCGGGTCGGTGGCGATCACCGCGTCGCCGATGCAGTGCAGCGTGATCGCCAGGCGCTGCTCGCTGTCGCGCAGCGCCTGCTCGGCGGCCACGCGCTCGCTGATGTCCATGTGCGTGCCCACCAGGCGCAGCGCCTGGCCCTGCTCGTCGCGCTCCACGGCGCGGGCGCGGTCCAGCACCCATATCCAGTGCCCCTGGGCATGGCGCATGCGGTAGACGGCTTCGAAGGCCGGCGTGCGGCCCTGCTCGTGCTCAAGCTGCAGCGCCTGCACGTGCTGCAGATCCTCGGGGTGCACGTGCAACTGCCACTCCTGCTCACCGATCGGGCCTGGGCGTGGGGCTTCGCCGAGCATCTGCCACCAGCGGTCGTTGACGGTGCAGCGCTGGCTCGGCACATCCAGGTCCCACAGCGCCAGTTCGGCACCGGCCAGCGCCAATGTGAGCCGCTCGGCCTCGACACGCCGCTCGCGGCTGCGCTGGGCGGCCTCACGGCTGCGGCGCTCGGCCACCGCCACCGCCGCCGCGCTGCCGGCCGCCAGCAGCAGCCACAGCAGGCCGACCAGCGCCGCCTGCCGGCGCCAGGGCACCAGTACCGCAGCACTGCTGCGCGTGAGCGCCACCACCAGCGGCCGGTCCATCGCGAGATGGGCCGGCTGCACGGTGCGCAGCGCGGCCAGCCGCGGCGCCGGGTCGATCGGGCTCGGGCCCTCGATCTCGGCGTGCACCGCACCGCTGGCCCGGTGGCGATTGAACAGCGTGCCGGGAACGGCCAGGTCCAGGCCCGGCTCGCCCGCTTCCACCGGGCTGAAGATCAGCACGCGCCCGTCGCCGTGGGCCACCCAGGCCCACATGTCGTCGGCATAGAGCACGCTGCGCAGCACGGTCTCGAAGTAGGCCGGGTCCAGCACCACCGTGGTCACCCCCAGCAACCTGCCGGCATCGTCGCGCACAGCCAACGCGAGCGTGGTCGTGAACACCCCCAGCGGCGTGCGGTAGGGGACGGCGACGACCATGTCGCGCGCCCCGGTGCTGGCCATCGCGCTGCGGATGTGCCCGAAGCTGCTGAGGTCCAGGCCCACCGCGTCGGCCCGGTTGCTTGCCACCACGCGCCCGGTGCTGTCGATCCAGCTGATGGTGCGCACGCCGGGCATCACGGCCACCAGCTCCTGCAGGCGCGCGGCCAGCGCCGGCGGCGGCACCACCGCCCCGCCAGGCCCGGGCGGCAAGGCGCGCAAGGCCGCCGCCTGGGCTTCCAGCGCCGCCCGCGCCGCCGCCAGCAGTTGCACCAGGTTGGCGTCGACCGTTCGCGCCAGGCCGGCCAGGCGCCGCTGCTCGCCGCTGCGCAGCTGCTCACGCTCCGCAGCGAGGTAGGCCAACGCGGCGGCGCCGGCCACCGCCACCGCCGCCGCCGCAAGCAGGCGCCGTGCCGGCATCAGCCGCCCTCGAACAGCCGTTCGTGCGCGCGCCGCAGCTCGCGCTTGAGCAGCTTGCCGCTCGGGTTCTTCGGCAGGCTCGGCGCCAGCAGCACGCGCTTGGGTGCCTTGAAGCCGGCGAGGTGCTCGCGGCAGAAGGCCAGCACGGCGGCTTCGTCGAGATCGCGCCCGGCCCCATCGGCCTTGGGCACCACCACCGCCACCACCGCCTCCACCCAGGTGGGGTGCGGCACGCCGAACACCGCCACCTCGCTCACGCCGGCCAGGCGGTAGATCGCCTCCTCGACCTCGCGGCTGGCCACGTTCTCGCCGCCGGTCTTGATCATGTCCTTCTTGCGGTCGACGATGGTGATGCAGCCGTCGGCGTCGATCGTGGCCAGGTCACCCGAATGGAACCAGCCACCCTCGAAGGCCGCGGCGCTGCGCTCGTCGTCGTGGAAGTAACCCAGCATCAGGTGCGGGCTGCGGTGCACCACCTCGCCGACCTCGCCGCTGCCGGCGGCCACGTCCTGCATGGCGTCGTTGACCACGCGCGTCTCCACGTTGAGCACCGGGCGCCCGCAGGAGCCGGGTTTGCTCAGCTGTTCATCGGGGCCGAGCATGGTGGCCAGCGGCGCGATCTCGGTCTGGCCGTACAGGTTCCACAGCCGCACGCCGGGCAGGCGCTCGGCCATCTCGCGCAGCACCGCCACCGGCATGATGCTGGCGCCGTAGTAGCCCTTCTTCAGCGCCGAGAGGTCGGTGCTGCCGAAGGCCGGCGCCCGCAGCAGCGAGATCCACACCGTGGGTGGCGCGAAGAAGCTGCTGATGCTGTGCTGCTGCAGCAGCGGCAGCAGGTTCTCCGGCGTGGGTTTGCCGGTGATGACGTTGGTGGCGCCCACGTAGACGCTCGGGCCCAGGAAGACGTCGAGCTGCGCGCAGTGGTACAGCGGCAGCGCGTGCAGCACGAGGTCGGTGCAGGTGATCTCGGCGTCGGCGATGCAGCTCACGTACTGCGCGATGACGGCATCGTGGGTGAGCATCGCGCCTTTCGGCATCGACTCGGTGCCGCTGGTGTAGACGATCTGCAGCAGGTCGCGGTCCGAGAGGCCCACCTCGGCCGGCTCGCCGGGCTCGGCGGCGAGTGCGTCGAAACGGAACATGCCTTCGGCCGGTTCGCTCGGGTCCTCCGACGGCAGCCACAGCCACTGATCAACCTGCGTGTCCAGCGCCGCGGCGCTGCGGGCCAGGCCGGCAAGCCCGCTGTCGGTGGCGAGCCAGGTGGCGCCGGCGTGGCGCAGGATGTAGGCCACCTCCTCGGGCTTGAGCATGAAGTTGATCGGCACCATCACCGCGCCGATGCGCGCCAGCGCAAAACGCAGCGCGGCAAACCCATGCGAGTTGCGCGCCAGCACCGCGAAGCGCGCGCCCTTGCCGACGCCGCGCCGCTGCAGCGCAGCACCCAGACGTGAACACAGGGTGTCGAACTCCGCATAACGCCATTGTGTGCTGCCGCAGATCACCGCCGGCTTCTGCGGGTGGCGCCGCGCGCTGCGGCGCAGCAGGTCCGCCAGGGCGTGGCGGCGTGTGGCGGCGATGACGGTGTCGAGTGTGGCGGGGGGCGTGGCGGACAGGGTGGACATCGGGGGCAACCTCCTGGCGCCGATGGTGCTGCAGCGCCGGGCCCCGCCTGCACCGGGCTTGCCCCGATGGCCGGGTCAGCCCGCCGTGGCGCCGAGCTTGCGCAGGCGCGCCAGCCAGCGCCTGCGCTCGGCCTCGCTCATGCCCTCGATCAGGCCGACGATGCTCTCGTGCACCGGCCCGAAGCCGACAAAGCCCAGGATGTTGCGTTCCAGCGCCTTCACGCTATGGGCACGGAAGTACCAGCGGTACACGAGCGCCGGCATGCCCATGGTCACCACCACGCGCGCCGAGCGGCCGGCCAGCAGCTTGGTCATGATCGAACCTTCGCCCGGCCGCGGCAGCGCAAAGCCGGGCCGCGCCACCTGCTCCAGGAAGGCCTTCAGCAGCGCCGGCATGTCACCCAGCCACAGCGGGAACAGCAGAACCAGGTGCTGGCACCAGCTGATGTCGCGCTGTGCGCCGGCCAGGCCCGGCGGCAGCGCACCCTGCTCCCATTCGGCCTTGCTGCGCAGGATGGGGAAGTCGAGTTCGGCGATGTTGATCTCGCGCACCTCGTGCCCGGCCTCGCGCGCGCCTTCGGCATAGGCCTGGGCCAGCGCATGGCAGTAATGCGGCTGGCCGGCGTCGGGGTGGCCTTGGATGACGAGGATGCGGGCGGGCATGGGCAGCAGCGTGGCGGTGGCAATGCCACGCAGTCTGCGCAGGCGCCGCGCGGCAGGCCTTGCGCTGGGTCAATCACAATCGGCGCCCCGATGCAGATCGCCCAGCCGCCTTCACAGCCACACACGCCCATGATGGCCCAGTACCTCGCCATCAAGGCCGGGTACCCGGACACGCTCGTGTTCTACCGCATGGGTGATTTCTACGAGCTGTTCTACGACGACGCGCGCAAGGCCAACCGGCTGCTCGACATCACGCTCACCACACGCGGCCAGAGCGCCGGCGAGCCGGTGGTGATGGCCGGCGTGCCGGTGCATTCGGTGGGAAGCTACCTCGCGCGGCTCATCAAGCTCGGCGAGGCCGTGGCCGTGGCCGAGCAGGTGGGCGACGTGGCCACCGCCAAGGGGCCGGTGGAGCGCAAGGTGGTGCGCGTGGTCACGCCCGGCACGGTGACTGACAGCGAGCTCATGGCCGAGCGCGCCGACACGTTGCTGCTGGCCCTGCACAAGCACCGCGCCACCTTCGGCCTGGCCTGGCTGGGCCTGGCCAGCGGGCAGCTGGGCGTGACCGAATGCGCCGAGCGCGACCTGCCCGGCTGGCTGGCCCGCCTGGCCCCGGCCGAGGTGCTGCACGACGGCAGCGAGCCGCACCCCGCGCTGCTGGCCACGAAGGCCGCGCGCACGGCCAGGCCCGCCTGGCAGTTCGACACCGAACTGGGCGAACGCAAGCTGCGCGAACAGCTGCAGGTGGCGTCGCTGGCCGGCTTCAACGCGCAGGATCTCAAGGTGGCGCAGGCCGCCGCCGCGGCATTGCTGAGCTTTGCCGAGCACACGCAGGGCCAGGCCCTGGCCCATGTGCGAACGCTGCAGGTGGAACGCAGCGGCGACCTGCTGGAACTGCCCCCGGCCACGCACCGCAACCTGGAGCTGGTGCAGACGCTGCGCGGCGACGATGCGCCCACGCTGCTGAGCCTCTTGGACAGCTGCCGCACCGGCATGGGCAGCCGCCGCCTGCGCCACTGGCTCACGCACCCGCTGCGCGACCGCAGCGACGCGATGGCACGCCACGCGGCCATCGCCGAACTGCTGGCGCAAGGCTTCGAGCCGCTGCGCGAGGCGCTGCGCGGCGTGAGCGACGTGGAGCGCATCGCCGCGCGCGTGGCGCTGCGCCAGGCGCGCCCGCGCGAACTGGCCGGCCTGCGCCACACGCTGGCCGGCCTGCCGGCGCTGCGCGCGCGCGCGCCACGGGGCGCAACGCTGCTGGACGCCATGCACGCGGCGCTGACGCCCGGTCCTGACCTGGCAGAAGCACTGACCGCCATCGCCGAAGAACCCGCCGTGCTGCTGCGCGACGGCGGTGTCATCGCGCCCGGCGTGGACAGCGAACTGGACGAGCTGCGCGGCATCGCGCAGAACTGCGACGCCTTCCTGCTGGACCTGGAGGCCCGCGAGCGCAGCCGCACGGCCATCCCCAACCTGCGCGTGCAGTTCAACAAGGTGCACGGCTTCTACATCGAGGTCACCGGCTCGCACCTGGAGAAAGTGCCGGCCGACTACCAGCGCCGGCAGACGCTGAAGAACGCCGAGCGCTTCATCACGCCGGAGCTGAAGGCCTTCGAGGACAAGGCGCTGTCGGCGCAGGAACGCTCGCTGGCGCGCGAGAAGTGGCTGTACGAGCAGCTGCTGGACCACCTGCAGCAGCACCTGGCCACGCTGCAGGCGCTGGCCCGGGCGCTGTCGACGCTGGACGCGCTGGCGGCGCTGGCCGAGCGCGCCACCACGCTGAACTGGTGCCGGCCCGAGTTCGTGCCCTACCCCTGCATCGAGATCGACGCCGGCCGACACCCCGTGGTGGAAGCCCGCCTGGCCGAGACCGGCCACGGCCCCTTCATCGCCAACCACTGCCGGCTGGACGCCAGGACGCGCATGCTGGTCATCACCGGCCCCAACATGGGCGGCAAGAGCACCTTCATGCGCCAGGTGGCGCTGATCGTGCTGATGGCGGCCATGGGCTCCTACGTGCCGGCCACGGCCTGCCGGCTGGGGCCGGTGGACGCCATCCACACGCGCATCGGTGCCGCCGACGACCTGGCCAACGCGCAGTCCACCTTCATGCTGGAGATGACCGAGGCTGCGGCCATCGTGCATGGCGCCACCGAGCAGAGCCTGGTGCTGATGGACGAGATCGGCCGCGGCACCAGCACCTTCGACGGCCTGGCGCTGGCCGGCGCCATCGCCACGCAGCTGCACGACCGCAACAAGAGCTTCACGCTCTTCGCCACGCACTACTTCGAACTCACGGCCTTTCCCGCCAAGCACCCGCGCGCCATGAACCTGCACGTGGGCGCGGTGGAGAACGGGCACGACATCGTCTTCCTGCACCAGCTGGAGCCTGGCCCGGCCAGCCGCAGCTACGGCGTGCAGGTGGCACGGCTGGCGGGCATGCCGGCGCCCTTGCTGCGCCAGGCGCGCAGCACGCTGGAGGCGCTGGAGGCCCAGGCCGCGGCCGGCGAGGCGCAGGTGGACCTGTTCGCCCCGCCGCCCGCCGCGCCCGCCGCCGAGCCCACGGCGGCCGAGCGCGAGCTGGCGGCCCTCAACCCCGACGCGCTGAGCCCGCGCGAGGCGCTGGACGCGCTGTACCGGCTGAAGACGCTGCAGCAGCGCGGCTGACGTTTCGCGCCGCCGGCTGTCATTCCGTCGCACAGCGGCGGCGGCCGGCTTGCAGCCCGTCAAGAATGCCGGCCATGACTCCTCTGCTCCAGGCCGAAGGCCTTCGCAAGCGCTACGGCGACCGTGAAGCGGTGGCCGGCATCTCGCTGCAGGCCCAAGCCGGCCAGATCCTGGGACTGCTCGGCCCCAACGGCGCCGGCAAGTCCACCACCATCGCCATGGTCTGCGGGCTGACGACGCCCGACGCCGGCCAGGTGCGCGTGTGCGGCCATGCGATGGCCGACGCGCCGGGTGCCTGCAAGCGCCGCATCGGCCTCGTGCCGCAGGAGCTGGCGCTCTTCGACGACCTGAGCGCCCGCACCAACATCGAGACCTTCGGCGCGCTGTACGGGTTGTCCGGGGCCCTGCTGAAGACCCGAGGCGACGCGGCGCTGGCCGCCGTGGGCCTGGCCGAACGCGCCCAGGACAAGCCCGCCACCTTCAGCGGCGGCATGAAGCGACGGCTGCACATCGCCTGCGCGCTGGTGCACGACCCCGACGTGCTGCTGCTGGACGAACCCACCGCCGGCGTGGACCCGCAAAGCCGCAATGCCATCTTCGACACGCTGCTGGCACTGAAGGCCGCGGGCAAGGCGCTGGTCTACACCACGCACTACATGGAAGAGGTGGAAAGGCTGGCCGACCGCATCGTCATCGTCGACCACGGCCGCGTGGTGGCCGAAGGCACGCTGGACGAACTGACGAGCCGGCTGCCCCCGCGGCCCGAGCCCGTGCGCCCGCCACCGCCGAGCCGTGCCAGCCTGGAGGACGTGTTCCTCGCGCTCACCGGGCGCCAGCTGCGTGATTGAAGGACGCCCCGCCATGACCGCCTTCATCGCCCTCGTTCGCAAGGACATCCTGCAGTACCTGGCCAACCGCCGCGCCGTGCTCATGAGCCTGGTGGCGCCCATCGTCATCGCCGCCTTCTTCGGCGGCCTCTTCGGCGGCGAGAGCAAGCCCAGCAACATCCCCGTCGCGGTGAGCGACCTGGACGGCAGCGAGACCAGCGCCCAGGTCGTGGCCTCGCTGGCCGCCGACCCGGCGCTGGCGCTCCAGCGCCTGCCCGAGGCCGAGGCCCTGGCCGGCGTGCGCGCGGGGAAGCTGCGTGCGGCCGTGACGCTGCCTGCGGGCTTCGGTGCGCAAGCGGCGCGGGCGCTGCTGGGCACCGCCAAGAAACCCGAGATCGTGCTCACGGTGGATCCGTCGCAGACCCTGGTGCTGCCGCTCGTGCGCGGCCTGCTGGTGCAGCACGTGATGCAGCCCGTGAGCCAGGCCGCCTTCAGCGCCGGCGGGCCGGCGATGGCCGACGCACGACGCAGCGTGGACACCAGCCCCACGCTGGCCGACGCCGAACGCGAGGAACTGCTGTCGATGTTCGACAGCATCGCCCGCGTGCAGGCACGCAGCGCGGCGTCGCCGGGCAGCGCGGCGTCGTCGCCGGGGCTGCCCGGGATGTCGATGCCCTTCACCATGCAGGAGGTCAAGGCCGCGCCCAGGAACGACGCCGGCGCCGGCTACAACGGCTACGCGCATGCCTTCGCCGGCATGGGCGTGCAGTTCATCCTGCTGCTGGGCGTGGACTTCGGCATCGCGCTGCTGACGCTGCGCCGTCTGGGACTCTGGCAGCGGTTGCGGGCGGCGCCGCTGTCGCGCGCGCAGCTGCTGGGCAGCCGCATGGCCTCGTGCGCGCTGATCGCCTTCTTCGTCTTCGCCGTGATCCTGGCTGTTGGCGTGGCGGCGTTCGGCGTGCGCGTGCACGGCAGCCTGCCGGGGCTGGTGCTGCTGATCGCGGCCTATGCGCTGGTCACGGCCAGCTTCGGGCTGATGATCGCGGCGCTGGGCCGCACGCCGGAGACCACGCGCGGCCTGGCCATCCTGGTGACGCTGCTGATGGTGATGCTGGGCGGCGCCTGGGTGCCCAGCTTCATCTTCCCGCCCTGGTTGCAGACGCTGTCGGCCTGGGTGCCCACGCACTGGGCGGTGGACGGCCTGGACGGCATGACCTGGCGCGGCCTGCCCTTCGGTGCGGCGCTCGTGCCCACGGCCGCGATGCTG
This sequence comes from Rubrivivax sp., assembly GCA_016790395.1. Taxonomy (GTDB): domain Bacteria; phylum Pseudomonadota; class Gammaproteobacteria; order Burkholderiales; family Burkholderiaceae_C; genus Rubrivivax. The sequence goes on along the minus strand of JAEUPH010000088.1, from coordinate 9,523 downwards.
GGCTTCGCGCTGCTTTTTGCCGCCGTGGCGCTGTGGCGCTTCCGCTGGGAGGAGTGAGCCGCGCGGAAGCCCTGATACGCTACGCGGCCTTCCACAGACCCCGCCTGCCATGACCTACTGCGTCGGCATTCGCCTCAACGCCGGCCTCGTGTTCCTGTCGGACAGCCGCACCAACGCCGGCCTGGACGCCATCAGCACCTTCCGCAAGATGATGATCTACGAGAAGCCGGGCGACCGCTTCATGGTCATGCTGTCGGCGGGCAACCTGAGCATCAGCCAGAGCGTGCGCGAGATCCTGCAGGTGGAAAAGCTCGACAACGGCGACGGCGAGCCCATCACCATCTGGAACGCGAAGAGCATGTTCGACGCCACGCGCGTGCTGGGCAGCGCCGTGCGCCGCGTGTACGAGCAGGACGGCCCGTCGCTGCGGGCCACCGGCATCGACTTCAACGCCAGCATGATCTTCGGCGGCCAGATCGCCGGCGAAGCGATGCGGCTGTTCCTGGTCTACAGCGCCGGCAACTTCATCGAGGCCACGCGCGAGACCTGCTTCTTCCAGGTGGGCGAAAGCAAGTACGGCAAGCCGATTCTGGACCGCGTGCTCACCCCGCACACGCCGCTGGACGAAGCCGCCAAGTGCGCGCTGGTGTCGATGGACAGCACGCTGAAGTCCAACCTGAGCGTGGGCCTGCCGCTGGACCTGCTGGTCTACCAGGAGGGCGCGCTGCAGAGCAACCAGATCGTCTGCATCGACGAGGCCAACCCCTATTTCCAGATGATCCACAACACCTGGGGGCAGCGCCTGCGTGAGGTGTTCGAAGGCATCGACGACCCGCGCTGGGACGGCGGCGACACCACCCACCCGCTGATGAGCCCGCTGCAGCGCCACGAGCCGATGCGCAAGATCACGCATCCGGGCGAGCGCATCGTCTGAGCGCCGCGGCGCCGGCCCGGGCGCGCCGTTGCAACGCCGCTGCAACGGCGGTGGGGGACATTGGGCTCACCCCCACCACCCCTCCCGAGGAGTCGCCATGTCCCGCACCCAACTCGTCCGCAGCGCTTCGCTGGCCGTCGTCGCCATCGCGGCCATCATCGCCGTCGAACCGGCGCTCGCCTTCGACCCGCAGCCTGATCCGCCCGCCGTGTGGTGGGATTCCATCCAGCGCCTGTGGCGCCTGCTGATCATCCGCTGACCCGCCTGCCGCCGCGCCGGACGCCCTCTGCGGTCCGGCACCGTTGTGCGGCCTGTCCTTGCCAGGCCGCAGGCTGTCGCACACGCCTGGCCTGCTGCGCAGCGGCGGGAGAACATGGCCTCCGGATTGAACCCTGGAGGCCACGATGTTCCTCTCCGCACCCTGGCGCCGCAGCGCCGTCGCGCTGTTCACCGCCCTGGCCCTGGCGCCGGCCGCCTGGTCGGCCGAGAAGTCCGAGGGCTTCAGCGCCGGCCTCAAGGTGCAGCCGCGCGCGACGCTCACCGACATCGGCCTGCCGATGTACCCCGGCGCCACGCCCGACAAGACCGGCGACGAGGGCGAGGGCGCGAGCATTCAGCTCTGGGGCGGCCTGTTCGGCATGCAACTGCACACCCTGGCCTTCAAGAGCGGCGACGCGCCCGATGCCGTGGCCCGCTTCTACCGTGAGGCGATGACGCGACAGGGCCCGCTGGTGGACTGCAGCGCCGACGCGCCGCCCGATCCGCCGCCTGCCGCGGCTTCGCAGAGCAAGCTGCTGCGCTGCGGCAAGGACCGCGCCAAGCCCGGCAGCCACGCCCTCAAGGTGGGCCTGCCCGGCGGCGTGCGCATGGTGTCGATCGAGCCCGACGGCCGCGGCAGCCGCATCCAGCTGGTGCGCCTGATGATCCGCGGGGAATAGTCAGCCCCAAGGTCCGGGCCTGGCCCGGCCCGCCCCCGAGGGGATCTCGGGCGGACCGGCCGAGCCCGGGGCGGCCTGAGGCTTGCGCGTCAGTCCACGAAGCGCCCCAGCCGCACCGCCGTGCCCCCCGGCTTGAGGTTGCGTGTGCCGGGCATCACCAGCACGGTGTCGTCGTAGGGCGCCAGCACGAGCACGCCGCCGTCGGTGGCGATGGGCGTGCCGGCCTTGGCGATGACGGACAAGCCCTCGGTCGGCACCAGGAAGCGGAAGTCCGTGGTCCTGGCCACCACCGCCTCGGTGACACGCACGAGGCGCTGCCGCGGCGGCAGCGGCAGCGTGTCCTGCGCCGCCACCCAAGCTGCGTCGGCCAGACCGGTGAGGCCGAGGAAGCGCACCAGCGCGTCCCAGGCCACGTCGGCCGCGGCCTTCTCCCAGTGCTGGCCACATTCGATGAGCAGGGCCCGCTTGGGGCTCGCGGGGTCGCCGAAGCCACCGCGCTCCACCATGCGCAGGCCGGCCGGGTGGCCGGTGTCCAGCAGCAGGTCGGCCGGCACGCCGAGTTCGCGCGCATACGCGGCGTTCTTCTCCGCCGTTCCGCACACCATCAGCGGGCGACAGGGCTCGCTCATGCTGTGGATGTCGAGCACGAAATCGGCCCGGTCGACGTAGGGCTGCAATGCGCGGGCGCGGCGCAGCTCCACCGAATCACGCGGGCCGAACAGCACCTCGTCGGCCCAGACGCGGTTGAGGTCTTCGTCGACCAGGCGCGAGCGGAAGGGGTGCAGGCGGTCGAAGCGGTCGAAGGCGGCCAGGTTGGCGAAGGCAGCGATGAGGCACCCGCGCCGCGGCCTGAAGCCGTCGGCCAGCAGGCGGTCCAGCGCGATGGCGCCGCAGATCTCGTTGCCATGGGTCAGGGCCTGCACCAGCACCGTCGGGCCGGGTTCGGGGCCGTCAAAGACGAGCACGCCTTCCACGAACTGGTCGCCGCCGCGCCAGCGCGACAGGTCGGGCGGTGTCAGTTCGACGGCGGGCAGGTGCAGGGCGATCTCGTGTTCCATGCGCGGTCTGTGGCGGTGGGAGTCGGCCTTGGGCACGCGGCTTGCTCGCGCCGCCGGCAGCGCCGGGCCAGGGCATGAGTATGGTCCCGGGGCGGACCCGGATGCTCCACCCTGGCCTTGCCGATAGCATCGGGCCCGGTTTTGGGGCGCCGTGCGCCGACCCTTGGAGATGGAACATGCAAGAACGCGAACTGCGGGGAATGATCGAAGACGTGCGCGAGGGCCGGCTGCCACGCCGGGCCTTCGTGCAGCGCCTGGCCGCGGTGGGCCTCACGGCGCCCATGGCCACCATGCTGCTCACGCACGCCGGCCTGGCCCACGCGCAGGGCAGCGCGGCCTACAAGCCCACCAAGCGTGGGGGCGGCGGCGCGCTGAAGGTGCTGTGGTGGCAGGGCACGACGCTGCTGCAGCCGCATTTCGCCAACGGCACGAAGGACCAGGAAGGCTCGCGCATCTTTTACGAGCCGCTGGCCGTGTGGGACAACGACGGCAACCTGCAGCCCATCCTGGCCGCCGAACTGCCCAGCCGCGACAACGGCGGCCTCAGTGCCGACGGCAAGAGCGTCACCTGGAAGCTGAAAAAGGGCGTCACCTGGCACGACGGCAAGCCCTTCACCGCCGACGACTGCGTCTTCACCTGGGAGTTCGTGAAGGACCCGGCCACCGCGGCCATCACGCACGGCGTCTACAAGGACGTGGTCGTGACCAAGATCGACAGCCACACCGTGCGCGTGACCTTCGCCAAGCCCACGCCGTTCTGGGCCACGGCCTTCGTCGCCGCCGAGGGCATGATCATCCCCAAGCATGTGTTCGCGCCCTTCGTCGGCGCCAAGTCGCGCGAGGCGCCTGCCAACCTGCGACCCGTGGGCACCGGCCCCTATGAGTTCGTGGATTTCAAGCCCGGCGACATGGTGCGCGGCAAGCTGTACGCCAACTACCACATGCCCAACCGTCCCTTCTTCGACACCATCGAGATGAAGGGCGGCGGCGACGCCGTGAGCGCGGCGCGTGCCGTGCTGCAGACGGGCGAGTTCGACTACGCCTGGAACCTGCAGGTGGAAGACGAGGTGCTCAAGCGCCTGGAGGCCGGCGGCAAGGGCAAGGCCTACATCGTGCCCAGCGGCGACGTGGAGTTCATGCTGCTGAACATCACCGACCCGGTGACGGAGGTGGAGGGCGAGCGCTCGCACATCAACACGAAGCACTTCGCCTTCACCGACCCGCAGGTGCGCGCCGCCATGGCGCTGCTGTGCGATCGGCAGGGCATCCAGGAGTTCATCTACGGCCGCACCGGCGTGGCCACGGCGAACTTCGTCAACAACCCGAGCAAGTACCGCAGCCCGAACAACAAGTTCGAGTTCAACATCGACAAGGCCAATGCCCTGCTGGACGCCGCGGGCTGGAAGCGCGGCGGCGACGGCATCCGCGAGAAGGGCGGCCGCAAGATGAAGTTCGTCTACCAGACGAGCATCAACGCCACGCGCCAGAAGACGCAGCAGATCATCAAGCAGAGCTGCCAGAAGGCAGGCATCGAGCTGGAGCTGAAGTCGGTCACCGGCAGCGTGTTCTTCAGCAGCGACGTCGCCAACCCCGACACCTACGGCAAGTTCTACGCCGACATGCAGATGTACACCACCACCATGACGCAGCCCGACCCCGAGCGCTTCATGGACCAGTACCTCAGCAAGGAAGTCAGCAGCAAGGCCAACAAGTGGCTGGGCCGGAACATCTCGCGCTGGCGCAACGAGGAGTACGACCGCACCTTCGCGATGGCCGAGACCGAACTCGACCCCATCAAGCGCACGGCCTTGTTCATCAAGCTGAACGACCTGCCGGTGAAGGACGGGATCATCATCCCGCTGATCAGCCGCCCACGTGTGCGCGGCGCCACGCTGAAACTGGTGACGCAGCTCACCGGCTGGGACCTCGACTTTTCCTCCCTCCAGAACTGGTACCGCGAAGCATGAAGCACGAGCGTCGTTTGCGGGGCTGGATCGAACAAGTCCGTGAAGGCCGCCTGCCGCGGCGCGAGTTCCTGGGCCGGCTGGGCGCGATGGGCGTGGCCGCGCCCATGGCCAGTCTGATGCTGCTGGACGCCGGCATCGCGCAGACGCCGGCCAGCGCCTGGAAACCCACCCGGCGCGGCGGCGGCGGCCTGCTGCGCATGCTGTACTGGCAGGGCCCCACGCTGCTGAACCCGCACTTCGCCACCGGCACCAAGGACGAGGAAGGCTCGCGCATCTTCCACGAGCCGCTGGCCTACTGGGACGCCGAAGCCAACCTCGTGCCGGTGCTGGCGGCCGAACTGCCCAGCCGCGAGAACGGCGGCATCGCGGCCGACGGCCGCAGCGTGACCTGGAAGCTCAAGCGGGGGGTCACCTGGCACGATGGCGCGCCCTTCACGGCCGACGACGTGCTCTTCAACTGGCAGTTCGCCACCGACGACGCCACCGCGGCCGTCACCGGCGGCAACTACGAAGGCGTGAAGGTGGAGAAGCTCGATACGCACACCGTGCGCTTCGTCTTCGCCAAGCCGGCGCCCTTCTGGCCGGGCGGCTACAGCACCGTGCAGATGATCCCGCGCCACCTGTTTGCGCCCTACCTCGGCGCGAAGTCGCGCGAGGCACCGGCGAACCTCAAGCCCGTGGGGACCGGGCCCTACAAGTTCGTCGACTTCAAGCCGGGCGACATGCTGCGCGCCGAGTTGAACCCGAACTACCACCAGCCGAACAAGCCCTTCTTCGACCGCATCGAGCTCAAGGGCGGCGGCGACGCCACCAGCGCCGCACGCGCCGTGCTGCAGAGCGGCGAGTTCGACCACGCCTGGAACCTGCTGGTGGAAGACGAGGTGCTCAAGCGCATGGAAGCCGGCGGCAAGGGCCGCGTCAACTTCGCCCTGGGCGGCAGCACCGAGGCCCTCTACCTCAACTGCACCGACCCCGCCGTGGACGTGCAGGGCGAACGCTCGCACCACTCCACGAAGCACCCCGCCTTCAGCGACCCCGCCGTGCGCCAGGCTCTGGGCCTGCTGGTGGACCGGGGCGCGGTGCAGGAGTTCATCTTCGGCCGTGCCGGCATGGCCACGCCCAACTTCATCAACAACCCGGCGCGCTTCCGCAGCCCCAACCGCAAGGCCGAGTTCAGCGTCGAGAAGGCCAATGCGCTTCTGGAGGGCGCGGGCTGGAAGCGGGGCGAAGGCGGCATCCGCGAGAAGGGCGGCAGGAAGCTCAAGTTCCTGTTCCAGACCAGCATCAACGCGCCACGGCAGAAGGTGCAGGGCATCGTCAAGCAGGCCTGCGCCAAGGCCGGCATCGACATCGAACTGAAGACCGTGGTGGCCAGCGTGTACTTCAGCTCCGACGTCGCCAACCCCGACACCTACGGCAAGTTCTACGCCGACATGCAGATGTACAACGTGGCACAGGGCCGGCCCGACCCCGACCGCCACATGCAGCGCTTCGCCAGCTGGGAGATCGCCGAGAAGGCCAACAAGTGGCTGGGCGTGAACCTGCTGCGCTGGCGCAACGACGAGTACGACAAGACCTACCGCGCGGCCGAGGTGGAACTCGACCCCGTCAAGCGCGCCGCCCTCTTCGTGCGCATGAACGACCTCGTCTGCAACGACGGCTACCTGATCCCGCTGATGGCGCGCCACAACGTCTCGGGCGTGGCCAACAAGCTGGTGGCGCCGATCTCGGGCTGGTCGGTGGACACGGCCACGCTGGCCGACTGGCACAGGGAACAGTGACCCACTCCCGAAGCGCCAGCGGCAGGCTGGAGCGCCGACTGCGCCGGTGGACCGAGCAGGTGCGCGAGGGCGCCCTGCCGCGCCGCGAGTTCATCGCCCGGCTCGGCGCCCTCGGTGTCTCGGCGCCGACGGCCGGCTTCCTGCTGCTGGACGCCGGGGTGGCGCAGGCCGCGCCGGCCTTCGACTACAAGCCCGCGAAGCGCGGTGGTGGCGGCACGCTCAAGCTGCTGGAGTGGCAGGCGCCCACGCTGCTGAACCCGCACTTCGCCACCGGGCTGAAGGACAACACCGGCTCGCGCATCTTCTACGAGCCCTTGGCGCAATGGGACGCCGACGGCAACCTGGTGCCGGTGCTGGCGGCCGAGGTGCCCAGCCGCGCCAACGGTGGCCTGGCCGCCGACGGCAAGAGCGTGCTGTGGCGGCTGAAGAAGGGCGTCACCTGGCACGACGGTGCGCCCTTCACCGCCGACGACGTGCTCTTCAACTGGCAGTACGCCATCGACACCGCCGCGGCCACGGTCACCATCGGCAACTACCGCGGCCTGAAGCTGGAGAAGGTGGACGCGCACACGGTGCGCGTGGTCTTCGACAAGCCCTCGCCCTTCTGGCCCGGCCTGTACTCGCAGACCTTCCTGATCCCGCGCCACCTGTTCGCGCCCTACGTCGGCGGCAAGTCGCGCGACGCGCCGAACAACCTCAGGCCCGTGGGCACGGGGCCCTATCGCTTCCAGGAGTTCAAGCCCGGCGACCTGCTGCGCGCCGAACTCAACCCGACCTACCACCTGCCCCACCGCCCCTTCTTCGACCGCCTGGAGATGAAGGGCGGCGGCGACGCCACCAGCGCTGCGCGCGCCGTGCTGCAGACCGGCGAGTACGACTACGCCGGCTCGCTGCTGGTGGAAGACGACGTGCTCAGGCGCATGGAAGCCGGCGGCAAGGGCCGTGTGGAACTGACCACCGGCAGCAGCACCAGCGCCGTCTACCTGAACGTCTGCGACCCGGCGCAGGAGGTCGACGGTGAACGTTCCCACCCGAAGACGCGCCACCCCGCGTTCAGCGACCCCGCGGTGCGCCGCGCGATGGGCCTGCTGGTGGACCGCGCGTCGTTCCAGGCCTTCATCTACGGCCGCCAGGGCGTGGCCACGCACTACTTCATCAACCAGCCCGCGCGCTACCGCGGCAGCGCGCCCGCGCCCGAGTTCAGCATCGAGAAGGCCAGGCAGGTGCTCGACGCCGCCGGCTGGAAGCCCGGTGCCGACGGCGTGCGCGAGAAAGGCGGCCGCAAGCTCAGCTTCCTGTTCCAGGGCGCCATCGGCTCGGTGACGCAGAAGCTGCAGTCGGCCTACAAGGCCACGGCCGAGAAGGCCGGCATCCGCATCGAGCTGAAGGCCGTGCCTTCGGCGGTGTTCTTCTCGTCGGACGTCGGCAACCCCGACACCTACGGCAAGTTCTACGCCGACATGCAGACCTACAACTGGACGAACAACAGCCCCGACCCCGACGGCATGGCGCAGAGCTTCGTCTCCTGGGAAGCCTGCAGCAAGGCCAACAAGTGGCTGGGCAACAACCTGGTGCGGCTGCAACTGTCCGAGTACGACGCGCTCTACCGCGCCAGCGAGACCGAGCTCGACCCCATCAAGCGCGCCGCGCTCTTCGTGCGCATGAACGAGATGGTCACGGCCGACGGCCACGTGATCCCTTTCCTGGCGCGCAGCACCACGCGCTGCTTCGGCGCGAAGATCCGCGCGCCTTTGTCGGCGTGGCAGAACGACATGGCGATGCTGCCTGACTGGTACCGCGAGGCATGAAGCCGCTGGCGGCGATCGAAGGCGATCTGCGCGCCGCGCTGCGCGCGGTGCGGTCCGGCGCGCTCTCGCGCCGCGGCTTCGTCGCGCGCCTGGCCGCCTGGGGCGTGGCCGCACCCGCGGCGCAGCTGCTGCTGGCACAGCAGGGCCTGGCGCAGACCGTGGCCATCCCGCCCTACAAGCCGGCAAAGCGCGGCGGTGGCGGCGCGCTGAAGCTGCTGCTGTGGCAAGGGCCCACGCTGCTGAACCCGCACTTCGCGGTGGGCGCCAAGGACCAGGAAGGCTGCTGGCTGTTCTACGAGTCGCTGCTGCGCTACGACGTCAACGGCAACCCGGTGCCTGTGCTGGCCGCGGCCGTGCCCACGCGCGAGAACGGCGGCATCGCGGCCGACGGGCGCAGCGTCACCTGGAAGCTCAGGGCCGGCGTCACCTGGCACGACGGCAAGCCCTTCAGCGCCGATGACGTGGTCTTCAACTGGCAGTACGCCACCGACCCCGCCACCGCGGCCGTCACCATCGGCAGCTACGACAACGTGAAGGCGGTGGAGAAGGTGGACGCGCTGACGGTGCGCGTGGTCTTCAAGCGCCCCACGGCCCTGTGGGGGCGCGGCAGCACCGTGCTGCTGGTGCCGCAGCACCTGTTCGCGCCTTTCAAGGGCGCGAAGTCGCGCGAGGCGCCGGCCAATCTGAAGCCGGTGGGCACCGGCCCCTACCGCTTCGTCGACTTCAAGCCGGCCGACCTGGTGCGCGGCGCGCTGAACCCGAACTACCACCAGCCGCTGCGGCCGCACTTCGACACCGTGGAGATCAAGGGCGGCGGTGACTCCGCCTCGGCCGCGCGCGCCGTGCTGCAGACGGGCGAGTTCGACTTCGCCTGGAACATCCAGCTCGAGGACGAGGTGCTCAAGCGCATGGAAGCCAGCGGCACCGGCCGTGCCGACTTCGCGCCCGGTGGCGACACCGAGATGATCTTCGTGCAGTTCGCCGACCCGAACACCACCGTGGAAGGCGAGCGCGCGCACCCGAAGTCGCGCCACCCG
>JAEUPH010000073.1 GCA_016790395.1 Rubrivivax sp. | reverse complement strand
GCCGCGACGAGTTGCTGGCCAAGGCGCAGGCCCTGGCGCAAGCGCTGGCCGACGGCCCGTACTTCGCGCACACGGTGACCAAGACCATGCTCAACCAGGAGTGGGCCATGGGCATCGAGGAGATCATCGAGAGCGAGGCCCAGGCGCAGGCCCTGTGCATGCTGACGCAGGACTTCAAGCGTGCTTTCGACGCCTTCGCGGCGAAGCAGGCACCGAAGTTCGAGGGGAACTGACCGTGTCGCGCCTGGCGCACCTGGCGCTGCCCTTCTTCGACGACGCGCACCGCGCGCTGGCCGGCGAACTGGACGCCTGGGCCGGCCAGCAACTTCAGCACCTCGACCATGCCGACACCGACGCTGCGTGCCGCGAGCTGGTGCGTGCACTTGGGGCGTCAGGCTTCCTGCGCCACTGCGTGCCAGCGGCCTGCGGCGGGGCGTCCGTCGCGATCGATTCGCGCGCGCTGGTGGTCTGCCGCGAGACCCTGGCGCGACACGACGGCCTGGCCGACTTCGCGTTCGCGATGCAGGGCCTGGGCAGCGGGCCTGTCAGCCTGGCCGGCAGCCCGGCGCTGCAGGCCGCATGGCTGCCGAAGGTGGCACGCGGCGAGGCCATCGCGGCCTTTGCCTTGAGCGAGCCTGGCGCAGGCTCGGACGTGGCGGCGATGTCCTGCACGGCACGCGACGAAGGCAGCCATTACGTGCTCGACGGCGAGAAGACCTGGATCAGCAACGGCGGCATCGCCGACTTCTACTGCGTGTTCGCGCGCACCGGTGAGGCCCCCGGCACGCGGGGCATCAGCGCCTTCGTGGTGCCGGCCGACAGCGCGGGGCTGGACATCGCCGAACGCATCGAGCTCATCGCCCCGCACCCCCTGGCCCGGCTGCACTTCGCGGCTTGCCGCGTGCCGAAGGCGAACCTGCTGGGCGCGCCCGGCGAAGGCTTCAAGCTGGCGATGCGCACGCTGGACATCTTCCGCGCCTCGGTGGCCGCGGCGGCCCTGGGCTTCGCTCGGCGGGCCCTGGACGAAGCGCTGGCGCACGCCAGGGCCCGGCCGATGTTCGGCCAGATGCTGGCCGACTTCCAGCTCTCGCAGGCCGCCTTCGGCGACATGGCGGCGGCAATCGACGCCGCTGCGCTGCTGACCTACCGCGCCGCCTGGCAGCGCGACGTGCAGGGCACGCGCACCACGCGCGAGGCCGCCATGGCCAAGATGGTGGCCACCGAGAACGCACAGCAGGTCATCGACCGCGCCTTGCAGATGCACGGTGGCCTGGGCGTGCGGCGCGGCTCGGCGGTGGAAAGCCTGTACCGGGAGATCCGCGCCCTGCGCATCTACGAAGGCGCCACCGAGGTGCAGCGCCTGATCATCGGCCGCGAGGTGCTGGCCGAAGGGCGCTGAAGCCGGCGCCGTTCAGGGGCGTGGCAGCGTGGCCTTGAGCTGCCCGAGCAGTTCGAACAGTTGCGCTTGTTGCGCTGCGTCCAGGCCACTGAAGATCTCGCGCACCCAGGCCTCGTGCGCCTGCGCCATGGTGCGGAACTGGCGACGACCCTCGGCGGTGAGGGCCACGCTGGTGGCCCGGCGGTCGTTCGGATCCTCGCGGCGGCGCACCAGGCCTTCCTCCACCAGCCGGTCCGTGAGGCCCGTGACGTTGCCGCCGGTGACCATCAGACGCCGGGACAGTTCTCGCATCTTCATGCCTGCCGGTTCGCGGTCGAGCTGGGCCATGAGGTCGAAGCGGGGGAGCGAACCATCGAACTGCTCGCGCAGGCGGCGGCGCAGGGGGGCTTCGACGAGGTTGGTGCAGGCCAGCAGCCGCAGCCACAGGCGCAGCGCGGTGGGATCGCCCGCGCGGGCGCGGGTCTCGGAGTCGCTGGCGC
>JAEUPH010000065.1 GCA_016790395.1 Rubrivivax sp. | reverse complement strand
GCATGTCTGGATCTCCAGCGGGTCGGCGGCGACGCGGTCACCGTTGGGCGGGGCATTGACGAGCAGCAGCAGCCGTTCGGGCCGGCCGGGGTCGGCGGCCTCGTCGCCGCGGTCCTGCGCGCAGACGTAGACCGTGCCGGCACGCGGCAGGCGGCCGGCCTCGAAGACATCGCGGAACTCGGCGGCGTAGTCGTTCTGGAAGAACACGTTGTGCCGTGTCAGCGGGAAGCCCTGGGTGCGGGCCAGCACGCAGGCCGTCAGGGCCGACAGCGAGCGGTCGCCGGCGCGCCGCGGCGGCACGGCCTGTCTTGCGGCGCTGCCCAGGTGGCCCTGGGCCAGTGCATCGGCATCGCCGTTGAAGACCACGGCATCGGCTTCATGGAAGCGTCCGTCGGCGGTGCGCACGCCGCTGGCGCGGCCCCGGGTGACGACGATCTCTGTCGCGGTGGCGCCGTAGCTGAACTCGGCCCCGCGCTCGGCCGCCAGCCGCGCCACGGCCTGCGCCAGCGCATGCATGCCACCGGTCACCGTCCACACGCCGTCCATCTCCACCTGGGCCACCAGCAGCAGCGTGGCCGGCGCGGCCCAGGGTGAAGCACCGCAGTAGGTGGCATAACGGCCGAACAGCTGGCGCAGCCGCGGGTCCTGGAAGCGCCGGGCCAGCAGGCTGGCCAGCGATGTGAGGGGCCCCAGCGCCGTGAGCTGCGCCAGGCCACGCGGGCCCAGCGCGGCGATCATCCCCGGCACGCTGGGCTTGGGCGAGCGGATGTAGGGACCTTCGAGCGTGCGGTAGACGCGTCGCGCCTCGTCGCAGAAGGCCAGGAAGCGACCGGCCTCGGCACGGCCGGCGAAGCGGCCGATGGCGTCGGCGCTGCGCGCGCGGTCGGCGAAGAGGTCCAGCCGGTCGGCACCGCCGCCATCGCCCCAGGCGTGGCGGGCCAGCACCGACAGGGGCCGCAGACCGACCACGTCGGCCAGCTCCACGCCGGCCTCGCGGAAGATGGCCTCGAAGATCCAGCGCATCGTCAGCACGGTGGGCCCGGCGTCGACGGGTTGGCCGCCGGGGTGCAGCTGGCGCATCTTGCCGCCTGGCGTGGCGGCGGCTTCCAGCACCTGCACGCGCAGGCCCCGGTGGGCCAGCAGCAGGGCCGTGACGAGGCCGCCGATGCCGGCGCCGACGATCACCACGCGCGGCGTGCGCGCCGGCTCATGCATAGTGTCGCCCGCGCCACACGCCCTGCAGGCCTTCCGGCACGAAGCGGACGAACATCGACTCCGAGAAGTGCCCGCGCCGCCGGGAGGCCTGGGCCGCCGCCAGGTGCGCGCCTTGGCGCGCATAGGCATCCATCGCGGGCACGCTGTCCCAGATGCTGAAGGTGGCCTGGCGCAGCAGCGGCGCCTCGCCCAGGCCCACGCCCAGCCGGCAGCCTTCGGCGGCTTCCACGGCCACCTGCGCCGCCGGCGCCATGCGCCAGAACGAGGCGGCGCGCAGCGGATGGATGGAGCCACGCGTCAACGCGGCCACCGGGCCCCCGGCAGGCGGCGTGGCCGTGGCGGCCAGCGTCATGCCGTCCCAGCTGCCGCGGCTGGCATAGGGCTTGAGCAGCACGGTGCAGATTTCGCGCGCGTGCGCGCGGTAGGCGGCGAGCGTGGGCGAAGCGTCGAGGAAGCTGCGGGCCGCGGCCTCGCGGTCGAAGACGCAGAAGAGCCCACCGCGCGTGGCGCTGGGCCTGAGGCCGAAGCCGCCTTCGTACCCGCTGCCCAGCACCTTGCTGAAGAGCAGGCCGGGCGTGCCGCGCAGCGCGTGCCGGCCCTTCACCAGCCGGGCCCAGGCCCACAGCTTGGAGGTGGCGTCGATCAGGACGAGCGCCGCCACCGGGCCGGAATCGCTCATGGTTCGCTCACTTGGCGGCGTTGATCTCCACGCGCCGCGCATCGCTCTCGACGCCCCCGATCGCGAACTCGGGCTTCTTCAGCGTGATGCGGGCCTCGGCGACACCGGCCGACTTGAGGGCGTCGCGCACGGCGAAGGCACGCTGTTTGGCCAGTTCCAGGTTGGCGTCGGGCTTGCCGGTCTTGTCGGCAAAGCCGGAGATCGCCACCTTGACGGCCGGGCTCTTCACCAGCACGGCGGCGGCGTTCTTCACCGCGTCCTCGCCCTGGGGCCCGAGCGTGGCCTTGCCGGTGTCGAACAGCACCTTCGCGAGCAGGCCGTTGATGTCCGGCGCCATGTCGGCCGGCGCAGCCGCGACCATGGCCACCTTCAGCAGGGCCGGGTAGTCCTTGGCCATCTTGGCGCCGTTCACCGGCTTGTTCACGCCCTGGTGGCAGGTGGTGCAGTTGATCTTCGCCACGTCGCCGCCCGGGCCCCGCCGCGAGGCCGGGAACTTGTCGGTCAGCGGCTTCATGTAGTTGGCGTTGAGGTCACCGACCATGCGGATGCCGTACCAGGCGTTGACGCGCTGCACCGGGCCATCCCACGACGCGAAGGAGTTCGTGTTGTGGCAGAAGGTGCAGTTCACGCCCAGGGCGCCCGACATGTGCATCATCAGCCCGTAGGTGTGCTCGGCCTGCTTGATGGAGTGGCGGTTGGCGCCGGGCAGGGCGGTGGGGCCGTAGACGCGGATGTCCGGGTCGGCCTTGCCGCTGAGGTAGGGCGTGAAGGGGTCGTAGGGCAGCGAGGTCCAGCCCACCGTGGCGGCGGCGATGTTCTGGCCGGCGTCGTCGCCGATCAGCCCTGCGCTGCGCTTGTTCGGCAGTGCCGTGAACCACACGCCGGCCGGCACCGCGTTGCCGCGGTGGCAGGTCCAGCAGGTGACGCCGGTGCCGTTGTGGTGCTTGGTGTAGTCGACGTTGACGCGCTGCGTCATCTCGATCATGCGGCGCGCCACCACCTTGGTGTACTTGGCGTCCTCGGCCAGGTTCTGCGGGTTGTGGCAGTAGTTGCAGCCTTCGGCCGGCGCGATCCAGGCGGTGATGGCCAGCATCGTGCGCGTGAATTCGGCCACCGGCAGGTCGCCCAGCACCTGCACGTTCTGGTACACCTGCCTGGCGGTCGGTCCGTCGGCGGGCACCGCCGGCAGCGGCTCGGGGAAGGTCTGGCGGGCCAGCACCGGCGCCACGATGCGCGGGTTGGTGATCTGCACCATGCCCGTGCCGCGGTAGCCCGTCTGCTGGCTGTTCATCGGCGGCCGTTCGACGGGCACGCCACGCTCGCAACCGGCCAGGGCCAGGGCGCCGAACGCGAGTGCCGAAGCGATGCGAAGGATGCGGCTCATGGCTTGACTCCCTGCAGCGTGGCCGGGTCGATGATGGCCGGTATGGGCGCCGGGTAGCCGGGTGCGACGCCGTGCTTCACGGACCACAGGTACCAGTTGTCGACCACCGTGCCGGTCAGCAGGATGCCGATGCCCCCCACCAGCGGGCACAGCACGGCGAACCACCAGCCCCAGCGGTGGATGGATTCCATCGTCGCGTTGAAGCCCATGGTCCAGCGCCAGAAGAGTGCGGCGCGCTCGGTGGCCGTGCCACGGTCGACGATCTGCTCGATCTCGCGCTCGCCGCCGAACTTGCTGACCGCCAGGATGGTGCCGGCGTGCATGGCGAAGAGCAGGGTCGATCCGTAGAGGAAGGCGATCGACAGCGCGTGGAACGGGTTGTAGAAGAGGTTGCCGTAGCGCAGCGAGAAGGCGGCTGTCCAGTCCAGGTGCGGGAAGATGCCGAAGGGCACGGCTTCCGACCAGCTGCCCATCAGCACCGGGCGGAAGAAGCCCAGCACCAGGAACAGCCAGATCGCCGAGAGGAAGGCCCAGGCCAGGTGCGTGCCCAGGCCAAGCTGGCGCGCACGCCGGTAGGTGCGGGCCCACCACAGCAGCATCGAGGCTGTCAGCAGGCCGCCGGCGAGCAGCCACCAGCCGCCCTGGTTCATGGGCGGGAAGCTCAGCCCGTAGGCGGGCGGCGGCGGTTCCAGCGCCAGCCAGAACAGCTGCTTGACGAACTGCACCGGGCTCCAGTTCACCTGGGCCAGCATGTTGAAGCCGATGATGTTGAAGGACAGCGTGCCGAGGATCAGCGACGCCAGGCCCAGCGGCCCGAGGTAGATGGGGCCGATCTGCGCATTGCCGATGCGCCCCATCAGGTGCCAGAAGAAGGGCTTGATCAGCCGCTCTTCGTCACCCGGTGGCAGCGGCACGCCGGACTGCACCGGTCCCGTGACCTGCACCGCGGTGAACAGGTTTTGATACTGGATCATCGATCTCTCCTGTTGTTCTAGCGGCGACGTCTACTTCCAGATCGGCAGCGCCAGCCACCAGCCCCACCACTCGGGCCAGCCGCGCGTCCAGAACGGACCGCTGATCACGATGCACACCGCGCTGAAGAAGACCGCGGCCAGCGAGATGAACAGGCCCACGCGGTGGATGCCCAGGATGCCGACCGAGTAGCCGACGAGGTCACGGAAGAAGGTGTCCTCTTCGTCGGTGCCCTTGATGGGCTGGCCCTTCTTCGGGTTCGTCGACGACAGGATCAGCGAGCCGTGGGCCGCCAGCGCCAGCGTCGTCGTGAAGAAGAACGTGATCGCCAGCATGTGCGCCGGGTTGTAGTGGAAGTGCAGGTACTGGTAGCCGACGTTGCTGACCCAGTCGAGGTGGCTGTAGATGCCGTACGGGAAACCGTGCCCCCAGGCGCCCAGCAGCACGGGGCGGATGACCACCAGCGTGATGTAGGCGAAGATGGCCATGCCGAAGGCCGCGGGGATGTGGTAACCCATGCCGAGCTTGCGGCAGATCTCCACCTCGCGCAGCGCCCAGCTGCAGAACGCGCCGATGGCACACACCGTGACCACCTGCCAGATGCCGCCTTCGCGCAGCGGCGCGAGGCCGAGGCCGTATTTCAGGTCCGGCGGCGCGATGTTGATCTGCCAGAGGTTCCAGGTCGGTCCGAGCGCCGCGCCCCAGAGGATCATCGCGACGCCGACGAAGGTGAAGAACGCCCCGACGACGCCGAAGAAGCCGACGTAGAACGGCCCCATCCAGAAATCGAAGAGGTCGCCGCCGACGAGCGTGCCGCCGCGCACGCGGTACTTGCGCTCGAAACTCAGCATGGCCATGTCAGCCGTCCTTTGCCGCGTGCGGCGCAGGTGCATCGGCACCTTCGAACGCGCACCCGGGTTGAGAATTCATTCGAACCACGAGAACAGGGAGAAAGGGGGCAGGCACGGCACGGCCGCGCGGTGTGACCTCGAGGCCGCGACGGGCCTGCCCAAATAGCCGAGGAAGTCGGCTTGCTCCTACTTCTTGGCAGCCGCGGCCTTGACGGCGGCGGCGTTGGGGCCATCGAGCCAGTTGTAGGTCGGCGTCGACAGCAGGATGAGGTGAATCATCACTGCGATGCCGAACAGGCCGATCCCCTGCACGACCAGCGCACGAAGCGGGTCGTAGAGCCTCCAGATACGCCACATACATTTCTCTCCTATTGCAGATGGGACATGAAGGTGTAGACCGCGGACTTGACGCCCCCGGTCATCGACTTCACGCCCTCGGCTCCGGGCAACCAGGAGCGCCAATGCCATCCCAGCACCTGCCCGACCAGCGCGATGGCCGCGAAGACCACGAACGCCACCATGAAGATGGCGATGAACGAGGCGGACCTCGCCCCCTCCGCCGACCCGCGTGCCGGTGCGAACTGCCTGGGTGTCATGGACATCTCCTCCGATCGACTAGAGCCAGGGCCGCCAGATCCAGACCAGCAGGTGTGCGACCACGGCCACAGCCGTGAATCCCACGAACCCCTGAACCCAGTACCGGTGGAACTCCTGAGCTTCCTCGTCAGTGAGGCCCGAAATCGAGCCCTTGCGGTCAGCCATGCGAACCACTCCTTCCATGGGCCTTTCGACCCCTCTTGCGCGCAGCCTGCGCAACGAGGCAGCCGCGGCGACATGCCACGACATCCTTTGCCGG
>JAEUPH010000057.1 GCA_016790395.1 Rubrivivax sp. | reverse complement strand
CGGATGGCTGGCGCGGTGGAACTGCGCCAGCCGGTACCAGCCGACGTTGCGCGCGCCGGTGTCGATGTCGTGCGAGACGGTGACGGCGCCGCAGATGTAGGAAGCACCTTCCTTGCCGAAGAAGACCTCGGGCAGCTGCTTCGAAAGATCGATGTCGTCGCCGCGGATCACGACGTCCTTGCAGGGCGCGGCCTCGCGCGGCACCAGCACGGGCTTGATCCAGCGCTCCGGGTGCGCGGCGAGATCGGCGTGCTTGATCTTGGCGTTGCGCCACTCGCGCTCGCCGATGGTCATGGCCGTGCGCTCGCGCGTGCCGAAGGGGTTGAACAGCATCGGCACGCCGGGCGTGTTGCTGCCTTCCAGGTTCTGCAGCACCAGCGCCGGCCCGGCCTTGTCGCACAGCGCGCGCATCAGCGGCTGCATGTCCTGGTTGCCGGGGCCGGTGGACAGCGGTGCGTCCACGTGGCGCAGCTGGCCTTCGGATTCCAGTTGCTGCAGGTAGCTGCGCATGTCGCCGCTGCTCATCGAATCGCCCTCGCGCCGGTGTGGTCGAAGGGCGCACTGGACGCCACGCGCGCGGCAGCGACAAGCGCGCGTCGACGCGCATCCGCGTTGCGGACAGCCTCGGTGCGGGCGTCGTGCGCACCGGCCCCGTGGCTTGAACATGCCCGATCGGCCTGCGCCGGATGTGCTGCTGCGGGCCTGCCGAACAGGACCCACTGCCATGCCTTCATCCCGCAAGACCGCCATCGTCACCGGCTCGGCCACCGGCGTCGGCGCCTCGTGCGCCGTGCAACTCGCGCAGCGCGGCTGCAACGTCGTCATCAACTACACCAAGAGCCAGGCCGAGGCCGAGGAGACCGCCGCGCTGTGCCGCCAGGCGGGCGCCGAGGTCATCGTGTTCCAGGGCGACGTGGGCCAGGACGAGGCCTGCCAGGGCATGGCCAAGGCCGCGCTCGAAGCCTGGGGCCGCATCGACTACCTGGTGAGCAACGCCGCGCGCACCAAGTTCAACCCCTACGAGGAACTGGACGGCCTGTCGGCCGACGACTTCCTCGCCATCTACCGCGTCAACGTGGTGGGCGCCTACCAGATGGTGCGCGCCTGCGCGCCGGCCATGAAGGCGCAGGGCGCGGGCTCGGTGGTGATGGTGTCGTCCATCGGCGGCGTGACGGGCATCGCGTCGTCGATGGCCTATGCCTCCAGCAAGGCGGCGCTGAACATGCTGACCAAGTCGCTGGCGCTGACGCTGGGGCCGGAGATCCGCGTCAATGCGGTGTGCCCGGGCATGATCCAGACGCGCTGGCTCAAGGCCGGCCTGGACGACGCGCGCTACGAGGCCACGGTGAAGGTGGGCACGGAACTGAGCCCGCTGAAGAAGGTGTCCACGCCCGACGAAGTGGCCGAGACCGTCATCTACCTGCTGGAAGGCGCGCCCATCATCACCGGCCAGGTGCTGCTGAACGACACCGGCGTGCACCTGGGCCGGCTGCCGCCGATGAGCAGCAAGAAGGCGTCCTGAGCGCGGCGCAAGACGCATCCAAGGCGGCCACCGCTGCGTATGCGCAGCGTGGCCTTCCGTCTACGCCTTCCCCACCGTCCCCGGCTCGGGCCTCAGCACGTCGCCGTGCCGGGCCAGCAGGTCGGCCCAGCGCGCCTCCTGCGGCGCCCAGTCGCCGTCGTCCACGGCCTGTGCGGCGATGCCCATGTCCAGGCTGTGCACCAGGCCCAGGCCCAGGTCGCAGTCGGCGAACAAGCGCCCGGCTTCGTCGGTGAAGAAGGCCAGCGGCTGCGCCGGCCGCCCGGTGTGGCTGGTGATCGGCCAGCCGGGCGCGGCGTCCACGCGCCACACCCAGGGCGCGGCCTCCAGTTCCACGTAGACGCGCTGCGGCCCGTTCTGGAAGAACCAGGCGCCGGCCTCGTCGCGCGCGTAATTGCGGCCGATGAAGGCCAGCAGCTTGTCGTGGTCGATGCGGCTGCCCTTCACCTGCGGGAAGGGGCCGGCGCGCTGGATCCGCTCGTCGCGCATGAACCACTGGCCGCGCGCGTCCAGCGCCAGCCAGCCGTAGCAGTGCGGCACGTTGGGCCACTTGCGCAGCGCGGCTTCGACGATGGCGTCCATGGCTTGGCGTCCCGGTCAGGCGTGGGCGACCAGCCAGTCGGCCACCGCCGTGGGCATGGTGAACACATGGCCGGGCGGGCGCGCGCCGCCGGGGAAGCCGACATGCCCGCCCTGCCGCGGCTGCCACAGCGTGACGTGGCGGCCCACCTCGCCGGGCCGGGGCAGCGAGGCCGCGGGCACGAAGGGGTCGTTCTGCGCGTTGAGCACCAGCGCCGGGATGCGGATGCGCGCCAGGTGCGGCTTGGCCGAAGCGCGCTTCCAGTAGTCGGCGGTGTCGCGGAAGCCGTGCAGCGGTGCGGTGAAGAGGTTGTCGAACTCGTAGAGCGTGCGCGCGCGGCGCAGCTTCTCGCCGTCGAACAGGCCCGGGTGCTGGCGCAGCTTGGCCAGCGCGCGCGGCTTCATGGTCTTCAGGAACATGCGCGAGTAGACCAGCCAGTTGAAACCGGCGTCGATGGCATGGCCGGCGGCGGCGAGGTCGATGGGCGAGCAGACGGCGGCCACTGCCGCCGCCGTCTTCGCGGCCGTTTCGCCAGCCTCCTGCGCCCAGCGCAGCAGCGCATTGCCGCCCAGCGAGATGCCCACCACCAGCAGCGGCCGCGCGCTGCGTTCGCGCAGGCGGGCGAGGATCCAGCCGATCTCCTCGAAATCACCCGAGTGGTAGGCGCGCGGCGCCAGGTTCAGCTCGCCCGAGCAGCCGCGGAAGTGCGGCACGGCGTAGCTCCAGCCGCGCTGCCGCGCCAGGCTGCCAAAGGCCTGCGCGTACTGGCTGGCGCTGCTGCCTTCCAGGCCGTGGAACAGCACCAGGTGCTGCTTCGCGCCGGCCACCGGGGCGAGGTCGACGTCGATGAAGTCGCCGTCGGGCGTGGCCCAGCGTTCGCGCGTGAAGGCGGGCGGCTCGGCGAGGTGGCGGCGTGACAGCGTGGCCGCCCAGATCGTCTGCAGGTTGCCCCCCGGCAACCAGGCGGGGGCCCGGTAGTGGATGGCCGCGGGCGCCACTAGTGCAGCGTGGTCGGCGCTTCGGCGCCGGCCGTGAGCGCCAGCACCTGCGCGTCGTCGGGCATGGCCGGGCTGGCATGGTGGGCGGCAATGCGCCAGCCCAGGCCCGTCTTCACGTAGACGTTGGTGGCCAGCACGAAGCCCTGTTCCACCGTGCCGCGTTCGCCGCGCGCGGTGATGCGCTCGATCAGGTGGTGCAGCGCGCCGCCCAGCAGGGCCAGGCGGTGCACCTGCTCGGGCACGGCCGGGATGCCGCCTTGGGCGAAGATGGCGGCGAAGCTGGCGCGGATGGCCGCCGGCCCCACCACGCGCATGCCGCCGGGGTGCACGCAGACGATCTCGTCGTCGTCGGCCCACAGCGCCATCAGGCGCTCCAGGTCGCCCTTCTG
Organism: Rubrivivax sp.; assembly: GCA_016790395.1. Lineage (GTDB taxonomy): Bacteria > Pseudomonadota > Gammaproteobacteria > Burkholderiales > Burkholderiaceae_C > Rubrivivax. Next base: position 5,112 of record JAEUPH010000057.1, on the reverse strand, counting down.
CAGCGCCTCGTAGAACTGCGCCTCGGTCTCGTCGGCCGAGCCGGACACGGGATGGGCAGGGCGGCGCGGCATGTCGCTTCAGCGGAAGACCACGCACTTGTGGCCGTTGACCAGCACGCGGTGCTCCACGTGCCAGCGCACGGCGCGCGCCAGCACCACGCACTCCACGTCGCGGCCGACGGCGGTGAAGTCCTCGGCCGAAAGGGTATGGTCCACGCGCTGCACGTCCTGCTCGATGATCGGGCCCTCGTCGAGGTCGGGGGTGACGTAGTGAGCGGTGGCGCCGATCAGCTTCACACCGCGGGCATGGGCCTGGAAGTAGGGCCGCGCGCCCTTGAAGCTGGGCAGGAAGCTGTGGTGGATGTTGATGGCGCGGCCGGCCAGCACGCGGCAGAACTCGGGGCTCAGGATCTGCATGTAGCGCGCCAGCACGACGAGATCCACGCGCTCGGCCTCGATCAGCGCTTGCACCTGCTGCTCCTGCGCGCGTTTCGTCTCCGCGCTGCTGCCACCCACCAGCGGCAGGTGGTGGAAGGGGATGCCGTAGCTGGCGGCCAGGGCCTCGAAGGCGGCGTGGTTGCTGACGATGGCCGGGATGTCCACCGGCAGCGAGCCGCTCTTCCAGCGGAACAGCAGGTCGTTGAGGCAGTGGCCGTGCTGGCTGACCATGAGCAGCACGCGTGGCCGCGCGGCCAGCGCGTGGAAGCGAACGTCCATGCCGAACTGCTGCCGCGTGTGCTCGAAGAGCTTGCCGAGGGTCGCCGCGTCGGCCAGCTGCGGCGGCGCCTGGAAGTGCACGCGCATGAAGAACAGGCCCGTGGCATCGTCGCCTTCGAGGTCGCCGAACTGCTGCGAATCGATGATGTTGCAGCCGGCCTGGTAGAGCAGGCCCGAGACGGCGTGCACGATGCCCTTGGTGTCGCGGCAGGCCAGCGTCAGGACGAATTGGTGGTCGAGCGCCATCATCAGGATTGTAGGGAGTGGGCATGAAACCCGTGGCCGAGGCCGATTGGAGCGAACGCAGCCGTGAAGTGGCACAACTGCTGGCCCGCAGCGGCCTGGGCGACCGCGCCGCCTTCGCGCGGCTGTACGAGCGCACCAGCGCGCACCTGTTCGCCGTGGTGCTGCGCATCCAGCGTGACCGCGCGATGGCCGAAGACCTGCTGCAGGAGATCTACGTCTCCGTGTGGAAGGCGGCGGCCAGCTTCGACGCCGCGCGCAGCCAGCCGCTGACCTGGCTGACGCACATCGCGCGCAACCGCGCCATCGACAGCCTGCGCCGCGCCCAGGCGCAGCCGCGCACCGAAAGCCTGTCGGCCTCCGACGATGACGAGCGCCCCGACCCGCACGAGGCCCTGCCCAGCCACGAGCCCGGCCCGATGGACCTGCTGAACAGCGCCAGCGAGCAGCGCGAACTCACGCGCTGCATGGAGCACCTGAGTCCGCCGCAGCGCCAGAGCGTGGCGCTGGCCTTCTTCGACGGCCTGTCCCACGCCGAGGTGGCCGAGCACCTGCGCGAGCCGCTGGGCACCGTGAAGAGCTGGGTGCGGCGAGCCCTGCAGACCCTGAAGGGCTGCCTGGAACGCGCCGCCGCGACGGACGCAGGAGCCTGAAATGAAACCCCCAAGCTCACTCCGCTCGCCGCTGGCGTTCAGTGGCTTCGGCTCACCCGGGCGCCACTGACATGGACTACGGACGCCGAGAACTCGCCGACGCGCTGGCCGCGCAGTACGTGGCCGGCACCCTGCGCGGCCGCGCCCGCGCGCGCTTCGAAGCCTTGCTGCCCGGCCACCCGGCGCTGCAGCGTGCCGTGGCCGACTGGCAGCGCCGGCTGCTGCCGCTGACCGGGGTCCTGCCCGGCGAGCCGCCACCGGCGCGCGTGTGGCAGGCCCTCGAGCGCCGCCTGTGGCCGACGCCGCAGCCGTTGCCCTGGTGGCAGCGCCTGGGCCTGTGGCGGGCCTTGTCCGGCGCGGCGCTGGCGGGGTTGGTGGGCATGGCCGCGCTGGTGGGCCGTCCGGCGCCGGCCGAGCCGCCCGTGGTGGTGGTGCTGCAGTCCACCGGTGGCGACCCCGCGCTGAGCGGCGGCGTGGTCGCCAGCTTCAGCGCCGACGGCCAGGCGCTGGTGGCGCGGCCGCTGACGCCGGTGGCCCTACAGACCGACCGCGTGCTCGAACTCTGGTGGGCGCCCGAGAAGGGCAAGCCCAGCTCGCTGGGCCTCATCCGCGCCGATGGCGTGACGGTGCTGCCGCGCGGCCGCCTGCCCGGCGGGCTGAAGGGCAGCGGCATCGACCACATGGCGGTGAGCGTGGAGCCGCCGGGGGGCTCACCCACCGGCCAGCCCACCGGGCCGGTGGTGTTCTACGGAAAGTTGTAGTTCAGCTACAGATTGTTCGACATCTATATGGGGAGGTTGCGAAAGCTGCGCGGGTAAGTCCCACGTATGGCGTGTAGTTTTGCTTCAATACGATGCAAGACTTCATCACCGGACTTCTTCGCCATGCGTCGCATCATCTCCCTGTCGTGGGCCCGCCCTGGCCTGGCGCTGGCCGCCCTGCTGCTGGCCAGTGCCTGCGGCGGCGGTGGCGGCGCGGTGGCCGCCGGCGCGCCTGACGGCCGCCTGGCCAGCACTGCCGACGCGCGCGCCTTCTGGCTGACGCGGCAGCTCATCCAGTGGCCGCAGCTGGGCGGCACGGGCACCGTGCGGCTGTACCACGCCGCTGCGGGCGGCATTGCCGCGCCGCTGGACGGCACGGTCACCGGCGCCGACGGCGCGCTCACGCTCGACGCCTTCACCGGCAGCGTGCCGGTCGGTGTGGCCGCGCGCTTCAAGTGGATCGCCGCAGGCCCCGTGTTTGCGCTCAAGGACGCCGATCTGCCGCGCCTGCCCGCGCTGCTGGCCGGCCAGCTGGTGCTGGTGCAGGAAGACGCCGCCGGCCGCGTGCAGAACGCCACCACGGCGCAGCTGCCCGGCGCGCTGGACGACCTCTACGCCGCGGCGGCCGACGTGCCCGACCTGGGCGTCAGCATCGTCGGCGGCCACACGCGCTTCCGCGTCTGGGCGCCGACGGCGAAGAAGGTGGCCGTGGTGATGGACGACGCCACCACCGACGCCGCCTTCGACGCTGCCACCGGCGTCTGGACGGCGCAGCGCGCGGGCGATCTGTCGGGCGGGTATTACCGCTACGCCGTGGACCTGTTCGTGCGCGGCACCGGCGTCGTGCGCAACCTCGTCACCGACCCGTACTCGGTGAGCCTGAACACCGACAGCCAGCGCAGCTACATCGCCAACCTCTCCGCGGCCCCTCTGAAGCCGGCAGGCTGGGACGCCTCGGCCATCCCGGCGCGCGTGCAGGCCCTGCCCGACATGATGGTGTACGAGCTGCACCTGCGCGACTTCTCCATCAACGACCCCACCGTCAGCGCCGTGAGCCGCGGCAAGTACCTGGCCTTCACCGAAACCGCCAGCAACGGCATGAAGCACCTGAAGGCGCTGTCCGATGCGGGGCTGACCGACGTGCACCTCCTGCCCGTGTTCGACATCGCCAGCGTGCCCGAGACCGGCTGCACCACGCCCGCTCCCAGCGGTGCGGCCGACAGCGAGAGCCAGCAGGCCACCATCGCCGCCACCGCGGGCAGCGACTGCTTCAACTGGGGCTACGACCCTTGGCACTTCAACGCGCCCGAAGGCAGCTACGCCAGCGACGCGGCCGACGGCGCCCGGCGCATCGTCGAGTTCCGCCGCATGGTCATGGCGCTGCACGCGGCCGGGCTGCGCGTGGGCATGGACGTGGTCTACAACCACACCACCGCCAGCGGCCAGTCGCCCAAGAGCGTGCTGGACCGCATCGTGCCCGGCTACTACCACCGGCTCGACGCCGTGGGCGCCGTCACCACCAGCACCTGCTGCGACAACACGGCCACCGAGCACCTGATGATGGCCAAGCTGATGATCGACTCGGCCGTGCTGTGGGCGCGCGAGTACAAGATCGCCAGCTTCCGCTTCGACCTCATGGGCCACCAGCCGCGCGCCGCGATGGAGCAGTTGCAGGCCCGGGTGAACGCCGCCACCGGCCGCACGGTGCAGCTCTTCGGCGAGGGCTGGAACTTCGGCGAGGTGGTGAACGGTGCGCGCTTCCAGCAGGCGGCGCAGGGTCAGCTGGGGGGCACCGGCATCGGCGCCTTCGGCGACAAGATGCGCGACGCCGTGCGCGGCGGCAGTTGCTGCGACAGCGGCGCGGCCCTCGTCAGCGCGCAGGGCTGGATCAACGGCCTTGTGTACGACCCCAACGCGCAGGCCGGCACACGACCGGCGAGCGACCTGCGCAACGCCGCCGACCTGGTGCGCGGTGCGCTGGCCGGCAGCATCGCCGACTACCGGCTGACGACGCAGAACGACACCGTGGTGGCGCTGAAGGACCTGGCCAACACCGGCGTGGCGCTGGGCTACGCGCTGCAGCCGGGCGAGGCGGTGAACTACGTCGAGAACCACGACAACCAGACCCTCTTCGACATCAACGCACTGCGACTGCCGGCCGGCACCTCGCGCGAGGACCGCGCGCGCGTGCAGCTGCTGGGCGCCGCCATCGTGGTGCTGGCCCAGGGCACGCCTTACTTCCACGCCGGCGTGGACCTGCTGCGCAGCAAGAGCCTGGACAAGAACAGCTACGACAGCGGCGACTGGTTCAACCGCATCGACTGGAGCGCCAACGACAACTTCTTCGCCACCGGCCTGCCGCCGCAGCGCGACAACGGCGCCGACTGGCCGCTGCTGCGTCCGGTGCTGCAGAACGCCGCCATCAAGCCGCAGCCCGCCGACATCGCCTGGATGCGCGACGCCTTCCGCGACCTGCTGAAGATCCGCGCCGGCAGCACGCTGCTGCGCCTGCGCACCGCCGCCGACATCAACACGCGGCTGGTCTTCCACAACACCGGCTCGGCCCAGGTGCCCACGGTGGTGGCCGCCAGCCTCGACGGCACCGGCTATGCCGGCGCGGGCTTCCAGCGCCTGGCCTACTTCATCAACGTCGGCACCTCGGCGCAGACGCTGACCGTGCCCGCGCTGGCCGGCCGGGCCTGGCAGCTGCACCCGGTGCAGGCCGCGGCCACGGCGGC
>JAEUPH010000033.1 GCA_016790395.1 Rubrivivax sp. | reverse complement strand
TCTCTGTTTTCTGGGGTTCGCCGGTCTGCGTAGTCCCCGCAGTGGGCGGCACCCGTGGCGCCACTAAACTGCACGCCTTCCTTGAAACCCCAGCACGCAAGGCCCGCCCGTGGACCAGTTCATGCACGCCGAATTCTGGGTCGCTGTCGGCCAGATCATCATGATCGACATCCTGCTGGGTGGCGACAACGCGGTGGTCATCGCGCTGGCCTGCCGGCAACTGCCCCCGAACCTGCGCACCAAGGGCATCGTCTGGGGTACCGCCGGCGCCATCGTGCTGCGGGTGATCCTGATCTTCTTCGCGCTGACGCTGCTGTCGGTGCCCTACCTGAAGATCGTCGGGGCCCTGCTGCTGGTCTGGATCGGCGTGAAGCTGATCGCGCCGGACGACGAAGGTGGCCACGGCGACATCCAGGCCTCCGACCGCCTGTGGGCCGCCGTGAAGACGGTGATCGTCGCTGATCTCGTGATGAGCGTGGACAACGTCATTGCCATCGCCGGCGCTGCAGAAAGTGCCGGCGGGGACCACAAGATGCCGCTCGTCATCTTCGGTCTCCTGGTGTCGATTCCCATCATCGTCTGGGGCAGCCAGCTCGTCATCAAGCTGATGGCCCGCTACCCGATCATCATTCCGGCGGGTGGCATGCTGCTGGGCTGGATCGCCGGCACGATGGCCGTCACCGACCCTGCGACGCTGCCCTTCATGCCCACCACCCCTGCCGCCAAGCCGGGCGCGCTGCCCGAGGTGCTGGACAACGTCCGCTACGCGGCCGGCGTGGTGGGCGCCGTGCTGGTCCTGATCATCGCGCTCGTCATCAAGCGGCGTCGCGTCCAGGCCGCGGCTGGCTGAGGCAGTTCTACCGGTGGCCGAAGAGCCCCCAGCGCCGACCGTCCTGGCCGGCTGGCGCCTTCAGCGGCCACTCGGCCAGGGGGCGATCGGCAGCGTCCACCTTGCCGAGGGCCATGGCCATGCGCTGCCCGTGGCGCTGAAGATCGTGCCGCTGGATGCCAGCGGCGGCCTGGCCGAAGCGCAGCAGGCCTTCGTCGCCAGCGGCCTGGTGGCCCAGCACCTGCACCACCCCGACATCGTGGCGGTGCACGCCGTCGGGACCGAAGGCGCCACGGGCTGGATCGCGATGGAAGCGGTGCCTGGCGGTGACCTCGCGCGCTATGCCGAGCGGGCCAGGCTCCTGCCCGAGCCCGTCCTGGCGCGGGTTGTCGCGCGCGTGGCCCGAGCGCTGGCACATGCGCATCGCCAGGGCGTGGTGCACCGCGACATCAAGCCCGCCAACGTGCTGGTGGACTGGGGCACCGACACCGTCAAGCTCGTGGACTTCGGGCTCGCGCGCTCGGGCGACACGGCCCAGACCGGCACCGGCATCGTGCCCGGCACCCCTGCCTACATGGCGCCTGAGCAGCTCGCCGGCAACCTGCCCACGGCCCGCAGCGACCTGTACGCGCTGGGCGTGCTGCTCTTCCAGCTCCGCAGCGGCCGCCTTCCGCACGAAGCGGCCACCATGGGTGCGCTGCTGAAGCAGGTGGCCACGCAGGCGGCGCCTCCCTTGTCCGCCGTGGCCACCGGCGTCTCCCCGGCACTGGAGCGACTGGTGCAACGGCTGCTGGCCAAGCGGCCGGCAGAACGGCCGGCAGATGCCGAGGAAGTTGCGGCCGTACTGCGCGCCCTGGCGCTACCCGCCGCCCCCTGATCTGGGTTGCCATGCAGAATCGCGGCGCTGGATCCGATGCACAATCCCCCACCGCTCACAACCCGCCGCGCCGCCTTGCCCCCGTGCCGATGACGATCGAGATCCATGCTGCGGTGGACCCGGGCCGCTCGCGCAGCAACAACGAGGACTCCGTGGCCACGGACGACGGCGTGTCGCTGGCCGTGCTGGCCGACGGCATGGGCGGTTACAACGCCGGCGAGGTGGCCAGCAACATGGCCACCAGTTTCATCCGCACCGAGCTGGGCCGCTGGCTGCGCGAGGCCAGCAGCCAGGCCAGCGACGCCGAAGTGCGCCGTGCGATGGACATCTGCGTCGACAACGCCAATCGCGCCATCTTCAACGCCGCCAACTCCAATCCGCAGTACGCCGGCATGGGCACCACGCTGGTGGTGGCCGTGTTCCGCGACGACCGCGTGCTGCTGGGCCATGTCGGCGATTCGCGCTGCTACCGGCTGCGAGCCGGCAAGCTGCAGCAGATCACGCGAGACCATTCGCTGCTTCAGGAACAGATCGACGCCGGCCTCATCACCCCTGAACAGGCAGCCTTCTCGGCCAACAAGAACCTCGTCACGCGTGCCGTGGGGGTCGAGGACAGCGTGCTGCTGGAGACCCACCAGCACGACGTTCAGCCGGGTGACATCTTCCTCATGTGCTCGGACGGACTGTCGGACATGCTCGAGGACGCGGCCATCGCCCAGGTGTTGCAGGCACACGACTCGCTTGAAACGACCAGTCGTGCGCTCATCGATGCAGCCAATGATGCGGGTGGAAAGGATAATATCTCCGTCATTCTGGTGCGCGCCTCGGGTGGAGTGGCTGCGCCAGCGCGGTCCTGGTGGCCGTTTCGACGCTGAATGAATCGAGGGTAGGCATGGGCAAGCTGGTGGTTTCGCTCGACGGTGTGGTCATCAAGGAAGTCCAGATCACGAAGGACAAGACCACGCTCGGCCGCCGTCCCTACAACGACATCGTCATCGACAACCTGGCGGTCAGCGGCGAGCACGC
>JAEUPH010000022.1 GCA_016790395.1 Rubrivivax sp. | reverse complement strand
CCACGCGCCCACGCTCAGCTTCCCGGTGGCCGGCACGCTGATGGTGGAGCCGACGGAAAGCGAACCGCGCGCCGAGCTCGACCGCTTCTGCGACGCCATGATCGCCATCCGCGGCGAGATCGCCCGCATCGAGCGCGGCGAATGGCCGCAGGCCGACAACCCGCTGAAGAACGCGCCGCACACCGCCTCGGCGCTGCTGAAGAGCGACTGGCCGCACGCCTACAGCCGCGAGGACGCCGCCTACCCGGTGGCGAGCCTGAAGCGCCAGAAGTACTGGGCGCCGGTGGGCCGCGTGGACAACGTGCACGGCGACCGCAACCTGTTCTGCTCCTGCGTGCCGATCAGCGACCACGATTCCTGACCCGGGCTTCCAGCGCTGCACCCCGATGACCCCGTCCGCCGACGATCCCCTGGACCCTGGCTGGCGGGGCTCCCGTGAACGCGGCGCCGCGGCGCTGCGCGCCTGCGAGCGTCGTTATGCCGCCCTGGTGGCGGTGGCCGGTGAAGGGGTGTGGTCCATCGACGAGCAGGCGCTCACGACCTTCGCCAACCCGCGCATGGCCGAGATGCTGGGCACCACGCCGGAGGCCATGCTCGGTCGACCGCTCACCGACCACATGGATGCCGAGGCCGTGCAGGCCCTGGGCGAGTACATGCAGCGGCCCCGCACGGGCGTGAGCGAAGCCCACGAATTCCGCTTCCGCCGCGCCGACGGCAGCCCGCTGTGGGCCTGGATCACCAGCCAGGCGCTGATGGACGATGACGGCCGCTTCGTCGGCGCGCTGGCCATGGTCACCGACGTCTGCGAGCGCAAGCGCCAGGCCGCCCGCGACGCCAGCCGCGAGCGCGTGATGACGCTGCTGTCGGCCGGAGCGCCGCTGGGCCACGTGCTCGAAGCCATCGTCCGCGGCGTCGAGGAAGAGGCCCCCGAGGTGATCTGCAGCGTGATGCTGGTCGACCCGTTGGCGCACTGCCTGCGCATGGGCGCAGCCCCCAGCCTGCCGGCCTTCTTCAACGAGGCCGCCGAGGGCCTGCCCATCGGCCCCGGCATCGCCAGCTGCGGCGAGGCGGCGTTCAGCGGCCAGCGCACCGTGGCGCGCGACATCGAGACCGACCCGCGCTGGGCGCCTTACCGCGAGCTGGCGCGCCGCGCCGGCGTGGCGGCCTGCTGGTCGCAGCCCGTGCTCTCACGGGCCGGCGCCGTGCTGGGCACCTTCGGCGTGTACCACCGGCGCATCCACGAGCCCACGCCCGCCGAAGTCACCACCATCGCCGACGTCGCCAAGGTGGCGGCCATCGCCATCGAACGCAAGCAGGCCGACGACGCGCTGCGCCAGACGCAGAAACTGGAGTCGCTGGGCACGCTGGCCGGCGGCGTGGCGCACGACTTCAACAACGTGCTGGGCGCCATCCTCGCCAATCTCGCGCTCGCGCGCGACAGCGGCCCGCTGGCACCCGCGCAGACGCAGGCGCTGGACCAGGTGCAACGCAGCGCCCTGCGCGCCCGGCTGCTGGTGCAGCAGATCCTCGCCTTCAGCCATCGCCAGCCGACGCCGGCGCAGCGCCAGCCCTTGGCGCCGCTGGTGCGCGACGCACTGGACCTGCTGCGCTCCACCCTGCCCGCGAGCGTGCAGCTGCGCGCACGTCTGGACGAAGGCCTGCCCGACGTCGAGGCCGATGGCACGCAGGTTCAGCAGGTGCTCCTGAACTTGTGCACCAACGCCTGGCATGCGTTGCAGGGCGCACCGGGTGTCATCGAGATCGGTGCCACGGTCGCGGCCGACCATGAAGCACCGGCAGGCCTGCCTGACGGCCCGCTGGCCCACCTGTGGGTGCGCGACAGCGGCATCGGCATGGACGAAGCGACGCGGGCGCGCATCTTCGAGCCTTTCTTCACCACCAAGCCGGTGGGCAGCGGCACCGGCCTGGGCCTGGCGGTGGTGCACGGCATCGTCACCGAGCACCGCGGTGCGATCACCGTCGACACCGCACCGGGCCAGGGCGCCACCTTCCATGTGTGGCTGCCCGCGGCGCGCAGCGATGCGCCGCCCGCGCCGCTGCCGCTGCCGACCGAGCGGCTGCTGGCCGAGGGCGCAGGGCGCCATCTGCTGTTCGTCGACGACGACGAGGTCATGCGCATCACCGTCGAGAACCTGCTCAGCCGGCAGGGCTTCAGCGTCAGCACGGCCGCCAGCACGCGCGAGGCGCTGGCGCTGCTGCGCGACGGCCAGCGGCACTTCGAACTCGTGATCAGCGACCACAACATGCCCGACAGCTCCGGCCTCGACCTCGCTCGAGAACTGCGGGCATGGCGCCCGGGGCTGCCGCTGGTCATCTGCTCGGGCTATGTCGACGCCGACCTGCACGCCCGCGCCGAGACGGCCGGCGTGCGCGCCATCGTGCGCAAGGAATACCTGATGGAAGAACTGCCCGGCATCGTCCAGCGTGTGCTGCAGGGCGGAGCCTGAAGCATGGCTGTCTCCGTCTTCGACCTCTTCAAGATCGGCATTGGCCCCAGCAGCAGCCACACCGTGGGCCCGATGCGGGCGGCGCGCCTCTTCGTGCGCCACCTGCAGTCGGCCGCGCTGCTGCCGCGCACGGCGCGCGTGCTCAGCCAGCTCTATGGCAGTCTGGGCGCCACGGGCAAGGGCCACGGCAGCGACAAGGCCGTGCTGCTGGGCCTGGCCGGGCACGAGCCCGACACGGTGGACGTGGACGCCGTGCCGGCGCTGATGGCGGCCATCCGCGGCAGCGGGCGCATCGTGCTCGGCGGCACGCACGAAGTGGCGCTGGCCGAACGCGAGGACCTGAAGTTCTACCGCCGCGAGACCTTGCCGCTGCACGCCAACGGCATGCGCTTCACGGCCTTCGACGCACAGGGCGAGGAACTCGCGAACCGGGTCTACTACTCGGTGGGCGGCGGCTTCGTGGTCAGCGAGGAGCTGATGGCCGACGGCGCCAAGCAGAAGGTGATCGCCCCCGATGCCACCGTGCTGCCGCTGCCCTTCCGCAGCGGCGAGGAACTGCTGCAGCGAACGGCCGAAGTGAAGGGCAGCATCGCCGACGTCATGCGCGCCAACGAGCGCCACTGGCGCCCCGACGCCGACACCGACGCCGGCCTGCTGAAGATCTGGCGCGTGATGCAGGACTGCGTGGAACGCGGCTGCCGCACCGGCGGCACGCTGCCCGGCGGCTTCAAGGTGAAGCGCCGCGCCAAGGCGTTGCGCGAAGCGCTCACCGCCCGGCCGGAAGAAGCGCTGCGCGACCCGCTGCAGGTGCTGGACTGGATCAACCTTTACGCGCTGGCCGTCAACGAGGAGAACGCGGCGGGCGGCCGCGTCGTCACGGCACCCACGAACGGCGCGGCCGGCATCGTGCCGGCGGTGCTGCACTACTACTCGCGCTTCGTGCCGGGGGCTTCCGACCGCGGCGTGCAGGACTTCCTGCTCACGGCCGCGGCGATCGGCATCCTCTACAAGGAGAACGCCAGCATCAGCGGCGCCGAAGTCGGCTGCCAGGGCGAGGTGGGCGTGGCCTGCAGCATGGCCGCCGGCGCCCTGGCCGCGGTGATGGGCGGCGCGCCGGCGCAGGTGGAGAACGCGGCCGAGATCGGCATGGAGCACCACCTGGGCCTGACCTGCGACCCCGTGGGCGGGCTGGTGCAGATCCCCTGCATCGAGCGCAACGCCATCGCCTCGGTGAAGGCCATCAACGCCGCGCGCATGGCGCTGCGCGGCGACGGCACGCACTTCGTGAGTCTGGACCAGGTCATCAAGACCATGCGCGAGACCGGCGCCGACATGATGACCAAGTACAAGGAGACGGCGCGCGGCGGCCTGGCGGTGAACATCGTGGAGTGCTGAAGGCCGGGGCTCAAGTTCCGGCGCGGCTTGCCGATGGACAGGGGTTGATCCCTTCGCGTCCGCCTTGCCTTCGCCCGCCCCCGAGCTTCCCCGCCCCAGGACCCCGCCCCGGCCCCGCGGCCGGCTGGCCCTGCTGGCCGCCGTGGCCGCGCTGACCGTCGCCTTGCCGCTGGGCCAGGTGCTGCGCGATCAGCAGGAGGAGTTGCAGCGCATCGCCGCGCGCCGGGCCGCCCTGGACCCGCTGGTGCGGGCCGTCGACGTTCAGCGGGGCCTGCTGGCCCACCGCGACGTTGCCGGCCTGGTGCTGCGCGGCCGCGCAGCCTCGGAACCGGAACGCAAGGTGCGCCAGGGCGACGTGGACGACCGCATGACGACGCTGGCGGTGTCGCTCACCACCGGCCCCTGGGACCGCGCCCTGCGCGAGAGCGACGTCCTGCGCGACGACTGGCACGCCCTGGCCCTGCGCATCACCGCCCGGCGCATCGGCGCCGATGACAGCGACGCCGGCCACCGCCTGCTCATCGAGCAGCTGCTGGTGGTCGTCGACATCCTCGACGCCGCACGCAGCATCGGCGTGGCCGACGAGCGCGCTGCCGAGGCCCTGGCCGCGCTGCACGGGCTGCCGCGCCAGGCGGCCCTGCGCAGCCAGCAGCCCGGCGCGGCCTGGGCGCCGGTGCTGGCGCAGTTCGACACGGCCGCCCAGGCCGCCGCCGGCGAGCTGGCAGCGGCGCGCACCCGCGTCCAGGCCACGCGGACGCACCTGCTCGCCGCCACGGCGGGGCTGCTGCTGTTCGGCCTGCTGCTGGGCCTGCCGCTGTGGCGCCGGCCAGCCGGCGCGCCCACGCCGACCGACCCCGAGGGCGAGATCCAGCCCCTGCCGGACAAGCGCGAAGTGGCCGCCGGCCTGTTCGACCGGCTGCGTGAAACCAGCCAACAGCCGCGCGACGACACGCCGCTGCGCTGAGGCCCAGGGCCCTCAGCTCAGCTTGAACTGCCCGACCTGGTGCGACAGGCGCTCGCCCTGCAGGCGCAGCGCGTCGGACGCCTGGGCCAGCTGGTCGACCAGCCGCAGGCTCTGCTCGCTGCTGTCCTTGATCTGGCGCACCTGCTCCAGGATCGCGGCGCTGTCCTGCTCGCCGGTGCGCGTGAGGCCGGCAACATCGTCCATGGCGTGGTGGATCTGGTCGACGTGGCGGTCGGCCTCGGCCAGCGCCGCGCCGGTTTCCTCGGCCAGCATGCCGCTCTGTTCGATGTCCTCGGCCGAGCGCGCCACGATCTCGCCGATGCGCTGGGCCGAACTGGCGCCGCGCTGCGCCAGGCTGCGCACCTCCTGCGCCACCACCGCGAAGCCGCGGCCGGCCTCGCCCGCCTTGCTGGCCTCCACCGAGGCGTTGAGCGCCAGCACGTTGGTGCGGAAGGCGATGTTGTCCATCAGCGTCACGATCTCGCCGATCTCGCGGCTCTTGCCGCGCAGCGCGGCCATGCGCTCCTGCAGGCGTTGCATCTGGCGGCGATTGCGCGCCGACGCCACGCGCAGCTGCTGGACCTCGTGCACCACGGCCTCCACCTGGCGGCCGCAGGCGTCCAGCTGCGCTGCGTAGCGCTGCACGCCGTCGACCACGGTCGTCACGCGTTCCGCGTTGTCGTGCTGGCGCGCGGCGAGGTCGCCGTTGCCCAGCGCCACCTGCTGCGAGGCCTGCGACACCGCGCCCACGCCGCCGCGCACCGCCGCCATCAGGTCCGACAGGCGCACCAGAGAAGCCGTCATGGCCTTCATGGTGGCCGCCACCTCGTCCACGCCCAGCGGCGTCAGGCGGGCACTGAGGTCGCCCAGCGCCATGCGGTTCATCTGGTGGTTGAGCTGGTCCAGTCCGCCGCGCATCACCAGGTAGAAGGTGTACAGCAGGTACAGCGAAGCCAGCATCGACACCGCCATCGCCAGCAGCACGCTGTTGTGCAGCTGGCGCGCGTCGGCCACCTGCTGGGCCAGGCGCCGTTCCACGTCGTGCAGCAGGCGCAGGCGCTCGGCCTCCGCGGCGCCGCGCGCGGCCTTGTAGGCGTCCTGCAGCGAGGCCATGTCCGTGGCCGCCCCGCCGGGGCCGAGCTGGCGCCACACCAGGCCGACGTAGGCCCGCACCTCGGGCAGCGGCGCCCCGGCGGACACCGAGCCGCCGGCAGCCTGCCAGTCCTCGCCCACGTGACCGGCTTCGTGCTCGACGCGTGCGGCCACGCTGGCCAGGCGCAGCAGGCGCTCGTGCGTGTCGGCGCTGGCGGGTTCGGTGACGGACAGGTGCCGGTGCGCCAGCGCCCGCAGCTGGCCCAGGTCTGCCAGCACGTCGGGGAGGCGGCGCAGGGCCAGGCGGGCCTGCGCGAACAGCGCCCGGTCGGAGGTGGCCTCGAGCTCGATCGCGCTGGCCACCTGGTGGTGCAGAGTCGTGGCTGCGCGCAGGCCGTCGGCCAGCAGGTCGGCGCGCAGCGCGGGACCGGAAGGCGGGCCCTGGACCGCGCGCTCGACGGCCACGCGCTGACCTTCCCAGGCCTGCTGCAGCGGCAGGCCGGCATCGATGGCCGCGCCCGCGGCGCCGGCCAGCACGGCAAGGCGGGCCGTGGCTGGGTCTTCGCCCAGCGGGCGACCGGACTCGGCGGCGGCACGCCGCGCCTCCAGGGCGCTGGCCACGTCGAAGGCGGCCGCCGCCAGGCGCACGCCGGCCTGCCGGTGGGTGGCCACGCGCACCACGGCCTGCTGGTCCGTGACAATGTACCAGGCCATGGGCACCATCGGCAGGGCGACGATGCCCACCACGATCAGCAGCTTCACGCGCACGCTCAACGTGCGCAGCAGACGCACGCCGGGCGCCCAGATGCCGTGGTAGGCGAAGAACTCGCCCCACCAAGCGCTGACACGGCCGAGGCCGGGCAGGGACGGGCGTCGCAAGGGAATGAGTGTGGACAGCTTGGGCAAACGCGCCTCCTCGGGCAACGGCCGGGCGTGGCGGGAAACGACTCCCGCCCTCACAGGCGTCATATCGGCCGCGCCGCGCCGCGCTTGAGCGCCCTACAGAGGTGCGCCCGGATGCCGATAAGCCGAGGGTCAAGCCCCGTCAGCCCCCGGCCGGCGGTGCTGCCCATGAATCGAACGCTCCCATCGAACGATGACCACGACGACCGCCGCGATCCCGACGTCATCCGCCCCCGAAGGCGCCGGCCGCCGCCTGCTCGCCCTGCTGGCGCTGGCGGTGGGCGTGGCGGGTGCCTGGTTCGGCGGCGCGGCCGGGCTCGGCGGTGCCGCGCTGGCCGTGCTGGCCGGCGCCGGCCTCTTCGGCAGCCGCGCACCTGCGGCCGCGGGCGGGCAGGCGGTGGCCCCCGGGCCCACCGGCCGCCACGGCGCCGAAGTCATGGTGGCTCAGGTGGTGCCGGTGTGGAGCCGGCAGATGGAAGTCACCCGCGAGGCCGCCAACGACGGGCTGGCCCAGCTGCTGCAGTCCTTCAGCGAACTCGCCGGCACGCTCGGCCAGCTGACCGACAAGCTGGACGGCTTCTCCGTCACCGCGCGGCCCGGCGCCGCCGACGAGGCCATCCGCCACGAGCAACCGGCGCTGGAGCGCCTGTGCGCGACCAGCGAGCGCGCCTTCGCGCAGCGCGACGCTGCCGTGGCCACGCTGGCAGGCACGCGTGAGGGCCTGACCCGACTGCGGCAGCTGGCCAAGCAGGCGCGAGAAGTGGCGCGCCACACGCGGCTGGTGGCCTTCAACGCCAGCATCGAGGCCAACCGCCAGCGCACGGCCACCGAAGGCGGCTCGCAGGCCGTGGCCGTCGAACTGCGCACGCTGGCCGGCCGCATGGCCACCATCGGCGAGGGCCTGGAGCACGAGGTGGTGGCGCTGTCGGCGGTGGTCGACAAGGCCTGCCGCCGCGGCACGGCCGAAGAGTCCGGTCCCGACGAGCTGCGCATGGAAGTGCAGTTGCGTGCCCGCGAGGCGCTGCACGCCATGCTGGGCGCCCTGGGCGCATCGCTGCAGGGTTCCAGCGACGTGCATGCCGCCGGGCAGGCGCTGCGCGACCAGATCGACAGCGCCTTCGTCCACTTCCAGTTCGGCGACCGCGTGAGCCAGATGATGTCCATCGTGGCCAATGACATGAGCAACTTCGCGCGCTGGGTGGCGGCCAACCCGCTGGCCACGCAGAGCGACGCCGCCGAGTGGCTGGCCACGCTGGAAGCCAGCTACACGATGGAAGAGCAGCGCTCGCACCACCACGGCAACGTGCACGTCGAGCGTGATGCCGGCGTCGAGTTTTTCTGAGAGACCCGCCACAGAGGGAACCTGACCATGGCCAAGACCGTGATGATCGTCGACGACTCGGGCAGCTTCCGCACCGTCGTCAAGCTGGCACTGCAGAAGGCCGGCTACGAGACCGTGGAAGCCAGCGACGGCAAGGACGCCGTCGGCAAGCTCGACGGGCGCAAGCTCAACCTGATCGTCTGCGACGTGAACATGCCCAACATGGACGGGCTCACGTTCCTGAAGCACCTGAAGACGACGGGCAGCTACAAGTTCACCCCGGTGATCATGCTGACCACCGAGTCGCAGGAGGCCAAGAAGGCCGAGGGCCGGGCCGCCGGTGCGCGCGCCTGGATCACCAAGCCCTTCCAGCCCTCGCAGCTGGTGGATGCGGTCAACAAGCTCTGTGTCTGAGCCCGCCACCATGTCCCGAGCCGTGATGGTCATCGACGACTGCCCGGTGGTGCGCACCGTGCTGCGCATCGCGCTGGAGGACGGCGGCTTCCACGTCGCCGAAGCCGCAGACGGCGAGGACGCCCTCGAGCAGCTCGACGGCCGCCCCTTCGCGGCCCTGGTCTGCGACCTCTCCATGCCCCGCGTCGACGGCCTGAGCCTGCTGCGCTGGCTGCGCCACCACCCGCGCTACCGCCAGACGCCGGTGGTGGTGATCACGCTGGATCAACGACCGGAGACGCGCGAGCGCGCCCGCAGCCTGGGCGCGCAGGCCTTCATGCAGAAGCCCTGCAGCCCGCAGGCGCTGATGTCCACCCTGCAGCGGCTGTGCCACTGAGAGCCCCATGCCCACCACCACGCTTCCCCTTGGCCCCGAACTGACCATCCCGTATGCCGGCGAGGCCCAGGCCACGCTGGCGCAGGCCCTGCAGGCCGGCGATGGCACGCTGGTACTGGACCTCTCGGCCGTCGCCGAGTTCGACAGCGCCGGCGTGCAGCTGCTGCTGGCCACGCGCCGCAGCCTGGCCGAGCGCGGCCTGGCGCTGCAGATCGCCCGCCCGAGCGACGTGGTGCAGGACGCACTGCGGGTGTTCGGCCTGACTCCCCTCTTCGAGGCCGCGGCATGAACGACGCCGACATCATTGCCGCCGCACGCGCCGGCTTCCTGGATGAAGCCAGCGACATGCTGCACCAGTTCGAGCAGGCCCTGCTGGTCATGGAGACCGCACCTGACGACAGCGAGAACCTGAACGCCGCCTTCCGCGCGGCACACACCATCAAGGGCACGGCCGGCCTGTTCGGCTGCGAGGCCGTGGTCGCCTTCACGCACGAAGTGGAGACGCTGATGGAGGCGCTGCGTTCGGGGGAACTGGCCGTCAGCGAGGACATCACCGCGGCCCTGCTGCTGGGGCGCGACCAGATGGGCGCGCTGCTGGCCGAAGTGCGTGACGGCACCCAGGACCCGGCGGTGCAGGCACGCAGCGTCGCGCTTGGCGAGCGGCTCCGTGCCCTGCACGGCGCCGTACCGGCTGCCACGCCGGCCCCCAGCGCGGCGGCGACCCCGCCCGCAGGCGCCAGCGGCCTGTGGCATCTCTCGCTGCGCTTCGGCGCCGACGCCCTGCGCAACGGCCTGGACCCGCTGGCCTTTCTGCGCTACCTGGGCACGGTGGGCAGCGTCAGCGCCTGCCGCACGCTGCACGAGGCCGTGCCTGCACTGGAACAGCTGGACGCCGAGAGCTGCCACCTGGGCTTCGAGCTGCGCCTGCAAAGCGCGGCCTCGCGGGAGGAGATCGAACAGGTCTTCGAGTTCGCGCTCGACGACTGCTCGCTGGCCTTGCTGCCGCCGCAGGCCGGCACCGAGGACTACAGCGCGCTGCTGGAGCAGCGCTGCGCCGACGACGAAGCGGGGCGCGAGGCGCTGAAGGCCCTCTGGCTGGCGCTGGGCGTGCCGCCGGCGCTGCTGCAGGCCCCGGCCGCCAGCAAGACGCCGACGCCCGGCGACGGCGGCGCGCCGCCCGTCGAGCGCCGCAGCGCCCAGCGCGACCGCCGCAGCGACGAGGCCCGCTACGTCAAGGTGCGCGCCGACAAGCTGGACCACCTGATCGACCTCATCGGCGAACTCGTCATCGCCGGCTCCGGCGCGCAGATGGTGGCCCACCGCGAGGCCTCGCCCGCCTTCCTGGAAGCGGCGCAGCGCGTCAGCGAACTGGTGCAGGCCACGCGCGACGGCGCTTTGGGCCTGCGCATGGTGCCGGTGGGGGAGACCTTCTCGCGCTTCAACCGCGTCGTGCGCGACACCGGCAAGCAGCTGGGCAAGGAGATCGAGCTCCTCGTCACCGGCGGCGACACCGAGCTGGACAAGTCGATGATCGAACGCATCGGCGACCCGCTGATGCACCTGGTGCGCAACAGCCTGGACCACGGCATCGAAACCCCGGCCGAGCGCCTGGCGGCCGGCAAGCCGGCCACCGGCCGCCTGGCGCTGCACGCCTACCACGAGGCCGGCAGCATCGTCATCGAGGTCAGCGACGACGGCCGCGGCCTGGGCCGCGCACGCATACTGGCCAAGGCGCGCGAGCGCGGGCTCGTGCCGCCCGATGCCGAGCCGGGCGACGCCGAGGTCTGGCAGCTGATCTTCGCGCCCGGCTTCAGCACCGCCGACGCGGTGACCGACATTTCCGGCCGAGGCGTCGGCATGGACGTGGTCAAGCGCAACATCGAGTCGCTGCGCGGCCAGATCTCGCTGGCCAGCACCGAGGGCCGCGGCACGACGACGCAGATCCGCCTGCCGCTGACGCTGGCCATGATCGACGGCTTCCTCACCGTGGTGGGCGGCGTGCACTACGTCCTGCCGCTGGCGGTGGTGAGCGAGTGCATCGACGTTCCCACCGAAGTGAGCGCACAGCCGAACCGCACCTGCGGCGCCTTCGACCTGCGCGGCGAGGTGCTGCCCTACCTGGACCTGGCGCTGTTCTACGGCCACGCGCCGCGCAGCGGCACTGGCGTCGACACGCCGGCCGCCGCGGCGCGGCGCAGCCTGGTCATCGTGCGCCAGGGCGCCGTGCGCCTGGGCCTGGTGGTGGACCGCCTGCTGGGCGAGCACCAGACGGTGATCAAGCCGCTGGCCGGCATCTTCAAGCCGCTGGAGGCGCTGGCCGGCTCCACGATCCTGGGCTCGGGCGACGTGGCGCTCGTGCTGGACATGCAGGGGCTGCTGGCGGCGGCCACCCGCCCCGGCGCCACGAACGCGCGCGCTACCGCGCACTGAAGCTCATTCCCCAAGACACCCCCGACCGAGAGACACCATGAAGAACATCCTGCGCTCCATGAAACTGTGGCAGAAGTTTGCCGCGCTGGGCGTGATCGGCGCCGTGATGACGGCGGTCCCGACCATCAAGGTGGTGGAGTACAAGACGGCAGAAGCGGCCGTGGCCGAGTCGGAAGATGCCGGACTGGACCCGGCACGCACCGCCATCGCCATGATGCGCAGCCTGCAGCAGCACCGCGGCCTGTCCGGCATCGCGCTCAACGGGTCGGCGGCTGCCGACGGCGAGCGGCGTGCGCTGCGGCAGGAGGTCGGCAAGTCCATGGACCTGCTGCTCAAGCAGGTGCAGGACCTCGGCTACAAGGTCAGCGCGAACGACGTGCAGTCGCTCAAGGCCGAGTGGGAGAAGCTGGGCACCCAGGTGGACACGAAGTCCATCTCGCCCGCAGAGAGCTTCAGCGCCCATTCGCAGCTCATCGACCACACCTTGCGCAGCATCGAGTCGATGGCCGACGCGTCCGGCCTGTCGCTGGACCCGGTGGCCGAGACCTACTTCGTGATGACGGCCGCGGTGGACCACCTGCCCCGGCTGACGGAAGCCATGGCGCGACTGCGCGGCCTGGGCGCGGCGATGCTGAGTGCCAAGGAGATCAGCGCGCAGGAGCGTGCCCGTCTGGCCCACCTGGCCGAGCAATCGCACTATCTGCTGGACCGCGCCAGCGCCCAGTTCGCCAAGGCCAGCGAGATCCGTCCGTCGATGAAGAAGGCGCTGGACGGTGTCACCGCGGCGCACGACGAAGCCACCAAGTTCTTCACGCTGGCCGAGAAGGAACTGATGGGAAGTGCCAAGCCCACGCTCGCAGCCGCCGACTTCTTCCGCGCCGGCACCGCCGCCGTGGATGCGCAGTACCAGCTGATCGAAGTGGCCAACCACACCCTGGAGGAAGCGCTCCACGAGCGCATCCACGACACCAACCAGGCGCGCACCATGCTGCTGGCCCTGTTGGGCGGCCTGACGCTCGTGGCGGCCGGCCTGGGCATCGCCATCACGCGCTCGGTGACGCGGCCGCTGGGCCATGCCGTGGACGCGGCCAATGCCGTGGCCGCCGGCAACCTGGAGTTCGCCATCGACAGCAGCGGCCAGGACGAGGCCGCGCGCCTGCTGGGCCGCTTCACCGAGATGCAGACGCAGCTGCGCCAGCGCCGTGCCGACGACGAACAACGTCGCGCCGATGCCGAGGCCGCCGCCCTGGCCGCCACGCAGGTGGCCGAGGAGATCGGCGACGCCGTCGACGGCGCCACGCAGGGCGACTTCACGCGCCGCATCGCCACCG
>JAEUPH010000186.1 GCA_016790395.1 Rubrivivax sp. | reverse complement strand
CGTCATCAAGGACTCCCTGGTGGTGCTTGCGACCGGGTGTCGCCGTCGACGTGGGCTGTCTTCAAGGTGGAATGGGGGCGCGAACGAAGCCGGGCCAGGCCGGCAAGGAGGCGGATTCTGCACCGCTTTCGACCCGCCGGTGGCCAGGGGCATCGGCAACTCGCCGGCGCGGGCTTGACCTCCCTCAAGTGCCGCCAGCCTTCGCAGGCAGACCATGCGCGCCGGAGACAACGAAGCGGTCGCCCCGGCCGCGGGAGAAAGAACGTGCTGCAGATCCGCATCCACGGACGTGGTGGGCAGGGCGTGGTCACGGCCGCCGAAATGCTGTCCGTCGCCGCGTTCGAGCAGGGCCGCCACGCGCAGGCCTTTCCCAGCTTCGGCAGCGAACGCACCGGCGCGCCCGTGGTGGCTTTCTGCCGCATCGACGACAGGGACATCCGCCTGCGCGAGCCCATCCTCGCGCCTGACGTGCTGGTGATCCAGGACCCGACGCTGCTGCACCAGGTGGACGTCTTCCAGGGCCTGAAGCCCGAGGGCTACGTGCTCATCAACAGCCGCAAGAGCTTCGAAGAACTGGGCCTGGCCGACGTGGCCACGCGCTTCGGCCGCGAGCGCCTGGTGACGGTGCCGGCCACCGAGATCGCGATGAAGCACCTCAAGCGCCCGCTGCCCAACGCCGTGCTGCTGGGCGGGCTGGCGGCGCTGTCGGGCATCGTGACGCTGGACGCCGTGGTGCACGCCATCCAGCACACCTTCAGCGGTGCCGTGGCCGCGGCCAACGTGGCGGCGGCCACCGAGGCCTTCGAGTTCGTGCAGCAACACCAGCAGGAGCGTGCCCATGCGCCGGCAGATTGAAGGCTCGCGCGCGGTGGCCGAGGCGGTGGCGCTGGCGCGCCCCGAGGTCATCTGCGCCTACCCCATCAGCCCGCAGACGCACATCGTCGAAGGCCTGGGTGAACTGGTGAAGAGCGGGGCGCTGGCGCCCTGCGAGTTCGTCAACGTGGAGAGCGAGTTCGCGGCCATGAGCGTGGCCATCGGCAGCAGTGCTGCCGGCGCGCGCACTTACACCGCCACCGCCAGCCAGGGCCTGCTGTTCATGGCCGAGGCCGTCTACAACGCCAGCGGACTGGGCCTGCCCATCGTGATGACGGTGGCCAACCGGGCCATCGGTGCGCCGATCAACATCTGGAACGACCACAGCGACAGCATGAGCCAGCGCGATTGCGGCTGGATCCAGCTCTTCGCCGCGCACAACCAGGAGGCCCTGGACCTGCACATCCAGGCCTTCAAGCTGGCCGAGGAACTGAGCATGCCGGTGATGGTGTGCATGGACGGTTTCATCCTCACGCACGCGGTGGAGCAGGTGGACATGCCCAAGCAGGAGGACGTGGACGCCTTCCTGCCGCCCTACGAGCCGCGCCAGGTGCTGGACCCGGCCGAGCCGGTGAGCATCGGCGCCATGGTCGGCCCCGAGGCCTTCATGGAGGTGCGCTACCTGGCGCATGCCAAGCAGCTGATGGCCCTGGACCGCATCCCGGAACTGGCGCTGGAGTTCGCCGAGCGCTTCGGCCGCACCACCGGCGGCCTGGTGCGCAGCTACCGCTGCGAGGGGGCCGAGACCATCGTGGTCGCTCTGGGCAGCGTCATCGGCACGCTGAAGGACACGGTGGACGAGTTGCGCGACACCGGCTTGAAGATCGGCGTGCTCGGCATCCATTCGTTCCGCCCCTTCCCGCTGGCCGCCGTGCGCGCCGCGCTGCAGGGCTGCTACCGCGTGGTGGTGCTGGAGAAGAGCTTCAGCGTGGGCCTGGGCGGCGTGGTGACGACCGACGTGCGCCAGGCGCTGTCGGGGCTGGATCCGCACGTGCATGCCGTCATCGCCGGCTTGGGTGGGCGCGCCATCACCAAGGCTTCGCTGGCGCGTTTGCTGCATGAGGCCGTGGCCGGCCTGCTGCCAGCGCTGACCTTCCTGGACCTGGACGAAGGCATCGTGCGCCGCCAGCTGGAACGCGAGGCGCAGAAGCGCCGCAGCGGCCCCATCGCCGAAAACCTGCTGCGCGATCTTCACGCCATGCCGCCGAAAGTGAGCTGACCATGACGCCGATCCGCTTCTACCAGACCGGCACCTTCACCGTCGGCAACCGGCTGCTGGCGCCCGAGCAGCGCAGCGTGCAGGCCAGCACCGAGCGCAGCAACGCGCTGGACAGCGGCCACCGTGCCTGCCAGGGCTGCGGCGAGGCACTGGGCGCCCGATACGCGGTCGATGCAGCCATGCGCGCCACGCAGGGCCGGCTGATCGCCGCCAACGCCACCGGTTGCCTGGAGGTCTTTTCCACGCCCTACCCGGAGACGAGCTGGAAGCTGCCGTGGATCCACTCGCTCTTCGGCAATGCCGCCGCCGTGGGCACGGGCATCGCCGCGGCGATGAAGGTCAAGGGGCGGCGCGACGTGCGCGTCATCGCGCAGGGCGGTGACGGCGGCACCACCGACATCGGCTTCGGCTGCCTGAGCGGCATGTTCGAGCGCAACGACGACGTGCTCTACATCTGCTACGACAACGAGGCCTACATGAACACCGGCGTGCAGCGCAGCAGCGCCACGCCACATGCCGCGCGCACGGCCACCACCATGGCGGTGGGCGATGCGCCGGGTGCCGAGTTCGGGCAGGGCAAGAAGCTGCCGCTGATCGCCATGGCGCACGAGATCCCCTACGTGGCCACCGCCACCGTGGCCGACCTGCGCGACCTGGAGGCCAAGGTGGAGCGCGCCATGTCGCTGCGCGGCGCGCGCTATCTGCACGTGCTGGTGCCTTGCCCGCTGGGCTGGGGCGCGGCCAGCCAGGACACCATCAAGCTGGCCCGCCTGGCCCGCGAGACCGGCCTGTTCCCCGTGTTCGAGGCCGAGCGTGGCGAAGTGACCTCGGTCACGCGGATCCGTCACCGCGTGCCGGTGGCGGACTACCTGAAGCCGCAGAAGCGCTTCGCCCACCTGTTCTCGCACCCCAGCGGCGCGCAGGCGCTGGCGGCGCTGCAGGCCGAGGCCGACCGCAACATCCGGCGCTTCGGGTTGCTGGACGAGGAGATGGCATCGTGACCATGCACAAGCCCTTCGCCATCACGCTCGACCCAGGGTCGTCGCTCGCCAACAAGACCGGCAGCTGGCGCACGCAGCGCCCGGTGTACGTGCACCGCCTGCCGCCCTGCAACGCCACCTGCCCGGCGGGCGAAGACATCCAGGGCTGGCTCTTCCACGCCGAGGGTGGCGACTACGAGACCGCCTGGCGCCACCTCACGCGCGACAACCCCTTTCCCGCCGTGATGGGCCGCGTCTGCTATCACAGCTGCGAAGGTGCCTGCAACCGCGGCCAGCTGGACGCGGCCGTGGGCATCAACTCGGTGGAGCGTTTCCTGGGCGACGAGGCCCTGAAGCGCGGTTGGCGCTTCGAGCCCCCCGAGGCGGAGAGTGGCCGCCATGTGCTGGTGGTCGGTGCCGGGCCCTCGGGGCTCTCTGCCGCCTACCACCTGCGGCGCCTGGGGCACCGCGTCACGGTGTGCGACGCCGGCCCGGCGGCCGGCGGCATGATGCGCTTCGGCATCCCCAAGTACCGCCTGCCGCGCGACGTGCTCGATGCCGAAGTGCAGCGCCTGCTGGACCTGGGCGTGGTGCTGAAGCTGAACACGCGCGTCGACGACATCCTGGCCACCCTGGCCCAGGGCTACGACGCCGCCTTCCTGGCCGTGGGCGCGCACATCGCCAAGCGCGCCTTCATCCCCGCCAAGGACGGCGCGCGCATCCTGGATGCCGTGAACGTGCTGCGTTCGATGGAAGGCGCCGAACCGCCGCAGCTGGGCCGCCGCGTGGTGGTCTACGGCGGCGGCAACACCGCCATCGACGTGGCGCGCACGGCCAAGCGCCTGGGCGCCACCGAGGCCATCGTTGTCTACCGCCGCACGCGCGAGAAGATGCCGGCGCACGACTTCGAGGTGCAGGAAGCGCTGGAGGAGGGCGTGCAGGTGAAGTGGCTGTCCACCATCCAGCAGGCGGGCGGCGACGGCGGCGCGGTGACGATCGAGAAGATGACCCTCGACGACAAGGGCAACCCGCAGCCGACCGGCGAATTCGAGACGCTGCAGGCGGATTCCGTGGTGCTGGCACTGGGCCAGGACGTCGACCTTTCTCTGCTGGACAAGGTGCCCGGCCTGAAGGTGGACGGCGGCGTGGTGGCGGTGGACCCGGCCACGATGATGACCGCGCACCCCGGCCTCTTCGCCGGCGGCGACATGGTGCCGGCCGACCGCAACGTGACGGTGGCCGTGGGCCACGGCAAGAAGGCCGCGCGCCACATCGACGCCTGGCTGCGCGGCGCGGCGCTGCAAGCCGCGCCCAAGCCGCCCGTGGCCAGCTTCGACCGCCTCAACCCTTGGTACTACAGCGACGCGCCCAAGACCCTGCGCCCGCAGCTGGACCTGGCGCGCCGCACCAGCAGCTTCGACGAGGTGCAGGGCGGTCTCACGGCCGACAACGCGCTTTTCGAGGCGCGGCGGTGCCTCAGCTGCGGCAATTGCTTCGAGTGCGACAACTGCTACGGCGTCTGCCCGGACAACGCGGTGGCCAAGCTCGGCCCGGGCCAGGGCTTCGCCTTCAAGCTGGACTACTGCAAGGGCTGCGGCCTGTGCGCCGCCGAGTGCCCCTGCGGCGCCATCGACATGGTGGTGGAAGAAGCCTGAGCGCGCCTCAGCGCAGTTCGAAGCGGAAGGTCTGCGCCGGCAGGCCTTCCACCGTCACCTTCAGCAGGTAGGCGCCGCGCGGGTCGCCCGGCGCCACGGCCCAGGCCTGGCCGATGCGGCCGCCTTGCACGTCCAGCGTGCGCTCGGTGGTGGCGGTGCGGCCGTCCGCCGACACGCGGCGCTTCAGGCCCGGCTCGGGGTCGCCCCAGGTGGCGGGCGCGGCCGGCAGCGTGAGCTCTTCGCGCACGTTCACGCGCGCCGGGGCGCCGACCAGCGTGATGAACCAGCCGTAGCCCTGGTCCACGCCGAAGGGCACCACGGTGGTGGTGCGGAAGTCGGGGGGTGCGCCCGGCCGCGCGTCGAAGATGCCGAACTCGGCGCGCACGATGCGCGGCGCGGTGTCGGCGGCGGCCGCGGTGGTGGCCACCAGCCCGAGGCTGCAGCACAGGGCTGCGGCCCAGCGGGAAAGGCTGTTCATGGCGTGTCCTTCGTTGACGTCATCTCGGCCCGCCAGGGCTTGGGATGGGTCTGTTCGATGATGAAGCCGGGCCCGAGGCCGCGGGCCAGCCAGTTGGTGCGTTCCAGCTTCAGCGTGAAGGGGGCGCCGTTGTCGTCCCACCAGCGCTCGAGCTGGCGGATGCAGCGGCGTTCGCCGAAGTTCGCGTTGCGGCAGGGTCCGGGCGGAAACCACACCTGCTCGTGCTCGAAGCGTGTCGCCTTGCCCGAGGACTCTTCGATGATGCGCCCCGCCGCGCGCAGGCAGTAGGCCTGGGCCGGCAGCTGCCAGCGCACGTAGTGCTGGGGCCCGCCGCCGCCGGCCAGCGGTGTGCACTGGGCGCAGCCGGCGTCGCAGATCTCCTCGCGCGCCAGCGCGAGCCGGTAGTAGGTGCCGTTGTCCCACCAGCCGTCGAGCATGACCCAGTCGCCTTCGCGCCGGAAGCGCTCGCGGTAGTTCGGCGGCCAGCGCCGGGGGTCGCCCCAGCGCACGTGCGCTTCCCCGTCGGCGCCGACCGACCAGGCGAAGCGCGAAGCCGGCTGGCCGTCGGCACCGATCTCGGCGCCCTGCGTGGTGCCCATCAGCGAGAAGTCGGCCCAGGTGGCCGGTGGCGCCGGCGTGGCGCAGCCCGCCAGGGTGAGGGCCAGGGCGATCCAGCCACGGCGGCGCATGCCGGCCTCAGCGCTGCTCGAAACGGAACACGGCCACGCTGGCGCGCAGGTTCGGCCAGCGCCGCACCACGCGGCCGGCCTGCAGGCCGAAGCTGTCGGTCACCGTGAGGCCGAACTTGGCCGCCAGCACTTCGAAGTCGGCGAAGGTGCCCACGCGCAGGTTGGGCGTGTCGTACCACTCGTAGGGCAGCGCCTTCGTCACCGGCATGCGGCCGGCGGCCACGCTCAGGCGGTTGGGCCAGTGCGCGAAGTTCGGGAAGCTGACGATGCCGATGCGGCCCACGCGCGCCGTCTCGCGCAGCATGCGCTCGGTGTTGCGCAGGTGCTGCAGGGTGTCCAGCTGGAGCACGACGTCGAAGCTGCGGTCGTCGAAGAGGGCCAGGCCCTCCTCCAGGTTGAGCTGGATGACGTCGATGCCACGCCGCATGCTGGCCAGCACACCGGCGTCGGCCAGCTCGATGCCGTAGCCGCTGCAGCCCTTGTGGTCGCGCAGGTAGGCCAGCAGCTGGCCGTCGCCGCAGCCGAGGTCGAGCACGCGGCTGCCGGGCGGCACGAGATCGGCAATCACTTCCAGGTCGCGTCGTTCGCTCATCTGGCCCCCAAGGCGCCTGCGGCACCGGCCCCCCGCGGGGGCGCGAGCCGGCTTGGGACGGCCCGGCGCCGGCTCATGCCGCGTTCTCCGCCGCAATGCGTTCGAAGGCCGCGCGCAGCACGCCGTGGTAGCGCGCATCGTCCAGCAGGAAGGCGTCGTGGCCGTGCGGGGCGTCGATCTCGGCGTAGCTGACGCCGATGCGGTTGTCCACCAGCGCCTTGACGATCTCGCGGCTGCGCGCCGGCGCGAAGCGCCAGTCGGTGGTGAAGCTCACCAGCAGGAACTGCAGCTCGCGCGTGGCCGGGTCGTGGGCGAAGGCGCGCGCGAGGTCGCCGCCGTGCGCGCTGGCGGGGTCGAAGTAGTCCAGCGCGCGCGTGATCAGCAGGTAGGTGTTGGCGTCGAAGTACTCGCTGAACTTGTCGCCCTGGTGGCGCAGGTAGCTTTCGATCTGGAACTCGATGTCCTGCGTGCTGTAGCTCAAGGCCGCGGCCTTGAGCTCGCGGCCGAACTTGGTGTCCATGGCGTCTTCGGCCAGGTAGGTGATGTGGCCGATCATGCGCGCCACGCGCAGCCCGCGCCGCGGCACCACGCCATGCGCGTAGAAGTGGCCGCCGTGGAAATCGGGGTCGGTGACGATGGCGCGGCGCGCCACCTCGTTGAAGGCGATGTTCTGCGCGCTCAGGTTCGGCGCCGTGGCCACCGCGATGCAGTGACGCAGCTTCTTCGGGTGGCGCAACGCCCAGTCCAGCGCCTGCATGCCGCCCAGGCTGCCGCCCAGCACGGCGGCCAGCCGCGGGATGCCCAGGCCCTGCACCAGCCGCGCCTGCGCGTCGACCCAGTCCTCCACCGTCACCACCGGGAAGTCGGCGCCCCAGGCGCGGCCGGTGGCGGGGTTCTCGTGCATGGGCCCGGTGCTGCCGAAGCAGGAGCCGGGGTTGTTGATGCCGATGACGAAGAAGCGCTCGGTGTCCAGCGGCTTGCCGGGGCCGACGAGGTTGTCCCACCAGCCGCGCTGGCCGGCGGCGTCCACTCCGGCCACGTGGTGGCTGGCGTTGAGCGCATGGCACACCAGCACCGCGTTGCTCTTGTCGGCGTTGAGACGGCCGTAGGTTTCGTAGTGCAGCTGGTAGGCCGGCAGCACCGCGCCGCTCTTCAGCGGCAGCGGTTCGGCGAAGTGCATCTGCTGCGGTGTGACGGGGCCCAGGGACGCCATGGTGCAAAAGAAAACCCGGTGTCGCAAAGCGGGCACCGGGGTGGGCGTCCCTCTTTAGCGGCATTTGTTAGAGCGCCCGCAAGTCGGATCAAATCGGCGCTGTGGGCGGAAGTATAGCCAGCCGCTAGCATCGCGCCGCCATCCCGGAGAGCCTGAATGAGATCGAGACTCGCGTTGCTGGGCCTGCTGCTGGCGACGGCGTCGCATGCCGCCGACACGTCCCTGGCCACCTCGCCGGCCAGCGACGACGCCGGCCCCCGCCTGCCGCTGTGGGAGGCAGGTTTCTTCGGCGTCGCCGGCGCGCAGCAGGCCTACCCGGGCTCCAAGCAGCGCGTGCGCTCGGGCATCGTGCTGCCCTTCCTCGTCTGGCGCGGCGAGGTGCTGCGCGCCGAGCAGGGCGGCGTGGGCCTGCGCGCCGCGCGCACGGCCACCTGGGAGATCGACGTCGGCGTGGCCGGCAGTTTCGGCTCGGCGCCGGCCGACAACAGCGCGCGCCGCGGCATGCCCAGCATCGGCACGCTGGCCGAGGCGGGCCCGCGCGTGAAGTGGGACCTCGGCCCCGCCCCGGGCCATGGCCGCTGGCGCGCCACGCTGCCGCTGCGCGCGGTGATCGACGTCAGCCACGGCCTGGCCGACCGCGGCTGGGCGCTGGAGCCCGAGATCGGCTGGGGCGCGCGCGCCGGCGGCTGGGGCTACGGCGTCAACCTGAGCCTGCTGTTGGGCGACCGGCGCCTGGCCGACACTTTCTACGGCGTGGCGCCGGTCTACGCCACGGCCACGCGCCCGGCCTACGAGGCCCGGGCGGGGCTCATCGCCACCCGGCTCGGCCTCAGCCTCGGCCGCCGCGTGGCCGAGAACTGGCGCGTCTTCGGCTTCGCGCGTCTGGACACCGTGAAGGGCGCGGCCAACCGCAGCAGCCCGCTGGTGGAGCGCACGAACGGGCTGTCACTGGGCGTGGGCCTGGCCTGGACGGGCTGGCGCTCCGAGACCGCCGGCACGCCATGAACCGGGGGACAGCGACGATGGGCGACGACTGGTTCACCGGCTTCGAGGCGCTGACGCTGGATCTCGCCGGCGTGGCGCTGCATGCCCGCATCGGCGGCCGTGAGGACGCGCCGCCGCTGCTGCTGCTGCATGGCTTCCCGCAGACGCACGTGATGTGGCACCGCGTGGCGCAGCCGCTCGCGCCGCACTTCCGCCTGGTGCTGCCCGACCTGCGCGGCTACGGCGACAGCGCCAAGCCCGCGGGCCTGCCCGACCACGCCAACTACAGCAAGCGCGCCATGGCCGCCGACGTGCACGCGCTGATGCAGCGCCTGGGCCACGCGCAGTACGCCGTCTGCGGCCACGACCGCGGCGGCCGCGTGGCGCACCGGCTGGCGCTGGATCAGCCGCAGGCGGTGACGCAGCTGGCGCTGATCGACATCGCGCCGACGCTGGACATGGTCGCCGCCACCGACCGCCGCTTCGCCACCGCCTACTACCACTGGTTCCACATGATCCAGCCCGCGCCGCTGCCGGAGAAGATGATCCTGGGCGCCGGCCGCGACTACCTGCTGCGCAAGCTGGGCGCCTGGGGTGGCGCCGGCACCGGCTTCATCGAGCCGCGCGCCCTGGCCGAGTACGAGCGCTGCTTCCTGCGCGAGGACGCCGTGCACGCCGT
>JAEUPH010000236.1 GCA_016790395.1 Rubrivivax sp. | reverse complement strand
CGCGAAGCCAGGCCGCGCTCGGTCATCAGCTTGGAGACCCGCACGCCATCGTCGGCAGCTGCGCGGGGCGTCGGTGCCGCGGGCTTCGCGGCTGGGGGCTTCGCCGCTGGGGGTTTCGGCGCTGTGGCGGGGCGCACGGTCGGGCGGGTCGGCGCGGACGCCTTCCCGCCCTGGGCGGGCGCGCCGCCGCGCACGCGGGGCCGCCGCGGGTCGCGCGCCGGGGCGCTGGGCTTCACGCTGAGCTTGGGACGGCCTTCGGTCATGGCGGGATTGGATCATGGCAGCAGGCCCGGGCTGTCATGAAACGCTATCGTCGGCCGACTCATGCCGATGACCCCTTCCTGCCGATGGCTCGCTGCCCTGCTGCTGGCCTGCTCCGCCGCGATGGCCGCACCCCCTGATGCCGCGCAGCAGGCCGCATTGGAGCGCGCAGTGCAGGACTACGAGAGCGGCCGCATCGCCCGGGCGCGGGCCGCCTTCGAGTCGCTGGCGCGCCGCGGCCTGCCAGCCGCGGACTACAACCTGGCCGTGATGAACCTGCGTGGCGAATTGGGCCGTCCGGCCCCGGCCGCCGCGAAACGGCGGCTGGAACGAGCGGCGGCCGCAGGCTTCGTCAGCGCGCAGCTGATGCTGGCACAGGGCCTGGAGAGCGGTGAGCTCGGCGTGCGCGACCTGCAGTCTGCCGTGGGCTGGTACCTGCGCGCCGCCGAGGGCGGCAGCGTGGCCGCGCAGGTGGAGGCCGGCACCGCGCACTACCTCGGCCGCGGCACTGCCAGGGACGCCACCCAGGCCGCGCGCTGGTACCGGGAAGCCGCCAAGGCCGGCGACGTGGGGGCGATGTACCTGCTGGCCTCGATGTACGAGCAGGGCGACGGCCTGGAGCGCGACCTGCGCCTGGCGCGCTACTGGTACGAAGCGGCGGCGCGGGCCGGCGACCCCGCCGCGCCCGCCAAGCTGCGTGAGCTGGAAGGCTTCTAGAGCACCACCTTCACCATCGGGTGCGTGCTCAGGGTGCGGTACAGCTCGTCGAGCTGTTCGCGGCTGGTCGCGGTGATGGTGATGGTGATGCCCAGGTAGTTGCCGCCCTTGCTGGGCCGGCGCTCGACGGTGCTGGCGTCGAAGCCCGGGTCGAACTGCTTGGCGATGGCCACGATGGCGGCCTCGAAGCCCTCCACCGCCGCGCCCATCACCTTGATGGGAAAGGCCGAGGGGTACTGGATCAGGCTCTGCTCGGGGGGGATGTCCGCCATGCTGGCCCGGCCTTCAGATCGACATGGTGCGCTTGGCCTGCTGGTAGGCCTCGTGCAGCCTGGCGTACACCGGGCCCGGCTTGCCGCGCAGCGCGCCATGGCCCACCGGTTCGCCGTCGATCTTGGTCACCGGCAGGATCTCCTTCGTGGCCGAGCTCAGCAGCACCTCGTCGGCGGCCAGCACGTCGGCCTCGGGGATGGGGCGCAGGTTGTAGGCGATGCCCACCTCTTCGCACAGCTCGCGCAGCAGCTCGACGCGGATGCCTTCCAGCACGTGCTCGCTCTTGGGCGGCCCGAGCAGTGCCCCTTCATGGACGATCCACACGTTGCTGGCAGCTGCCTCCGTGAGGTAGCCGTCGCGGAACATGATGGTTTCCATGGCGCCGTGGTCGGCCGACATCTGCCGCGCCAGCACGTTGCCCAGCAGGCTGGTGCTCTTGATGTCGCCGCGCTCCCAGCGGAAGTCACGCGCCGTGGTGCAGGCCACGCCGGCGTGGCGCTGCTCGGGCGTGGCCGGCTTCATCGGGTTGGCCATCATGAACACCGTGGGCGTGATGCTGGACGGCATCACGTGGTCGCGCGGCGCCACGCCACGCGTGACCTGGATGTAGACCACCTGGTCCTCGGCGCCGGTGGCTTCGGCCGTCGCCGCCACGAGCTGGCGGCAGCGGGCCAGCCACTCGTCGCGTGTGGCCGGGCTGGCGATGCGCAGCTTGGCCAGCGAGCGGTTCAGGCGCGCGATGTGCTCGTCGAAGCGGAACAGCCGCTTGCCGTACACCGGCACGACGTCATAGACGCCGTCGCCGAAGATGAAGCCGCGGTCCAGCACGCTGACCTTGGCGCGCGAGATCGGCAGGACCTCGCCATTGAGGAACACCAGCGGGTCGTTCATCGTGGGGCTCAGTTTTGGGGGCAGGCGGTCATTGTGGCACCGCCCCTGCGGCCGCTACTTGATCCAGAGCCGGATCGAGTCCCAGGCGCGGCCGAAGATGCCGGCCAGGCCCACGGGTTCCTGCACCACCAGCGGCACGCTGCTCACCGCCGTGCCGGCCGCGGTGGTGACCTTGATGGTGCCCACACGCTGGCCGGCGCTCAGCGGAGCCAGCAGCGGGTCGGTGCGTTCCACCAGGGTCTTGAGCTTGTCGCCTTCGCCCTTGGGCACGGTGACGAACAGCGCGCCCGGTGCCCCCAGCTTGGCTTCGGGCTTGTCGCCCTTCCACACGGGCACGGTGGCGATGGCCTTGCCGGCCTCGAACAAGCGCACCGCGTCCCAGGCCTGCCAGCCCCAGTTCAGCAGCTTCTGGCTCTCGGAAGCGCGCGCCTCCTTGCTGGCCGTGCCCAGCACCACGCTGAGCAGGCGGCGCTTGCCACCGGGGATGTCGCGCACGGCGCTGGCCACCAGGCAGTAACCCGCGGCATCGGTGAAGCCGGTCTTCATGCCGTCGATGCTCGGGTCACGGCCCAGCAGCATGTTGCGGTTGTCCTGCTTGATGTTGTTGTAGGTGTACTGGCGGACGCTGTAGATCGGGTAGAAGTTCGGGTGGTCCTCGATGATGCGCAGCGCCACCGTGGCGACATCGCGCGCACTCGTGAAGTGCCCCGCCTCCGTGAGGCCTTCGACGTTCCTGAACTGCGTGTTCTTGAGGCCCCAGGCCTGGGCCTGGCGGTTCATCGCGGCGACGAAGTTCTCCACCGTGCCCGAGACGCCCTCGGCCAGGGCGATGGACGCATCGTTGCCACTCTGCACGATCATGCCGTGCAGCAGTTCGTTCACGGTGGGCGTCATCGTGGTGTCGATGAACATCAGCGAGCCGCCACCCTTGCGCTGCGCCCAGGCCCGCGCCGACACGGGCAGCTTCTGATCCAGCGCCAGCTTCTTGTCGCGCAGCGCGTTGAACACCAGGTAGGCCGTCATCAGCTTGGTCAGCGAGGCCGGCTCGGCCTGCGCGTCGGCGTCGCGCTCGGCCAGCACCTGTTGACTGTTGAGGTCGATCAGCAGGTACTGCCGCGCCGCGATCTCCGGCGGCTGCGGCAGCTGGGCCTGGGCCAGCGAGGTGAAGGCCAGGAGGGCAAGGGCGAGGAGAAGGCGCATCGGTTTCAGTTCAGGCGTGGCCGCGGTGCCACGCACGCAGGACGATCTGTTTGAGGACGGGCAGCTGCCCATGGAAGAAGTGGCCGGCGCCGGGCAGCACGGTGACGGGCAGGGACTGTGGCCGTGCCCAGTCGAACAGCGCGGCCAGCGGCACCACGTCGTCGGCCTCGCCGTGCACGACCAGCGCATCGGCAGACACCGGCGCGACCTCGAAGTTCCGCACCGCGGGCGCCACCAGCACCACGCGTGCGGGCTTCTCGCCTTCGGGCAGCCGCGCCGCCACCTGGCTGGCGACATAGCCGCCGAAGGAGAAGCCGGCGACGACCAGCGGCTGCCCGGACGCGCGCTGCGCGGCCACCACGGCCAGCGCGTCGTCCACCTCGCCGCGGCCCTCGTCCCAGGCACCGCCGGACGCTCCGACGCCGCGAAAGTTGAAGCGCACCGCGGTGTAGCCCAGCTGCACGAAGGCGCGCGCCAGCGTCTGCACGACCTTGTTGTCCATCGTGCCGCCGTGCAGCGGGTGCGGGTGGCAGACCAGGGCCAGGCCGGCCGGCGCGTGCACGTGCGCGTCGATGGCGCACTCCAGCGCGCCCGCCGGACCCGCGACGGTGACGCGCCGCGTGCCCGCGTTCATCGGCCGACGGTCGGCGGCAGCACCAGCCGCTCGACGACGCGGCCGTTCTTCAGGTGTTCGTCGACGATCTCGTCGATGTCGCTCTTGTCGACGAAGGTGTACCAGGTCTCCTCGGGGTAGACCACCATCACCGGGCCGCCGGCACAGCGGTCCAGGCAGCCGGCCTTGTTGACGCGCACCGCGCCCGGCCCGGCCAGGCCGGCAGCCTTGACGCGTGACTTGCAGTGCTCGAAGGCGCCCTGGGCGTCGTGATCGGCGCAGGCGGCCTCGCCATGGCGCTGGTTCAGGCAGAAGAAGACATGGTGCTTGTAGTAGCTCATGCGCCAATTGTAGGCAGCGGCTCAGTCGCGGCCGCGTGCGCCGAGCCTCGTGAAGAGCCAGGCCATGGCGGCGTAGGGCCAGAGCCAGCCGATCCACTGCGCCAGGCCGTGGAAGCGCACGAAGCGGCCTTGCTCCCAGGCCTGCAGGCTTTGCGCGAAGTAGGGGTCGGCCGGTGCCTGGGCCACGCCCACGACCAGCGCCGTGAGCGCCACCAGACCCAGGCCCAGGACCACGCGCGTGCCGGCCGGTACCGCCAGCAGGGCCACCAGCAGGCCCACGACGAAGCCCTCGCGCGCCGGCTCGGCCACCCAGGCCAGCGCGTGCGCCGGGCCGAAGTTGAGCATCGTCGACAAGGTCATGCCGCCGGCGGCCAGCAGCACGGCGCCCAGCGCTGCGACCACGCGCCGCCAGCCCCGGGGCATGACGCTGTAGGCCACGAAGATCGGCGCCAGCAGCCCGGCGGCCACGATCAGCGCTTCGGAGAGCGGACGCAGCGGCGTGCCTTCGGCCGGCGCGGCCGTCAGCAGGGCATGGGCATCGACGGCCCAGGGGACATCGGCCAGCGCGGTTGCCAGCCAGTCGCGCAGGCGCTCACCCACCTGGCCCAGGCCCAGCGGCACCGGTGCCGGGAACAGCAGGCCCAGTGGCCACAGCGCCACCAGGGCCAGCGCGCCGGCGCTGTCGCGCGAGACCCAGCGCGAGCGCAGCCGTTGCCAGCGGTCCACCCATCCCAGCGCATGGCCGCCCAGCGCCAGCACGGCCCCGGCCAGGCCGCCGGCGCTGTTGAGCGCGAAGTCCTCCAGCGCCGGCACGCGGCGCGGCAGGAACTGCTGCAGGACCTCCATGGTGTAGGACAACGCGGCCGGCAGCAGCGCCGCGGCAAGAAATGCCGCGCGCAGCGAACCGCCGCTGCGCCGCACGCCGATGCACACCAGCAGGCCCAGCGGCAGGTAGCCCAGGCCGTTGGACCAGGCCTCGAAGCCGCCCTGCCAGCGCGTGCGGGGCAGCACGAGCAGGGCGGCCAGGTCGTGGCCTGGGGGCCAGCGCCAGTCGGCCAGCGGGTACAGGCTCGCGTACATCACGAGCACCGCCCAGACCAGCGCCAGCGGCGTGGCCAGGCTGCGATGCCCTTGCACGGCCACGCTTCAGAACGGCTTGACGACCACCAGCACCACGGTGGCGGCAAACAGCAGCACCGTCACCTCGTTGAAGACGCGGAACCACTTGTGGCTGCGCTTGTTGGCGAATTGCTCGAAGCTGCGCAGCACGCCGCGGCAGAGGTGGTGGTAGCCCAGCGCGCCCACCACCAGCAGCAGCTTCGCGTGCATCCAGCCCTGGCCCTTGCCGATACCCACGCCCAGCCACAGCCACAGCCCCAGCACCAGGGCCGGCACCATCAGCAGGCTGGAGAAGCGGTACAGCTTGCGGCCCATCAGCAACAGGCGCTCGCGCTCGGCGTGGCTGTCGGCCGGCACCATGGCCAGGTTGACGAAGATCCTCGGCAGGTAGAACAGCCCGGCGAACCAACTCGCCACGAAGACGATGTGGAAGGCCTTGACCCAGAGATACGCGCTTGTCATCGCGTCATTATCGACACGGCGAAAAAAAGCCCCGGTGCGAACACCGGGGCTTGCAAGCCTTATCGCTGTCATCACGCTAAGGCACCTGCTCAGGGAGGAAAAGCAGGGAATGACAGCCTCGCAGCTATCATTCACCGATCAATGTAGCAGAAATATTTTCCTGCGCCATCGCGGTTCTGCACCGTGGTGCCGCGCGGGATTCGTGCCTCAGGAGGGCCCGTGATCCAGCCGCCGCCGTTTCCGTCCAGCCGCCCGCGCCGCCTGCGCCGAGACGCCTTCACGCGGGCGCTGGTGCGCGAGCACCGGCTGGCGCCGGAAGACCTGATCCTCCCGGTCTTCGTGCTCGACGGCCAGGGCCTCGAGCAGGACGTGGCCAGCATGCCGGGCGTGAAGCGCCGCAGCGTCGACGGCCTCTTCGCCGTGGCCGAGGAGTGCGTGGCGCTGGGCGTGCCGGTGATGGCGCTGTTTCCCGTCATCGAGCCTGCACTCAAGACACCTGACGGCCGCGAGGCCACCAACCCCGAGGGCCTGGTGCCACGTGCGGTGCGCGAGCTGAAGAAGCGCTTCCCGGGCCTGGGCGTGCTGACCGATGTCGCCCTGGACCCCTTCACCAGCCACGGCCAGGACGGCCTGCTGGACGAGACCGGCTACATCATCAACGACGCCACCGTGGCCGTGCTCACCCAGCAGGCGCTCGTGCAGGCCGAGGCCGGGGTGGACATCGTGGCACCCAGCGACATGATGGACGGCCGGATCGGCGCGATCCGCTCGGCGCTCGAGTCGCGCGGCCGGATCCACACCCGCATCATGGCCTACAGCGCCAAGTACGCGAGCGCCTTCTACGGCCCCTTCCGCGACGCAGTGGGTTCGGCGTCCAACCTGGGCAAGGCCGACAAGAAGGTCTACCAGATGGACCCCGGCAACACCGACGAAGCGTTGCGCGAGGTGGCGCTGGACATCGCCGAAGGTGCCGACATGGTGATGGTGAAGCCCGGCATGCCCTACCTGGACATCGTGCGCCGCGTGAAGGAGGAGTTCCGCGTGCCCACCTTCGCCTACCAGGTGAGCGGCGAGTACGCCATGCTCAAGGCCGCCGCCGCCAACGGCTGGCTGGACCACGACGCGGTGATGATGGAATCGATGCTCGCCTTCAAGCGGGCCGGCGCCGACGGCGTGCTGACCTACTTCGCGCTGGACGTGGCGCGCAAGCTGCGGCAGGCCTGACGGTCCGGGGAAGCGCCGCATGCGCGTCTTCCATCTCAGCGCAGAGCACTTCGTCGAACTCGATGCCCTGCCCGAGGTGCTGCCCGAGCAGGGCTTCCTGTGGGTCGGCAGCGCGCGGCGCGAGTTCGAGGTGCGCACGGTCGAGTTGCAGGCAGCGCTGCAGCGCTGGACGGGCGGGCAGCTGGTGGACCTGCATGTCAGCGACCTGCTGAACCAGCAGCTGCCCAGCCACTTCGACTACACCTCCTGGTACGACATGATGGTATTCCGGCGCCTGGCGCCGGGCGCCGGCACCGAATCGCTGTTCATCAGCGACGACAAGGGCACCGCCGCCACGGCGCGGCGTGCGCTGGCGGGCATCGACACCAGCCCCGTGGGCTTCGCGGTGTTCGACCGCATCCTGCTCACCGTGCATCCGACCGACTGCGCCGTGCGTGACCATTTCGCGCAGCGTCTGACCGGCCTGGCGGCCGGCGGCGAGAGCCGTGGCGCGGCGCGGCTGCCGGCCCACCCGGCCGACCTCATGCTGCGCATGGTCAACCACATGGTCGACAGCTACCTGGACCTGCGCCGCCTGCTCACGCGCCAGCTGGGCACGCTGCAGGCCGAATTGTTGGACCCGCGCAGCCGCTTCGCCGACTGGCAGGTGCTGCTGGAATCGCGCAATGCGCTGCACCTGCTGGAGGACACCTGCGAGGACCAGCGCAGCGCCGTGCAGGAGTGGATAGACGCGCTGGAGGAATGGCCGACCGAAACCGAGGCCCAGGCGCGGCGCGAGCGCGAGCTGCTGCGCGTGCGCTCGCGCGACGTGCTGGAGCACATCGAACGCGTGCTCACCCACGTGCGCCGGCTGGAGCAGAGCGCCGAGGCCGCCGTGCAGATGCACTTCAGCGCTCTGGGCCACCGCACCAACGACATCATGCGCACGCTGACGGTGCTGACGGCCATCTTCCTGCCGCTGAACCTGATCACCGGCTTCTTCGGCATGAACTTCGATGCGCTGCCGCTGATCCACTCGGCCACCGGCATCTGGGTGGCCTTCGGCCTCATGGCCGCGGTAGGCATCGGCCTGGCGGTGTTCTTCCGCCGCAAGCGCTACCTGGGCACGAGCGCGCGCTAGAGCTGTCGCTGACGCGCCAGCGGCGGATGGCGCGCGAAGTAGCGCTGGATGCCCTCGGCCAGCGCGTCCACCAATTTCGCGCGGTAGTCGGCGTCGCGCAGCCGGGCCTCTTCCTGCGGGTTGGAGATGAAGGCCGTCTCGACCAGGATGCTGGGGATGTCCGGTGCCTTCAGCACGGCGAAACCCGCCTGCTCCACCCGGCGCTTGTGCAGCGCGCCGACGCGGCCGATGCGCGAGAGCACTTCCTGCCCGAGCTTGAGGCTGTCCTTGATCTGCGCCGTGGTGCTCATGTCCAGCATGGCGCTGAGCACCTGGGGGTCGCGCAGCGTGCCGACGTTGACGCCGCCCACGGCGTCGGCGGCGTTCTCGCGCTGCGCCATCCAGCGCGCCGCGGCGCTGCTGGCGCCCTGGGTCGACAGCGCGAAGACGCTGGCACCGCGCGCCTCGGGCCGCATGAAGGCGTCGGCGTGGATGCTGACGAACAGGTCGGCCTGCACGCGGCGCGCCTTGCGCACGCGTTCCTGCAGCGGCACGAAGAAGTCGGCGTCGCGCGTCATCATCACGCGCATGCCGGGCACGGCGTTGAGCGTCTCGCGCAGCGCCAGCGCGATGGCCAGCACCACGTCCTTCTCGCGCAGGCCGGTCGGGCCGATGGCGCCAGGGTCCTCGCCGCCGTGGCCGGGGTCGAGCGCGACGATGACGAGCCGGTCCACGCGGGCGCGCTCCGCCGCCGAAGGTGGCGCGGGCGTCGCGCTGCCGGGCGCCGGCAGCGAGGGCGGCGGCACCGGCGTCTGCAGCGGTGCCGGTGCTGACGCCGCCGCGCCCGGGTTCTCGATGCGCGCGATCAGTTCGCCCAGCGCGTCCTGCATCTGGTGCGCGGCGCGGTCGGCCGCCGATTCGCGTTCGCGCACCAGCGCCAGCAGCGGGTCGATCTCCTGCACGGGATAGAGGTCGAACACCAGGCGCTGCTGGTAGGCCGCCACCGGGGCCAGCGTGAACTGCTGCGGCCGCACGGGCTGCTTCAGGTCGAACACCAGACGCACCACGCGCGGCTGGTACTGGCCGACGCGCACGCCGGCGATGTAGGGGTCGTCGGGCCGCACCTTGCCCACCAGTTCGCGCAGCGCGGGGCTCAGTTCCAGGCCGTCGATGTCCACCACCAGGCGGTGTGGCGATTCGGCGAGCTGGTGCGTGGCGCTGAGCGGCGCGTCGGACTCGATGGTCACGCGCGTCACCTCGCGCGCCGGCCACACGCGCACGGCGACGATGGTGGCG
This sequence comes from Rubrivivax sp., assembly GCA_016790395.1. Lineage (GTDB taxonomy): Bacteria > Pseudomonadota > Gammaproteobacteria > Burkholderiales > Burkholderiaceae_C > Rubrivivax. The sequence continues at coordinate 5,166 of JAEUPH010000236.1, read as the reverse complement.
CCGAAGGCCAGGCGCGGTGCCGTCAGCAGCAACGCCAGGCAGCCCAGGGCGCGGCGGCGGGTCGGCGGCCTCACAGCAGGGCCAGGCCGCGCGCGGTGGCGGCCACGATGCGCACGTGGCGCGTGTCGTGTTCGAGGGGCTCGATGAAGAGCTGCAGGTCGGCCACGGGCAGCATGCCGGCGGCGCGCTCGGGCCATTCGGCCAGCTTCAGCCCCGGCGCGGCGAAGGCGTCGCGAAAGCCCGCGTCGGCCCACTCGCGCGGGTCGTCGAAGCGGTAGAAGTCGAAGTGCGAGATGGCCAGCCCCTGCAGCGCGTAGGGCTCCACCACGGCGTAGGTGGGGCTCTTGATGCGGCCCGTGACGCCCAGGGCGCGCAGCAGGTGGCGCACGAAGGTGGTCTTGCCGGCGCCCAGCGGGCCATGCAGCTCGACGAAGGCATCGCGCAGCGCGGGCTGCAGCGCCAGTTGCGCCGCGAAGCGGGTGCAGGCCGCCTCGTCGGGCCAGTCGACGACGCGGCTTCCTAGAATCGGCGCGTGAACCTCGGCGGGCAGGGCGGTACTTCCTCGGTTGGGCACTCGGGCGCGGCGGCCGACGGGCAGCCGCTGTCGGCGTCTTTGCGCGCCTGGGGGCGCGAGCTGGGATTCTCCCAGATCGGCATTGCCGGCATCGACCTCGCCGGCGCCGAACCCGGCCTGGCCGCGTGGCTGGCCGCGGGCTTCCAGGGCGGGATGGGCTACATGGCGGCGCACGGCATGAAGCGCGCGCGGCCGGCCGAACTGGTGCCGGGCACGGTGAGCGTCATCACGGCGCGCATGGACTACCTGCCACGCGCCGCGCCGCCCGACTGGGCGGAGCGCGAGGCGCAGCGTCTGCGCGCGCCCGCCGAGGCCGTGGTGTCGGTCTATGCGCGCGGCCGGGACTATCACAAGGTGCTGCGTGCCCGGCTCCAGAGCCTGGCCGAACGCCTGGCGGCCGCGGTCGGCCCCTTCGGCCATCGCGTGTTCACGGACTCCGCGCCGGTGCTGGAGGTGGAACTCGCCACGCGCACCGGCCTGGGCTGGCGCGGCAAGCACACGCTGGCGCTGTCGCGCGAAGGTGGCTCGATGTTCTTCCTGGGCGAGATCTTCACCAGCCTCGCGCTGCCCCCTGACGAGGCCGCCTCGCCGCATTGCGGCAACTGCACGGCCTGCATGGACGTGTGTCCCACCCGGGCCATCGTCGCGCCCTACCGGCTGGACGCGCGGCGCTGCATCAGCTACCTGACCATCGAGCATGCGGGCTCCATCCCCGAGGAACTGCGGCCGCTGATGGGCAACCGCATCTATGGCTGCGACGACTGCCAGTTCGCCTGCCCCTGGAACAAGTACGCCGGCCGCAGTGTCTTGCCCGACTTCGACGAACGCCATGGCCTGGGCAGTGCTTCTCTGCTGGGTTTGTGGGCCTGGACGGAAGCCGAGTTCCTGCAGCGCACCGAGGGCAGTGCCATCCGCCGCATCGGCCACGAGCGCTGGCAGCGCAACCTGGCCGTGGCCCTGGGCAACGCCTGGCGCGAGACGGGCGACGCCGCCCTGGCCGAGGCGCTCGCCGCGCGGCGGGCCGGCTGCGGTGCGCTGGTGCGCGAGCACATCGACTGGGCGCTGGCCCAGCGCACCGGCCCTGCGCTTCAGCTCGCCCAGTGACGCCACACCGCCAGCCACGCCGGCAGTGCCACCATGCCGATGAGCGTGGACAGGCTCACCAGGCCGGCCGTGTAGCCGCCATGGCCGCCCATGCGCACGGCCAGCACGTAGGCGCTGGACGCCGTGGGCAGCGCGGCGAAGGCCACCAGCACGGCCTGCTGGCCCGGCGGCAGCGCGACGAAGCCCAGGAGCACGAGGGCCACCACGGGCAGCAGCGCGTGGCGGATGGACAGGAGGGCCGCCGCCAGTCGCGGTGCTTCCTTCAGCGCGCCGAGCTGCAGGCCCGCGCCCACGGCCATCAGGCCCAGCGGCAGCGCGGCGCCGCCGATGCGCGCCAGCGTGGTGTCCAGCAGCGCCGGCAGACGCAGGCCCAGCAGGCTGCACAGCAGGCCCGAGGCGGTGGCCAGGATCAGCGGGTTGCGCAGGATCTCGCGCAGGTAGCCGTGGCCGCCGTGCCGCGCCAGCGGCCACACCGCGGCGACGTTGCACAGCGGCACGCAGAACGACACGAGGAGCGCCGTCCAGGCCACCCCCGGCGCGCCCGCCAGGCGCTCGGCCAGCGCGAGCGCGACGTAGCTGTTGAAGCGGAAGGCGGTCTGCGCGCCGGAGGCGTGCAGCCGGGCATCCACCCCGGGCACCCACTTCAGCGCATACGATGCGACGATGCCCGCCCCGACGATGGCCAGCGCCGTGCCCACCAGGGGCAGCGCACTGCCCAGCGCCAGCGGGTGGCGCACGATGGAATGGAACAACAGCGCCGGAAAAAGAACGAAGTAGACCAGCCGCTCGATGCCGTCCCACAAGGGCCGGCCCAGCGGGGTGTGCTGACACAGGACCCAGCCAATGACGATGAGCGCGAAGTCGGGCAGCAGCAGCATGGCATCGGACATGGTTGCAGTATCGGGCAGGGCGGCTGGCGCGCCATGATGGTGAACCGCCGCAGCTTTGCCGCCTTGGTCCTCGGCCTGCCGTCGTTGGCGGCCTGGGCGGCCGAGGACGTCGAGACCGCGGTGCGCTTCGAGGGTCTGCGCTTCGAGCGGCGGATCATGCTGGCCGGCGCGCCCTTGCTGCTCAACGGCACCGGTCTGCGCGCGGTGGCCTGGTTCAAGGGTTTTGCCGCCGCGCTGTACCTGGTCGAGCGCAGTGCCACGGCACCGCAGGTGCTGTCGATGGCCGGCCCCAAGCGCCTGCAGCTGCGCATGCTGCACGAGGTGCCGGCCGACGAGTTCGCCAAGGCCTTCCACAAGGGCGTGAGCCGCAATGCCGCGGCGGAAGAAATGCCGCGCCTGGCCGCACGCATGGCCGCCTTCGAGGCGCTGGTGCGGTCGCTCGGCACGGTGCGCAAGGGCGACACGGTGGACCTGGACCTCGACCCCGCGCGCGGCCTGCTCTTCACCCTGAATGGCACACTGCGCGGCGAGCCGTTGCCGGGCGAAGATTTCTATGCGGCGCTTTTGCGCAGCTTCATCGGCGACAGGCCCTACGATCAGCGTCTGAAGTCCGGCCTGCTGGGCCGCCCTGCCTGAAACGCTTTCCCTTCGACATCCGGAGACCCCCAAGATGCCCTACCGATTCAGCCGTCTCTTTGCCGCCGCGGCGCTGGCCCTCCCGCTGGCCGCGTTCGCGCAGGCTTACCCGGCCAAGCCGGTCCGACTGATCGTGCCTTTCGCGCCCGGGGGCACGACGGACATCGTGGCCCGCATCGTCGCCGAGAAGATGGGCGCCACGCTGGGCCAGCAGGTGCTGGTGGAGAACAAGGCCGGCGGCGGCGGCTCGGTCGGTGCCCAGGAAGTGGTGAAGGCCGCGCCCGACGGCTACGCGCTGGGCATGGCCACGGTGTCCACCACGGCCGCCAACCCGGCCATCAACGCGAAGATCGGCTACAACCCGCTGACCGACTTCACGCCCATCATCAACATCGCGGCCACGCCCAACGTGATCGCCGTGCATCCCTCCTTCCCGGCGCGCGACTACAAGGGCTTCCTCGCCGAGCTGAAGAAGAACCCGGGCAAGTACAGCTACGCCAGCTCCGGCACCGGCGGCATCGGTCACCTGCAGACCGAGCTGTTCAAGAGCCTGGCCGGTGTCTTCATGACGCACATCCCCTACCGCGGCGCCGGCCCGGCGCTGAACGACACGGTGGCCGGCCAGGTGCCCATCATCTTCGACAACATGCCCTCCGCGCTGCCCTTCATCAAGGACGGCCGCCTCATCGCCATCGTGGTGGCGGCGCCGCAGCGCCTGGCACAGTTGCCCAACATCCCCACCTTCAAGGAAGTGGGCCTGGAGCCGGTGAACCGCATGGCCTACTACGGCGTGCTCGGCCCCAGGAACCTGCCCAAGGACATCGTCGACAAGGTGGCCGCGTCGGTGAAGAAGACGCTGGAGGACCCGGGCGTGCGCAAGCGCATCGAGGACACCGGCTCGCTGATCGTGGGCAACACGCCCGAGCAGTTCGCGCAGCAGATCAAGGCCGAGCTCGAGGTCTACAAGACGGTGGTCGTGAAGCAGAAGCTGACGGTCGATTGAACCCGGCAGGCGACGCCGCCTCCGCGTCGCAGGCGGCCATCGACCGCTTCGTCGATGCGCTGTGGATCGAGGACGGCCTGGCGCCGCTCACGCTGGCGGCCTACCGCCGGGACCTCAGCCTGTTCGCCGCTTGGCTGGCCCGCAACGCGGGCCAGCCGTTGCCAAAGGCCCGCGAGTCCGACCTGCTGGCCTACATGGCCGAGCGCCACGCCGGCACACGGGCCACCACCGCCAACCGCCGGCTCACCGTCTTCAAGCGCTACTTCCGCTGGGCCGTCCGCGAGCGGCTGGTCGATGCCGACCCGACGCTGAAGCTGCTGGCCGCGCGCCAGCCGCTGCGCGTGCCCAAGACCCTGGCCGAGGCGCAGGTCGAGGCCCTGCTGGCCGCGCCCGACGTTCACACCCCGCTGGGCCTGCGTGACCGCGCCATGCTGGAACTGATGTACGCCAGCGGCCTGCGGGTGAGCGAACTGGTGCAGGCCAGGACCGTGCAGCTGAGTCTGGGCGATGCCGTCCTGCGCGTCTTCGGCAAGGGCGCGCGCGAGCGCCTGGTGCCTTTCGGGGAGGAGGCACTGGACTGGCTCAAGCGCTACCTCGCCCAGGCCCGAGCGCCGCTCCTCGCCGGCCAGGCCAGTGAGGCCTTGTTCGTCACGCGGCAAGGCGCAGCCATGAGCCGGCAGATGTTCTGGAAGCTGGTCAGGCGCTACGCGCTGCAGGCGGGCATCACCGCGCCCCTGTCGCCACACACGCTTCGGCATGCCTTCGCGACGCACCTGCTCAACCACGGGGCCGACCTGCGGGCCGTGCAACTGCTGCTGGGCCATGCCGACATCGGCACCACCACCATCTACACCCACGTGGCGCGCGAGCGCCTGCGCCGGCTGCACGCCGAGCACCATCCTCGCGGCTGATGCAGCCATGAAAAAGCCGGCCCGAGGGCCGGCTTCTGGCGGATGCCG
>JAEUPH010000223.1 GCA_016790395.1 Rubrivivax sp. | reverse complement strand
GATGCGCATGCCCGTCAGGATGGTGGGTGCGGCGGCAGGCAGGATGACCTCGAAGGCGCGCCGCAGCGGCGTCACCTCCAGCGTGCGCGCCACGTTGAGCCACTCCCTGCGCACGCCGGCCACGCCGAAGGCGGTGTTGATGAGCATCGGCCACAGGCTGCAGATGAAGATGACGAAGATGCCGCTGATGTGGCTGTCCTTGATGGTGTAGAGCGCCAGCGGCATCCAGGCCAGCGGCGAGATGGGCTTGAGCACCTGGATGAAAGGGTCGAGCGCGCGGTAGACCAGCGGGCTCATGCCGATGACGAAGCCCAGCGGGATGGCCACCAGCGCCGCCAGTGCGTAGCCCAGCGCCACCCGCCCCAGCGAATGCAGCAGCTGCAGCACGATGCCCTTGTCGTTGGGGCCGTTGTCGCGCAGCGGGTCCGACAGGTGCTTGACGATGGCGTCCCGCATCTGCGCCAAAGTGGGGAAGCCGCTCTTGGCCGGCGCCGCGGGTGCGCCGGCCGTCGGGTCCTTGCCCATCAGCTTGAGGTACTCGATCTGCTCGGCCGTCAGCGCCGCCGCCGGCTTGGCCGCCGGCGCGCTGCCCGAGAGCGTGGCGATGTGCCACACGCACAGGATCAGCGCCAGCAGCAGCACCGACAGCATGGCGGCGCGCGCCTGCAGCGACGAGGAGGCGTCCATGGCGCGGGGCCGTCAGGCGCGCTTGATGGCGAAGCTGCTGACGTAGGCCTCGGGCTTCTCGGGGTCGAAGACCTTGCCCATCACGGTGAACTTCGGGTAGCCGGCCTTCGGGTCCGGCGCCTTCTTGTCCAGCGCCTTCATCTGCCTGGTGGCATCGGTCAGCAGGAAGACCTGCTGCGCGATCTTCCTGTAGTCCACGTCGCCCTTCACGTAGCCCCAGCGCTTCATCTGCGTGAGCATCCACACGGCCATGCTCTGCCAGGGGATGGGGTCGAAGTCGGCGCGGTCGGGCACGGTCTTCACGTTGCCCAGGCCGTCGGCGAACTTGCCGGTGAGCACCTGCGCCAGCACGGTCTCGGGCTGGTTCAGGTACTGCTGCGGGCTGATGACCTTGGCGATGAGCTCACGGTTCTTGGCTTCGCGCGCCATGGCGGCGGACGTGAGCACCGCGCGGTACAGCGCCGCGAAGGTGTTGGGGTTCTTCTCGATGAACTCGGCGCTGGTGCCGAAGGCGCAGCAGGGGTGGCCGTTCCACAGCTCCTTGCTCAGGATGTGGATGAAGCCCACCTCCTCGAACACGGCGCGCTGGTTGAAGGGGTCGGGGCCTAGGAAGCCGTCGATGTTGCCGGCGCGCAGGTTGGCCACCATCTCAGGCGGCGGCACGACGCGGATCTGGATGTCCTTGTCCGGGTCCAGCCCGGCTTCCGCCACGTAGTAGCGCAGCAGGAAGTTGTGCATCGAATACTCGAAGGGCACGGCGAACTTGAAGCCCTTCCAGTCCTTCGCGTTGCGCTTGTCCTTGTGCTTCACCGCCAGCGTGATGGCCTGGCCGTTGGTGTTCTGGATGGTGGCCACGCGCATGGGCGTGGCGTTCGCGCCCAGGCCCAGCGTGATGGCCAGCGGCATGGGGCTCAGGAAGTGCGTGGCGTCGTACTCCTTGTTGAGCATCTTGTCGCGGATGAGCGCCCAGCCCGCCGTCTTCACCACCTCCACGTTCAAGCCCTGCTTCGAATAGAAGCCCAGGGGGTGGGCCATGATCAGCGGCGTGGCGCAGGTGATCGGGATGAAGCCGATCTTCAGGTCCTTCTTCTCCAGCGCGCCCTTCTCCTGGGCCATGGCCTGCAGCGGCGCGATGGGCAACACGCTGGCGATGGCCGCCATCGCGCTGCGGCGGCCCACGGCGAGCAGGAAGCGGCGGCGTACGGCGTCCTGCGGGAACAGGGCCTTGACCAGCGCCGCTTCGACGAAGGCGTTGGATTCGGCCTCGAAGTCGGCCGTGTCGGCACGGGCGCGCAGTTCGGCGGCGGCATGGTCGGCCGCCGAGGCGTGGGCGCCGCAAGCGCAGCGCAGGGTGAGGGGGCGGTCGGCGTCGTAGGGGTCGTGGGGCGAGCTCATGGCGCGGGCTTCCTCGTTCAGGGTGAAGGACATTCTGGGAACGGAGGGCGCCTCGCAAAATCGGGGCCGCGGTGAAAGCCCTGTAGTGCTGGCCCTACACGACCCGGCCGAAAGCATGGGCGCCATGCACAAAACCGCACGTCGCCCTTCAGGGTGTGGCCCCCTGAAGCCGCCCCTGGCGGCTTCACGCTTAAGCTGCCGCACCGGCGTCCAGCACGGCGCCGGCCAAGCGATGAGCGAGAACTTCTTCTACACCGCAGCGATCGCCCTGGCCCTGGCGACGGGGGTCGGTCTGGTGCTGGCCTTCCTGCGGCGCCGCCGGCGCCTGCGCGAAGACGCCGAGCGCCGCGCCCAGGCCGCGCAGGCCGCCGTGCTCGAGGCCCAGCGCGAGGCGGCAGCCCGGGCCGCCGAACGCGCCGCGGCCCAGGAAGCCGCCCGTCGCGCCCAGGAACGCGAAGCGCAGGCCACCGCCGAACGCGAGGCCGCCCGCCAGCGCGCGCTGGCCGAGCAGGCCGCGCGCGAGAAAGCAGCGCAAGAAGCCGCCCAACGCGCCGCCGAAGCCGCTGCGGCGATGGCCGCAGCGCGCGCCACCGCCGAGCGCCGCGCCGCCGAGCTGGCCGAGGAAACGCGCCGCCGCGCCGAGGCCGAGGCGCGCCGGCTGGCGCCGCCCCCACCACCACCGGCCCCGCCCGCAGCCCCGCGACGCCCCGAAGACACGCTGGTGATGGTGGCCGACGACTCCAAGGTGGTGCGCGTGAAGACCAGCCGCCTGCTGGCCCAGCACGGCTACCGCGTGGTGCTGGCCGAAGACGGCGCGCAGGCCGCGCAGCTGATCGAGCAGGAAGTGCCGCTGGTCCTCGTCACCGACGTGGAGATGCCCGGCATGGACGGCTTCGCGCTCACGCGCCATGTGCGCAGCCACCCCAAGGCGCGCGACATCGCCATCATCATGATCACGTCCGCCGACGACCGCCTGAAAGCCGCCGCCGAAGAAGCCGGCGTCACCCTGGTGCTGGGCAAGCCCTATCCGGAAGAAGCGCTGCTGGACTGCATCCAGCGCGTGCAGGGCCAGCCGGCCTGAACGGCCGCGTCAGAGCAGCGCCTGGCGCACGGCCAGCAGCGCCAGTTCCACGTCGTTGCGTGTGCCGGTCTTGCCGAGGATGCGCGCGCGGTAGGTGCTCACGGTGTTGGGCGCCAGCACCAGCTGTTCGGCGATCTCGCCCACGCTGCGGCCCTCGGCCAGCAGGCGGAAGACCTGGTATTCGCGGTGCGACAGCTGCTCGGCCAGCGGCGGTTCCTCGGCCCCGGCGCCGGGGCCGGAGGCCGTCGACAGGGCGCCGGCCAGCAGCTCGCCCACGCTGCCGGTGATGAAGAGCCCGCCGCGCGCCACCTTGCGCACGGCGTCGATCATCTGCTCGGCGTCGGCGCTCTTGTTCAGGTAGCCGGCGGCGCCCAGCTTCAGGCTGCGCACGGCGTACTGGCGGTCCGGGTAGGTGGAGAGCATCAGCACCGGCAGCTTCGGCGCCTCGCTCTTCAGCTGGCGCAGGATGTCCAGCCCGTCGCGCTGCGGCATGGCGATGTCCAGCAGCACCACGTCGATGCCGCCCTGGCGCACGCGCGCCAGCGCCTCGGGGCCGCTGGCGGCCTCGGCCGTGACCTCGATGTCCGGCGCGTCGGCCAGCACCTGCTTGATGCCCTGGCGCACGATGAGGTGGTCGTCGCAGATCAGCACGTGCACGGCCATGTTCACTCCGGCAGCGGCATCACCAGCCGCGCGCGCGTGCCCTGGCCGGGTGCGCTGTCGATCGTCAGGCGCCCGCCGAAGTGCCCGGCCCGCTCGCGCATGCCGATGACGCCGAAGGCCTGCGGGTCGGCCAGCGCCTGCGGCGCGGCGCCGATGCCCTCGTCACGCACCTCCAGGTACAGCACCGGCTGCGGCGGCCCGTCGACGTGGATGCGCATGCGCACGCTGCGCGCGCGGGCGTGGCGCGCCACGTTGGACAGCATCTCCTGGAAGATGCGGAACACCGCGATGGCCCAGCCGCCTTCGGGCGGCGGCACGCCGCTGGCCACGTGCAGCTGCAGCGTGGCGTCGAGCCCGCCGCCTTCGCCGTGCAGGTCGATGAACTCCTGCGCCTGCCACTCCAGCGCCGCCCACAGGCCCTGGTGGTCCAGGATGCTGGGGCGCAGGTCGGTGATGATGCGGCCGACGTTGTCCACCGCGGTGTCGATCAGCCGGCCCATGCCCTGGCACTTGGC
>JAEUPH010000207.1 GCA_016790395.1 Rubrivivax sp. | reverse complement strand
GCGGCACGCGCCACCTCGTTGGCACGCCGCAGGTGCAACAGCGCCTGCGCGAGGTTCATGCCGCCTGCGAGCCCCGGTGCGCCCAGCCGGTGGTGCGCTTCTCGACCCAGCTGAACAGCTCGTACATGGCCATGGCCATGGCGCCGATGGTCACCAGCCCGGCAAAGGCCAGCGACATGCGCTGCTGGCTGCCGGCGGTCTGCATCAGGTAGCCGATGCCCGAGTCGCCGGCGGTCATCTCGGCCAGCACCGTGCCCACGAAGGCCAGCGTGATGGCCACCTTGAGCGAGCCGTAGAAATAGGGCATGGAGCGCGGCAGGCCCACCTTCACCAGCACGTCCCAGCGCTTGGCGCCCAGCACGCGCAGCACGTCTTCCAGCTCGGGCTCGAGCGTGGCCAGGCCCGTGGCGATGTTGACCGTGATGGGGAAGAAGGAGATGAGGAAGGCCGTCAGGATGCCCGGCCCCAGGCCGATGCCGAACCACACCACCAGGATGGGCACCACCGCCGCCTTGGGCACGGCGTTGAAGGCCACCATCAGCGGGTAGATCGCGGTGTAGGCCAGCCGGCTGCTGCCGATCAGGAAGCCCAGCAGCACGCCCACCACGATGCTGATGGCAAAGCCCAGCATCGTGACCCAGAAGGTCTTCCACGCCGCCTCGATCAGCGGGCCCTTGAACTCACCGAACTGCTGGCCGATCTGCCAGGGGCTCGGGAAGATGAACTCGGGGATCGAGAAGCCCATCACCACCAGCTGCCACAGCAGCAGGAAGGCGGCCAGCAGGATCAGCGGCGACCAGCGCTCGACATTCTTCGAGATCCTCATCGCGCGGCCCTCATTGCGGCACCGCCACGCCGGTCTTGCGCATGGCCCCGATGTGGCCGCGCAGTTCATGGACGATGTCGGTGAACTGCGGCGTGTAGGTCACTTCCAGGTCGCGCGGGCGCGGCAGGTCGATCTCGCGCCGCACGACGAAGCGGCCCGGGCTGCGGCTCATGCAGTAGACGGTGTCGGCCAGGAACACGCTTTCGCGCAGGTCGTGCGTGACGAGGATGACGTTGAACTTCTGTGCCGCGTGCAGGTCGCGCAGCGCGCACCACAGCTCCTCGCGCGTGAAGGCGTCCAAAGCGCCGAAGGGCTCGTCCAGCAGCAGCATCTTGGGCTCGTGCACGAGCGCGCGGCAGATGCTGGCGCGCTGTTGCATGCCGCCCGAGAGCTGCCAGGGGTACTTGTCTTCGTAGCCGGCCAGGCCCACGCTCTTCAGCAACTCGCGCGCCTTGGCCTCGTACTCCTTCCGCTTCGCCTTGAAGCTGGAGCGGTAGGGCTCGACGATCTCCAGCGGCAGCATCACGTTGTGCACCGTGGTGCGCCAGGGCAGCAGGCTGGGCGCCTGGAAGGCCATGCCGGTGATCTTCAGCGGGCCGGTGACTTCGCGCCCGTCGATGATGACCGTGCCCTTGCTCGGCCGCCGCAGTCCGGTGGCCAGCTTCATGAAGGTGCTCTTGCCGCAGCCCGAAGGACCGACGATGGCGATGAACTCGCCCTCCTCCACCTTCAGCGAGATGTCCTCGACGGCGTAGTGGCCCTGGGCCAGCAGTTCGTCGTTGTAGGCCAGCCAGACCTTGTCGAAGTCGACGAAAGCCACGGCCTACTTCTTCGCGGGCGGCAGGATGTTCAGCTCGGCCTTGGGCGGCAGGAAGGCGTCGCTCCACACGGCGCCAGCGTCGATGCGGGTCTTGGTGGCGAAGGCGTCGCTCACCTGGCTGGCCATCAGCGACAGCCGGCCCGGGTTGACGACACCGAAGCCTTCGGCGCGCGCGTCGGGGCTGGCCACCACGCTGTCGATGGCCATGCGCAGGCGGCGCTTCTCCAGGTCGACGTTGATGATGCCGTCGCGCGCCTTGACCAGGGCGATGGCCTCGTCGGGCTTGGCCATCACCTCCTTGGCGCCCTTGAGGAAGGCCGAGATGAAGGCCTTCACGGCCGCCGGGTTGTCCTTGATGAGCTTGGCGCTGGCGATGATGACGTTGCCGTAGAGCTTCACGCCATGCTGGGGGTAGGGAAGGATGACCACGTCCTCCGCCTTCACGCCGCGCGCCTCCAGATTGAGCAGGCTGGTGAAGGAAAAGCCCGTGATGGCCTCGACGTCGCCGCGCACGAGCATGGTCTCGCGCAGCGGGGGGTCCATGCTGGTCCACTGCACGCCGCTGATGTTGTTGGCCTTGGCGAAGATGGGGAAGGCGCGGCGACCGGCGTCGAAGCCCGGCGCGCCCAGCTTCTTGCCGTTCAGGTCGGACGGCTTGCTGATACCGCTCTTCTTCAGCGCCAGCACCGCCGCCGGCGTGTTGTTGTAGACCATCAGCACGGCCACGGGCTTGTTCGGCGCCTCGGGGTTGTTGGCGTGAAACTCCATCAGCGCCGCCATGTCGGCGAAGCCCATGTCGTAGGTGCCGCTGGCCACGCGCGTGACGGTGCCGCCACTGCCGTTGCCGGCGTCGATGGTGACGTCCAGGCCGGCCGCCTTGTAGTAGCCCTTGGCGGCCGAGCCCAGGAAGAGCGCCGCCGGGCCTTCGAAGCGCCAGTCAAGCTGGAACTTGATCGGCGTCTGCGCCAGCGCCAGCGACGGCGCGACCAGCAAGGCGGCAGCAGCCAGGCCAAGGCAGCGTCGCAGGGGGGAGAACAGGGCGATGGTCATGGGGTCAGGCTCCGGGGTGCGTGAAATCGTTCGTCAGGGACTACCGCAAGTTCCGTGCGCGAGACCGGGCGAGGCCTTGCACCACGATGCGGCGCTCATGGGGACAGGAGATCCAGCAAGGTGCGCGCGATGACGCGCGTGGCACCGTGCAGGTCGCTGAGGACCAGGTGCTCGTCGGCGCGCTTGGCATTGCTCTCCAGCACCGTGCGCGGGCCGGCGCCGTAGATGACGGCCGGTACGCCGTAGGCACCGTAGAGGCGCACGTCGGTGTACAGCGGCGTCCCCGATTCGGGGATGGGCTCGCCGAACACCGCCTGGGCATGCTTCTGGATCGCCTGCACCAGGGGCGCGCTGCCCACAGAGGGCTTCAGCGACGTGGCCAGCAGCAGCCGCTTCACGTCGGCGCGCACGCCGGGGCTCAAGGCCACGGCATCGGCGATGAGCGCACGCACCTCGGCTTCCACGGCGGTGGCGTCTTCCTCCGGGATCATGCGGCGGTCCAGCTTCAGCAGCACCTTGCCGGGCACGACATTGGTGTTGCTGCCGCCCTCGATGCGGCCCACGTTCAGGTAGGGGTGGCTGATGCCGGGCACCTGCGAGCGCCGCGCCTTCAGCACTTCGTTGTGGGCGTACAGCGCCGTGAGCAGCCGGTTCGCCGCCTGCAGTGCGTCCACCCCCGTGTGCGGGTAGGCGGCGTGCGAGGCCAGGCCGTGCAGCGTCACCTCCAGCTGCAGGCAGCCGTTGTGCGCGGTGACGACCTGGTAGCTGAAGCCGGCGGCGATCAGCAGGTCGGGCTTCGTCAGGCCCTGCTTCAGCAACCAGCCCGGGCCCAGCTCGCCGCCGAATTCCTCGTCGTAGGTGAAGTGCAACTCGACGCCACCCTTCAGCGGGACACAGAGAGATTCCAGCGCCCGCAGCGCGAAGGTGAAGCTGGCGAAGTCGCTCTTGCTCACCGCGGCGGCGCGGCCGTAGAGCCTGCCGTCGACCACTTCACCGCTGTAGGGGCCGTGGGTCCAGCCCTCGCCAGGCGGCACCACGTCGCCATGCGCGTTCAGGGCGATGGTCGGGCCCCCTTCGCCGAAGCGGCGCCGCACGATGAGGTTGGTGATGCTCTGCAGCCCAGAGGCGATGACCTCGGCCGCAGGCACCGGGTGCTTCTCCGCGCCGTAGCCGAAGCCGGCAAGCAGTTCGGCCGTGCGCTCGGCGTGCGGCGCGTTGTTGCCGGGCGGCGTGTCCGTGGGCACCTGCACCAGGGCCTGCAGGAAGCGCACTTCCTCGTCGAAGTGCGCGGCGATCCAGGCGTCGAGTCGTTCGTGGGCGTTCATTCGCGGGCCAGCCCTTCCAGGAGCAGCGTGAAGGCCGCGACGCACAGGTCGGCGTCGTGGGCGGTGGTGCTTTCCAGCGGGTTGTGGCTGATGCCGGCGTTGGCGCCGCGCACGAAGAGCATGGCCTGCGGCATCAGCTCGTGCAGCTTCATGGCATCGTGGCCGGCGCCGCTGGGCAGTCGGAACACCGGCAGCCCGAGCGCCGCCACGGCCGCTTCCCAGCGCGCCTGCCAGGCGGGCGCACTGGGCGCAGCGGCGGCTTCCATCGTCTTCTCCAGCGTGAAGCTCAGGCCGCGGTAGCGGCAGATGCGCTCCAGCTCGGCCTTCACATCCAGGGCCAGCGCATCGCGCGCCGCATTCGTGGTGGCGCGCAGGTCCAGGCTGAAGCGGCAGCGGCCGGGCACGACGTTGACGCTGCCCGCCGGCACCTGCAGCTGGCCGACGGTGCCCACCACGTCAGGCACGACACCGGCGCGCTTCTCCACGAACAGCAGCAGTTCCGCAGCGGCCGCGGCGGCGTCGCGGCGCCGGCCCATGGGCGTGGTGCCGGCGTGGCTGGCCATGCCGATGATCTCCACCTGGTAGCGCAGGCTGCCGTTGATGGAGGTGACGATGCCCAGCGGGAGGTCGAGTTCGTTGAGCACCGGCCCCTGCTCGATGTGCACCTCCACGAAGCCGAGGTACTTCGCCGGGTCGCGCCGCTCGGCGGCGATGGCCTCCACCGTCGCCGGCAGCCCGGCGGCCTGCATGGCTTCGCGCATGGTGATGCCGGCGTCGTCGGCCTGGTCCAGCCAGGCGGCGTCGAACTGGCCGGTGAGCGCGCGGCTGCCCAGGAAAGTAGCGGCGTAGCGCTGGCCTTCCTCCTCGGCGAAGCCCACGACCTCGATGCCGAAAGGCAGACGCCGGCCGGCGCGGTGCAACTCGGCCACCGCGGCCAGCGGCACCAGGATGCCCAGGCGGCCGTCGTACTTGCCGGCATTGCGCACGGTGTCGTAGTGGCTGCCCGTCAGCAGGCGCGGCGCGTCGGACACGGCCCCGTGGTACACGCCCACGACATTGCCCACGGCGTCGATGCGCACCTCGTCGAAGCCGGCGTCCTTCATCCACCACTGCAGCCGCCGTGCCACCGTCTGGTGCGCTTCGGTGAGGTAGAGGGTGGCCAGCTGGCCTTCTTCCTTGAAGCCGGGGTCGCTGTGTGCGGCGAGCTCTTCCGCCCAGTCCCACACGCGCTCGCCCTGCGTCGGGAAGAGGCCGAAGCGGTCGGCCAGCCGGATCTCGGCCACGCGGTGGATGTTGCGCAGCGCCTCGGCGAACTCGAAGTCCTTGGGGTTCGCGAGGCGCCGCTCAAAGGTGGCGATGATTTCGCGCCGCTGCAGGCCCGTGCCCCGCGGCCCGCGCACGGCGAGCATGAAGGGCCAGCCGAACTTCGCGTTGTAGGCGGCGTTCAGCGCCTGCAGCTTCTCGAACTCTTCCGGCGTGCAGTCGGCCAGCCCCGCCCTGCCCTGCTCGTTCGTGCTCTCGGCCGTGAGGCTCTTGCTCACCATGGCCTTGCCGGCCAGTTCGGGGTGGGCGCGCACCAGGGCCAGCTGCTTCTCGGTGCCGGCCTCGCGCACGGCGGCGACCAGCGCCATCTTCAGCGCGTCCAGGCTGACGAAGGGCCGCTTCGGCCACGCCGCCTCGGCCACCCAGGGCGAGTGTTCGTAGGTGCCGGCCAGCAGCGCGACGAACTCGTCGCGGCCTGCGGCATTGAGTTGCTCGAGCGTCAGCACGTCATCTCCAGACGAAGGCCGTGTCGGCGTCATAAGGGTGCGTGGCCTGCCAGTGCCTCGCGATGTCGATGCGGCGGCAGATCCAGACGCCGGCGTGCGACTGGAGGTGGTCCAGGAAGCGCTGCAGCGAGCCGATGCGCCCCGGCTTGCCCAGCAGACGGCAGTGCATGCCGATGCTCATCATCTTCGGGCGGTCGATGCCGTCAGGATCGCCTTCGCGGTACAGCGCGTCGAAGCTGTCGCGCAGGTAGGTGAAGAAGTGGTCGCCGGTGTTGAAGCCCTGGGCCTGCACGTAGCGCATGTCGTTGGTGTCCAGCGAGTAGGGGACCACCAGGTGCGGCGCCAGCGTGCCGTCGGTCTTCTGCACGCTCAGCCAGAAGGGCAGGTCGTCGCCGTAGTAGTCGCTGTCGTACGCGTAGCCGCCGTGGTCGGCCACGAGGCGCCGCGTGTTGGGGCTGTCGCGCCCCGTGTACCAGCCCAGGGGCCAGGGCTCGGCCGCGCCGAGTTCGGTGCTCATGGCCTTCAGCAGCTGGCTGGCGGTGGCGATGTGCTTGCGCTCGGTGGCCTCGGGCATGTGCTGGTGGTGGATCCAGCGCAGGCCATGGTTGGCGATCTCGTCGCCACGCTGCAGGAACACCCGCATCAGCTCGGGGTAGCGTTCGATGGCCGAGGCCACGGCGAACACGGTGAGCGGCAGGCCACGGCTGTCGAACTCGCGCAGCACGCGCCACACGCCGGCGCGCGAGCCGTACTCGTACATCGACTCCATGGTCATGTGCCGGTTCTCGTAGGCCTGCGCCGTGACCATCTCGGAGAGAAAGGTCTCGGTCGTCGGGTCGCCGTGCAGCGGGTTGTTCTCACCGCCTTCCTCGTAGTTCAGCACGAACTGCACGGCCACGCGGGCGCCGCCGGGCCAGCGCGCATGCGGCACGTCGCGGCCATAGCCGCGCAGGTCTCTCGGGTAGGGCAAGGCAGCGTTCATGTCGGTTGCAGCAGTTGGGCGAGGTCGGCCACGCGGGGGTGGCTTTGCAGGTTGCGTTCGACGTTCAGGATGTGGCTGTCCATCAGCCTCATCGCCGCGCGCGCATCGCGGCGCTCGATGGCGTCGACGATGGCCACGTGCTCGTCGGCCGAATGTTCGGCGGAATGGGCGCTCTGGTACATCAGGGAAATGAGCGAGCTGCGCGATAGCAGATCGGCCAGCAGCTGCGCCAGCACCTCGTTGCCGAGCAGGCGCGCCAGCAGCACGTGGAAGTCGGCCAGGAGCCGCGTGCGGCCGGTGACGTCGGTGAGCGACACGGCTTGGGACTCGCGGGCCAGGTGCGCCCGCAAGTCGGCCACCTGCGCGTCGGTGACGCTGGCGCACAGCTGCTTGACCAGCGCGCCTTCCAGCAGCCGGCGCACCTCGAAGACCTGTCGCGCTTCTTCCACGCTGGGCGTGGCGACGAAGGCGCCCCGCGCCGGTTCCAGGGTCACCAGGCGGTCGCGGCTGAGCTGGTTCAGCGCCTGACGCACCAGCGTGCGGCTGACCCTGAAGATGTCGGCGATCTGCTGCTCGGCGAGCTTGGTGCCGGGCATCAGCCGGCGCTCGACGATGGCCGTGGTGATGGCGTCGACGATCTTCTGCGTGGTGCCGCCCGGCGCAGGCCCTGCCGCCTTCACGCCGCGCGGAGCCGGCGGCGGCGTGATGACCTTGAGAGCGGCGCTGGAGCGGGCCATGCGGGAGGAGCTCGGGGCGGTGGCAGGGCTTGACGTGTATTCAGAAGTGTATACAGTTTGCGCGCCACGACAAGCACGCCGAACGCACCATGGGCCACCTCAGCACCCACGTCCTCGACACCGCGAACGGCTGCCCCGCCGCCGGCATGCGCATCACGCTGCAGCGCCTGGACGCCGGCGGCCCCGAGACGCTGAAGACGCTGGCGCTGAACCATGACGGCCGCGCGGACGGGCCGCTGCTCGCGCCCGGCGAGATGGCCGCCGGCCGCTACCGGCTGCTGTTCGAGGTGGCGCCCTACTTCCGTGCGCTGGGGGCCCACCTGCCCGAGCCGCCCTTCCTCGACGTGGTGCAACTCGACTTCGGCATCGCCGACGCCGCTGGCCACTACCACGTGCCGCTGCTGGTGAGCCCCTGGAGCTACAGCACCTACCGGGGCTCCTGAGCCGCCATGCGCCTGCACGGCATGCCCCTTGCGTGAACGGCGCAGGAAGACACGATGGACACCTACCTGCTCGATTGGGCCAACCTGCTGCTGCGCTGGGCGCACGTGATCGTGGGCATCGCGTGGATCGGCGCCTCGTTCTACTTCGTCTTCCTGGACAACAGCCTGACGAAGCCCGAGGCGCCTGATCTGAAGGCCAAGGGCGTGGACGGCGAACTCTGGGCCGTGCACGGCGGTGGCTTCTACCACCCGCAGAAGTACCTGGTGGCGCCCCAGTCGCTGCCCGAGCACCTGCACTGGTTCTACTGGGAAAGCTACAGCACCTGGCTCACGGGCTTCGGCCTGTACGTGGTGCTGTACCTGTTCAACCCGAACAGCTTCCTCATTGACCGCAACGTGCACGACTGGTCGCCCACCGCCGCCGTGGCCGCGGCGCTGGGCTTCCTGGCGGCCTTCTGGTTCGTCTATGACGCCCTCTGCCGCTTCTTCGGCGAGAGGGACGGCAAGGTGGGCGGCGACGCGCTCGTCGGCGCGCTGGTCTTCGTCTACGTGGTGGCGGCTTCCTGGGCCATGTGCCAGCTCTTCGCCGGCCGCGCCGCCTTCCTGATGGTGGGCGCGATGATGGCCACGGCCATGAGCGCCAACGTCTTCTTCTGGATCATCCCGGGCCAGCGCAAGGTGATCGCGCAGATGAAGGCCGGCGAGCCGGTGGACCCCATCCACGGCCAGCGCGCCAAGCAGCGCAGCGTGCACAACACCTACTTCACGCTGCCGGTGCTGATCGCCATGCTCAGCAACCACTACGGCTGGCTTTACCAGGGCCGGCACAACTGGCTGGTGCTGGTGGTACTGATGCTGGCCGGCGCGCTGATCCGCCACAGCTTCGTGGCGCGCCACAAGGCGCTGGTGCAGGGCAGGCGGGTCCCCTGGGAGTACGCGACCGTCGGCACCTTGCTCATCGTGGCGCTGGCCGTCGCCCTGGCGCCCAGGCCGGCGCCAGCGCTGGCCGCGGGCACGCCGGCGCCCGCGCTGGCGCAGGTGAACTCCGTGGTGCAGCAGCGCTGCGTGCTGTGCCACAACGCGCAGGTGCAGCAGAAGAACGTGGCGCTGCACACGCCGGAACTGGTGCTGCAGCACGCGCAGCAGGTCTACCAGCAGGTGGTGGTGCTGAAGCTGATGCCGATGAACAACGCCACGCAGATCACGGACGAGGAGCGCACCGTCATCCAGCGCTGGTTCGAAGCCGGAGCAAAGCCATGACGACCCCCGTTCATCCCGTCGACGAGAAGCTGCCACTGCCCCGCCTGGCCGCCTTGGGCCTGCAGCATGTGCTGGTGATGTACGCCGGCGCGGTGGCCGTGCCGCTGATCATCGGCCGCGCGCTGAAGCTGCCGCCCGAGCAGGTGGCCATGCTCATCAGCGCCGACCTCTTCTGCTGCGGCCTCGTCACGCTGATCCAGAGCCTGGGCTTCGGCCGCCACTTCGGCATCCGGCTGCCGGTGATGATGGGTGTCACGTTCGCCGCCGTCGGGCCGCTGGTCGCCATGGCGGGCGCGGGCGGCCCGGACGCCGCGCGCGGCATGTTCGGCGCCATCATCGGCGCCGGGCTGCTGTCCATCGCGCTGGCACCGCTGATGAGCCGGCTGCTGCGCTTCTTCCCGCCGGTGGTCACCGGCACCATCATCACCATCATCGGCATCAGCCTCATGCGCGTGGGCATCGGCTGGGCGATGGGCGGGCCGGCGCCGCTGGCGCAGAGCGTGGACGTGCCCAAGCTCGCCGCCCTGGTGGACGCCGCACGCGCCGCAGCCGCCGCGGCTTCCACGCCGCTGGTCAAGCTGCCGGGCCCGGTGCCGATGGTGGACAACCCCGGCTACGGCGCGCTGGACAACATGGCCATCGCCGCCTTCGTGCTGGTGGTGATCCTGCTCATCAGCCGCCATGCGCGCGGCTTCGTGGCCAACATCTCGGTGCTGCTGGGCATCGTCGCTGGCTGCGTGCTGGCGGTGCTGCTGGGCAAGATGGGTTTCGAGAAGGTGGCCAAGGCGCATTGGTTCGACGTCGTCACGCCGCTGGCCTTCGGCCTGCCCACCTTCGACGTCGTGATGGTGCTGACGATGACGCTGGTGATGGTGGTCGTGATGATCGAATCCACCGGCATGTTCCTGGCGCTGGCGGACATCACCGGCAAGCCCCTTTCGCGCAGCGAGCTCTCCGCCGGCCTGCGCACCGATGGCCTGGGCACGGTCATCGGCGGCTTCTTCAACACCTTCCCCTACACCAGCTTCTCGCAGAACGTGGGCCTGGTCGGGGTGACGGGCGTGAAGAGCCGCTGGGTCTGCGTGGCGGCGGGCGTCATCATGCTGGTGCTGGGCCTGCTGCCCAAGATGGCGGCGCTGGTGGAATCGGTGCCCACCTTCGTACTGGGCGGCGCGGGCCTGGTGATGTTCGGCATGGTGGCGGCCACGGGCATCCGCATCCTGGCGGGCGTGGACTTCAAGACCCGGCGCAACAACCTCACCATCGTGGCCATCAGCATCGGCGCCGGCATGATCCCGCTGGTCGCACCGCGCTGGAGCCAGCAGATGCCGCACGCGCTGCACCCGCTGCTGGAAAGCGGCATCCTGCTCACGGCGCTGTCGGCCGTGCTGCTGAACCTGTACTTCAACGGCGGGCAGGCCGACGAGCGCGAAGCGATCGCGGCGGCGAAGTCAGCGGAGGCGCATTGACGACGCTGCTGGTTCGCGATGCCGATGTGCTCGTCACGATGGATGGGCAGCGGCGCGAGATCCCCGGCGGCGGCCTCTTCGTGCGCGACGGCGTCATCGAAGCCGTCGGCCCCACGCCCGAACTGCCGGCGACGGCCGACGAGGTGATCGACGCGCGCGGCACGCTGGTGATGCCGGGCCTCGTCAACACGCACCACCACATGTACCAGACGCTGACGCGCGCCCTGCCCGGCGCGCAGGACAGCGAACTCTTCGGCTGGCTGAAGGCGCTGTACCCGGTGTGGGAGCGCCTCACGCCCGAGATGCTGCACGTGAGCACGCAACTGGCGATGGCCGAGCTGATGCTCTCGGGCTGCACCACCAGCAGCGACCACCTCTACCTCTTCCCCGGCGCCTGCCGCCTGGACGACACGCTGGAAGCCGCCGCCACGATGGGCCTGCGCTTCCACGCCGCGCGCGGCGCCATGAGCGTCGGTGAATCGAAAGGCGGGCTGCCACCCGACAGCCTGGTGGAGAGCGAAGAAGCCATCCTCGCCGACACCGAGCGGCTCATCGCCCGCTGGCACGACCCGGGCCGGTTCGCGATGCAGCGCATCGTCGTCGCGCCCTGCTCGCCCTTCTCCGTCAGCCCCGGCCTGATGCGCGATGCGGCGATGCTGGCCCGCCGCCACGGCGTGCACCTGCACACCCACCTGGCCGAGAACGACAAGGACATCGCCTACACGAGGGAGAAGTTCGGCTGCACCCCGGCCGAGTACGCCGAAGACCTGGGCTGGCTCGGCCCGGACGTCTGGCACGCGCACTGCGTGAAGCTCGACGCGGCGGGCATCGCTGCCTTTGCCCGCACCGGCACCGGCGTGGCGCACTGCCCCGGCAGCAACATGCGCCTGGGCTCGGGCATCGCGCCCGTCCGCGCGCTGCGCGACGCCGGCGTGCCGGTGGCGCTGGCCGTGGACGGCTCGGCCAGCAACGACGGCGGCCACCTGCTGGCCGAGGCCCGGCGCGGCCTGCTGCTGCAGCGCGTGGGCTTCGGTGCCACGGCGATGTCGGCGCGCGAGATGCTGGAGATCGCCACGCTGGGCGGTGCCCGCGTGCTGGGCCGCGACGACATCGGCACGCTGGCCCCCGGCATGGCGGCCGACTTCATCGGCTGGCGGCTCGACGGCCTGGCCACCGCCGGTGCACTGCACGACCCGGTGGCCGCGCTGCTGCTGTGCGACCCCCCCGCGCTGGCGCTGAACGTGGTGGCCGGCCGGGCCCGCGTGCGCGACGGCGAACTGACGGGGGTCGACCTGCCGTCGTTGGTCCACCGCCACAACGGCCTGGCCGCCCGGCTGCGCCAGGCCGCCTGAGGGCTTCGCCGCGTCGCAGCCCGTGGCTGGGGGCGGGCGCTTCCCCTACACTGGTTCCAACCGTTTCCGCCGCCGCGTGCGTACCCCGCGGCCCCCGACGCATGCAGCCCGCTGCCGCGCGCCCGACGTTCGCCCGCCTGGCCAGCCAGGCCGGCATCTTCTTGCTGTGCGTCCTTTCGTCCATGGCGGCTCGGCCCCAGGCGCCGGGTGAAGCTGTGGCGCTGCGCATCGTCGGCGGCCTGGCGGGCGTCAACCAGTTCACCCGCCACGAAGAGCCCTTCTGGACGCGCGACCTGCCGCGGCTGACGGGCGGCCGCGTCACGGCCCAGGTCGTGCCCTTCGACCGCGCCGGCCTGCGCGGCCAGGAGATGCTGTCGCTGATGCGCAGCGGCGCGGTGCCCTTCGGCACGGCCCTGCTGGCGCTGGGCTCGCCGCGCGACCTGGAACTCAACGCCCCCGACCTCGCCGGCCTGAACCCCGACATGCCGACGCTGCGCCGCAACGTCGCGCTCTTCCGCCCGACCCTGGAGGCCCTGCTGCGCGAGCGCGGCATCGAACCGCTGGCCCTCTACACCTACCCGGCCCAGGTGCTGTTCTGCCGCCGCGCCATCAGCGGCCTGGCCTCGCTGAAGGGGCTGCGCGTGCGCACCAGCAGCCCTTCGCAGAGCGACTGGGTCGAAGCCCTGGGCGGGCAGGCCGTCACCACGCCCTTCGCCGACATCCTCCACCACCTGCGGGCCGGCAACATCGACTGCGCCATCACCGGCACCATGTCCGGCAACACCATCGGGCTGCACGAACTGACCACGCACCTCTACACGCAGCCGGTGACCTGGGGCTTGTCGATGTTCGGCGCGAATGCAGCCGCCTGGCGCGCGCTGCCCGAAGACCTGCGCACCCTGCTGCGCCGCGAACTGGCGCGGCTGGAGACCGAGATCTGGGCGGAGTCCGAGCGCGAGACCGGCAGCGGCATCGAGTGCAACACCGGTGCGCCGACCTGCCGCGGCGGGCAGCCCGGACGCATGACGCTGGTGCCGCCCGTCGCGGCCGACGACCAGCGCCGCCGCGAGATCTTCGCCAGCCTCGTGCTGCCACGCTGGCTGCAGCGCTGCGGCCCGGGCTGCGCGCCGCTGTGGAACCGCACGCTGGGCGCCGGCAACGGCGTCCGGGCCCCGGAGCGCTGAAGAACCGTGGGCATGCCGAGCCGCCTGCTCTTGCTGGTGTGGGGCGCCGCCGCGCTGTTCGTGGCGGCGGTGGCCGGGGCCGCCGCCTGGCTGGTGGGCAGCGGCGAGCGCGAGGCCCTGGCGCGGCTGAGCACCCAGGTGCGCCAGCTGGCGGCCAGCGCCGAAACCGAGACCAACCGCACGCTGGTGGGTGCCGACCTCGTGCTCGAAGGCGTGCCCGGCCTGCTGCGGCCGGCCTTCGACGGGCGCTACTTCGACGCCGACGAGGCGCACCGCCTGCTTTCGGCCCTGAACGAGCGACAGCTCGATCTGGACGACATCACGCTGCTCAATGCCGAAGGGCGTGTGCTGGCCACCGGGCTGCCGGGCAGCCACGGCCGCAACACGCCGCTGCCGGCCGGCCTGCTGACCAGCGTGATGGCCGAAGGCGCGCCGAAGCTGGCCGTCAGCGAGCCCGTCGTCGGCCGCGTGACGGGCGAGCGGGCCTTGCTGCTGGCGCGCGCCGTGACGCTGCCGGACGGCCGCCGCGGCATCGTCGTCGGCGAGGTGCCGGCGTCGCTGCTGGCGGCTTCGGCAGCGCGCTGGTCCGACGCCCCCGGCCTGTCGCTCACGCTGGAGCGCAGCGATGGCCAGCTGCTGGTGGCCGCGCCGCCCCACGACCGCCTGCTCGGCACCCGGCTGGAGCGCCCCGCCCCGCCGCCCAGCGCCGACGGCGCGCCCACGGTCGGCCCGGCGCGCCTGGACGGCGTGCCTGCACTGGTGGCGACGCGGCCGACCGTCTACCCCGCGCTGCGGGTCACCGCCAGCCTCCCGCTGGAAGCTTCGCTGGCGCGCTGGAACCGCGACGCCACGGCCATCGTCACCGTGGCCGCGCTGCTGGCCGGGCTGACGCTGCTGGCCGCCGCGCTGACACACATGCAGTTCCTGCGCCTGGCCCAGGCGCGCCAGCGCGCCGCCCAGGCCGCCGAGACCCTGGACCGCGCGCTCGCCGCCATGGCCGACGGCTTCCTGCTCTGCGACGCCGACGACCGCGTCGTGCTGTGGAACGAGCGTTATCTCACCATCTTCCCGTGGCAGCGTGGCGTGGTCGGCCCCGGCGTGCCCTTCGAGCGCCTGGCGGCGGCAGCCGCCGCCAATGCGCTGGGCACGGGCATGGACCCCCAGCGCGTGCGCGAGTGGACGGAGAAGCGGGTGCGCGTGCACCTGGCCGGCGACCGCGTGTGGGAGCAGACGCTGACCAACGGCGTGACGGTGCATGCCGTCGAACGGCGCATGCCCGACGGTGGCGTGGTCGGCGTCTACCGAGACCTCACCGCCACCGAGCGGCAGCTGTCCCGGGCCAAGGCCGCGGCCGAGGCCGCCAACGAGGCCAAGTCGCAGTTCCTGGCCAACATGAGCCACGAGATCCGCACGCCGCTGAACGCCGTGCTGGGGCTCAACGAACTGCTGCTGCACTCCACGCTGAATGCCGAGCAGCGCCACCAGGCCGAGCTGGTGCGCAGCTCGGGGTTGCTGCTGCTGGCGCTGATCAACGACATCCTCGATCTCTCGCGCATCGAGGCGGGCCACTTGGCGCTGGCCCGCGCGCCCTTCGAGCCCGCGCAGCTGGCCAGCGAGGTGATGGACCTGCTGCGCGAGCGCGCGCAGGCCAAGCAGCTGGCCTTCGAGCTGGTGCTGGATGAAGGCCTGCCGGCGCGCCTGGTGGGCGACGGCGTGCGCGTGCGCCAGGTGCTGTTCAACCTGGTGGGCAACGCGCTGAAGTTCACCGACACCGGCCGGGTGACCGTCACGCTCGGCGCCCAGCCGGCCGTCGAAGGCCAGGTGCTGCTGCGCGTGGCCGTGGCCGACACCGGCATCGGCATCCCGCCGGCCGCGCTGCCCACGCTCTTCGAGCGCTTCACGCAGGCCGACAGCACGACGGCCCGGCGCCATGGGGGCAGCGGGCTGGGGCTGGCCATCACGCGCGAGCTGGTGCAGCGCATGGGCGGCGACGTGGTCGTGCACAGCCAGCCCGGCCAGGGCAGCGTCTTCGTGGCCACCGTGGCCTGCGCGCTGCCGACGCAGGACGGCCAGCCCGAGCTGGCGGCCGAAGTGGCGGCGGCGCCGGCGGCGGCCACCGGGCTGTCGGTGCTGGTGGCCGAGGACAACCCGGTGAACCAGGAGCTGATGGCCGCCGTGCTGCAGCGCCTGGGCCACAGCGCGCGCATCGTCGACAACGGCCACGAGGCGCTGGCCGCAGCCCGCGAAGGCGGGCACGACGTGGTGCTGATGGACATGCAGATGCCCGAGATGGACGGCCTGGCGGCCACGCGCGCCATCCGGGCGCTGCCGGGGCCGGCCGGACGCGTGCCCATCGTCGCCATGACGGCCAACGCGCGCAGCGAGGACCGCGACGCCTGCCTGGCCGCCGGCATGGACGACTACCTGCCCAAGCCCATCGACCTGCAGGCCGTGGCGGCCGTGCTCGCGCGCTTCGGCCCCGCCCCGGCCCCGGACAAGCCCTGAGCGTCGACGGCCGTTGCGGCCGCGGCGTTCCGCCAGAATCGGCGCCCAGGCCCCGGCCCCAGGGGCTGCCTTCCAGGAGACCCCCATGCTCGGCCAGATGATGCAGCAGCCCCTGCTGATCTCTTCCCTGCTCGTCCACGCGGAACGCCATCACGGCGAGCAGGAAGTCGTCTCGCGTCGCGTCGAAGGCGACATCCACCGCGAGACCTACCGCGAGATGGCCGCACGCTCCCGGCGCATGGCCAAGGCCCTGGGCGCCTTGGGCGTGAAGTTCGGCGACCGCGTGGCCACGCTAGCCTGGAACGGCCACCGCCACATGGAGCTGTACTACGCCGTCAGCGGCAGCGGCGCCGTGCTGCACACGCTGAACCCGCGCCTGCACCCGGATCAGATCGTCTACATCGCCGACCACGCCGAAGACCAGGTGCTGTGCTTCGACATGACGTTCTGGCCGCTGATCCAGGCCGTGGCCGGGCGCACGAAGACGGTGAAGCACTGGGTGGCGATGACAGCCCGCGCCCACATGCCCGCCGACGCCGCCAAGGTGCCCGGCGTGCTCTGCTACGAGGACCTGCTGGAAGCCCAGGACGACGCCTTCGCGTGGCCCAGCTTCGACGAGAACACCGCCAGCTCGCTGTGCTACACCAGCGGCACCACCGGCAACCCCAAGGGCGTGCTGTACAGCCACCGCAGCACGGTGCTGCACACCTTCGCCATCGCGCTGCCGGACTCGCTCTCGGTGTCGGCCACCGACTGCATCCTGCCCGTGGTGCCGATGTTCCACGTCAACGCCTGGGGCCTGCCCTACGCGGCCTGCATGGCCGGCGCCAAGCTGGTGTTCCCCGGCCCGGGGCTGGACGGCAAGAGCCTGTACGAACTGTTCGAGGCGGAGCGGGTCACCGTGTCCGCCGGCGTGCCCACGGTATGGCAGGCGCTGCTGGCCCACGTCGAAGCCAACGGCCTGAAGTTCAGCACCATGCGCCGCACCGTCATCGGCGGCTCGGCCTGCCCGCCGGCCATGCTGCGCAAGTTCGGCGACGAGCACGACGTGCGCGTGCTGCACGCCTGGGGCATGACGGAGATGAGCCCGGTGGGCACGGTCGGCACCTTCAAGCCCAAGCACCACGCCCTGGACGCCGAGGGCCGCTACGCCGTGATGGCCAAGCAGGGCCGCGCCGTCTACGGCGTGGACATGAAGATCGTCGACGAGCGGGGCGCCGAGCTGCCCTGGGGCGGCGAGACCTCGGGCGACCTGCTGGTGCGCGGGCCCTGGATCGTGCAGCAGTACTTCAAGGGCGAAGGCGGCGACCCGCTGCAGGACGGCTGGTTCCCCACCGGTGACGTGGCGAAGATCGACACCGACGGTTTCATGCAGATCACCGACCGCAGCAAGGACGTCATCAAGTCCGGCGGCGAGTGGATCGGCTCCATCGACCTCGAGAACATCGCCATGGCCCACCCGGCCGTGGCCATGGCCGCGTGCATCGCCGCCCGCCACCCGAAGTGGGACGAGCGCCCGCTGCTGGTGGTGATGAAGAAGCCCGGCGCCACGCTGACGCGCGAGGAGCTGCTGGGCTTCTTCGAGGGCAAGATCGCCAAGTGGTGGACGCCCGACGACGTGGTCTTCGTCGAGGCCATCCCGCTGGGCGCCACGGGCAAGATGCAGAAGAACAAGCTGCGCGACCAGTTCCGCGACCACCTGCTGCCCGGCGCCTGATGAGCGCCGGCACGCCCACGCTGCAACTGCGGCTGCAGGGCGTGCCGCAACTGCTGGCCGACGGCGCCGTCGTCGCGCTCGGCTCGCGCAAGGCGCTGGCCCTGCTGGCCCTGCTGGCGCTGGACGGCGCGGCACCGCGCGAGCGCCTGGCCGCGCTGCTGTGGCCGGAGGTCGACGCCGCGGCCGCGCGGCGCAACCTGCGGCGCGAGCTGTTCCGGCTGCGCGAGCGTGGCGTGCCGCTGGACGACGCGCCCGGCGGGGCGCTGGGCCTGTCGCAGACGCTCCAGCACGAAGCGCATGGCGAGGGCCGCCCGCTGGACGGCCTGGACGGCAGCGCCGGCACGGCCTTCGACGACTGGTTGCAGACCGCGCGCGAACGCCTGGCGCGGCAGTGGCGGCTGCAACGCCTGGCGCTGGCGCAGGCGGCCGAAGCCGCCGGTGAACTCGACGCGGCACTGTCGCACTTCGAGGCCCTGCACGCCGACGACCCGCTGCGCGAGATCACCGTGCGCGACCTCATGCGCGTGCACGCCCGGCGCGGCAACCGTGCCGCCGCGCTGCAGGTCTTCGAGCAGTTCGCGCGCCGCGCCCAGGCCGAGCTGGACGTCACGCCGCTGCCCGAGACGCAGGCGCTGGCCGCCGGGCTGCGCGGCGCGGCCACGCCAGCCACCGCGCGGCCCGCCCCGCCGGCCGCCGCCGAGGCCCTGCCACGCCAGGCGCCCTTCGTCGGCCGCGGCGCCGCCGCCCGCGTGCTGCGCGAGGCCTGGCACTCGGGCCGGCTGATGATCGTCAGCGGCGAGGCGGGCGAGGGCAAGTCGCGGCTGGTCGCGGAGGTGGCCGGCGCGCAGGGGGCCTTCGCGCAGGTGGCCTGCCGCCCGGCCGACCGCCCGCAGCCCTATGCCGCGGCGGCCCGCGTGCTGCGCGGCCTGCTGGCTGCCGCCGGCGACGACGCGCTGGACGCCGAACTGCGCCGCGAACTCGCCGCCGTGCTGCCCGAGTTCGGCAGCGCCCCCGGGCTGGCCACGGCCGCCGACCAGCAGCGTTTCTTCAGCGCCTGCGCCCGCGCCGTGCGCACGCTGGCCGCCGACAACTTCGTGGCGCTGGTGGTGGACGACGCGCACAACGCCGACCCCGCCAGCTTCGGGCTGCTGCTGTCCATCGCGCAGCAGTCGGGCGACGTGCTGCGCTGGGTGTTCGCGCTGCGCGGCAGCGAGACGCCGCCCGGCCTGCTGGTGCAGCTGGACGCGCTGGCCTTCGCCGGCGCCGCGGTGCGCGTGGCGCTGGGCCCGCTGGACGTGGCGGCGGTGGAAGAGCTGGTGCGCACGCTCTCCGGCGGCGCCGCGCCGCGCTTTGCCGCGCGCCTGCACCAGGCGACGGGCGGCAACGCCTTCTTCCTCTACGAGACGCTGCGCCACCTGTTCGAGATCGGCCTCGTGCAGGTGGACGAGGCCGGCCTGTGGGAGACGCCCTTCGACGCCTCCACCGACGACTACCACGAGCTGCCCCTGCCGCCCACCGTGCGCGACGCCGTGCGCGCCCGCGTGGCGCGCCTGGGCGAAGACGCCATGCGGCTGCTGGAGGCCGCCAGCCTGCTGGGCGGCCCCTTCGTCATGCCCTGGCTGGCCGGTTGCACCTCGCTGGACGAGGCCGGCACCGTGGCTGCGCTGGAGGCTGCCGAACAGGCCCACCTGCTGGCCACCGGCGATGGCGGTCGCGACTACCGCTTCGCGCACGACCTGGTGCCGCAGTCGCTGGCGGCGGCGCTGTCGCCGGCACGCGCGGCGCTGCTGCACCGCAAGCTGGCGCTGGCGCTGGAGCAGGCGCAGGCCGCCCCCGGCCTGCTCGCCACCCACATCGCGCGCCATTGGGAGGCGGCCCACGAGCCCCGGCGCGCCGTGGCGCACCGGCTGAAGGCCGGCCAGCGGGCAGCCGGCCTGTTCGCGCATGCCGAGGCCCTGGCCGAGTTCGACCGCGCCCTTGCGCAGGGCCCGGACGGACGCGAGGAGGTGGCGCTGCGTCACGCACGCATCGAGGCCTTGCGGCACCTGGGCGACATTCACGAACGTGCTGCCGAGGCCGAGCGCCTGATGGCGCTGGGCCGTCGCCTGGGCGATCGCGACGT
This sequence comes from Rubrivivax sp., assembly GCA_016790395.1. GTDB lineage: Bacteria > Pseudomonadota > Gammaproteobacteria > Burkholderiales > Burkholderiaceae_C > Rubrivivax. The sequence goes on along the minus strand of JAEUPH010000207.1, from coordinate 7,417 downwards.
CGAGGCCGATGCCGCCATCCAGCGCGCGCTGGCCATGGGCGACGCCAACTACCGGCTCGAGGCTCTGCGCGTGGCGGAGCATGCCGTGTCGCTGGCGCCAGCGCACGAGGTGACGCTGCTGCGGGCGCTGCGCATCGCCGGCTGGGCCGCAGTGTCCGTGGGCGAACACGAGCGCGCGCGCGAGCACCTGCGGCGCGCGCTGCCTCTGGCCGAGCGCCTGGACGCCGGGGCGGCGTGCACGGTGATGTCGACGCTGGTGCGCCTGTGCTGCGACCTCGGCGACTTCGACGAGGCCCTGCGCCTGTACGAAGCCGTTCGCTTGCACCCCGGGCTGAAGAGCCGGGCGATGTCCGAGTGCCAGGTACTCACCGAGTGCTCGCGGCTGATGGAGGCCACCGGCCGGCGCGACCTCGCGCTGCAGATGCAGCGCGACGGCATGGCGCTGGCCGAACGGGCCGGCGCCCTGCCCAGCCTCGTGGTCGCCCGCTTCAACCACATGCGCACCCTCTTCAACGGCGGCCTCGACGAGGAGGCCAAGTCGATCGCGCGACTGCATCTGCAGCTCTACGGGCAGGAGTCCGGCCATCCGCAGCGCCACTACATCGCCCTGTCCTCCGAGATGCAGCTGGCCGAGGCCGAACAGCGCTGGGACGACGCCGTGGCGGCCGGTCGACGCGCCATCGCGCTGTGCGACGCGCTGGACGACACGCCGAACCGGCGCATGGAACGGATGACGCTGGGTCGGACGCTGCTCAGCGCCGGCCGGCCGGCCGAGGCCCTGCAACTGGCGCGCGAGGCCATGCACATCGACGACGACGGCCGGCGCGTGCTCCGCTCGGCCAAGCTGGTCGAGCTCGAAGCCCGATGGGCCCTGGGCGAGACCGGCGCGCCGGAGCTCCTGGCCGAACTGGGGGCGCTGATGACGTCGCCTGCACTGCCCGAGGAGGAGCACCAGGCGGCGCTGGACCACGCGCGACTGCTGCACGGCCGGCTGCTGCTGGCCTGCGGCCGCGCTGGCGAGGTGGCCGCCGCCGTGGCCGGCGTGGCCTTCACGCCAGCCCTGGTGCAGGCCGCGCGACAGCTGCGCGACAGCGCCGAAGCGGTGCGCTGATCCCTGCTGCCCGAGGGCTTTCAACGCCCTCGCAACGCCCCCGCCCTACCGTGGCGGCACGCGAGCAGAACAGGGACACCGCCATGACCACCGAGACGCGTTGTGAGAACGAAGCGTTGTGCCTGGCACTGCGCTTCGAGCTGACGCTGGACCCTGCCGGGCCCCGCCCGGCCTGGCAGGCCGAACTGAGGGGCACCCGCCCCGAGGACAGCCTGCATTTCGGTTCGATGGGCGAGTTGATCCGCTATCTCGCGCGCCTGGATCTGCAGGTGCCACCGCCGCGCGGCATCCGCTGACCCGCCTCCTCATCGCCCCACCAAGGACCCACCATGACTTTGCGACTTCGCCTTCCCTTCGCCACCGCCGTGGCTCTCGCCGCCGGCGCACTGGCGGCCACGCCCGCCCACGCCGTGGACATGAGCGTCCAGGTGCTGGCCGCGCAAGCACTGCCCGCCACCGTGCCGGCGACGCAGGACCTCGTGAACGGCGCCTTCACGATCCTGGCCAATCCCTCGGCCGGTGCCGGCCACGTCACCGGCGACGGGGTCGACGAGACCACCACCTGGGCCTTCGACTTCAGCTCGCACCCCAACTACGCCGCCTTCATGGCCACGGGCGGCGTGGCGGAGGCACGGCTGACGCTGCAGCTGAACACGGCCTTCTTCGTGAACGGCGAAGCGCCCTGGACGGACATCGTGCGCCCGGCGCTGATGTCGGGCGCCGGCGTGTTCCCGGGCTGGGTGATCGCGCCCTTCCTCAGCGGCGCGCCCGGCACCTACGTGGCCGGCCAGACCACCGCCAGCCTGGTGGCGCAGGTGGGCATGAGCGGTGCCGACCTGTTCAACTGGCTGTCCACGAACAACGGGCTCTTCCCCATGGTCTACGGCGACGACGCCATCGTCACCGGCGCCACGCTGCACCTGGTGTCCACGCCCGTGCCCGAGCCGGCACCGCTGGCGCTGCTGGCCGCCGGCGGCCTGCTGCTGGCCTGGCGGCGGCGGGCCGCGAGGTCTTGAAGCCGACCGGCCGCGGACGCGCATAGCATCGGCGGTTTCATCGCCCGCCTGCGCGGCCCGGCCGCGCCCCTGCCATGCACCCCATCGCCCCCGCCTTCGCGCTGGCCCTGGCCGCCCTCGCGGCCAGCGCCGCGCCGCCCGTGGCCCCGCCCGTGGCCGAAGCCCGCCCCGTCACCAGCACCTACCACGGCACCACCGTCACCGACCCCTACCGCTGGCTGGAAGACAAGAAGAGCCCGCCCGTGCAGGCCTGGCTGCGCGGGCAGGCCGATGCCGCGCGCCAGGTGCTGGACCGCATCGACGGCCGTGACGCCATCGCCACCCGGCTGGCCGAGCTGGCCGACGCGCAAGGCGACAGCATCCGCAGCCTGCGCATGATGCCGGGCGAACGCTTCTACTACCTCAAGCGTTCGCCGGGCCAGCGCCAGTTCCGCCTGGTGATGCGCGAAGGCGTGGCCGGCGCCGAGAAGCTGCTGGTGGACCCGGAAGCGATCGCCAGGCGCACGGGCGTGCCGCACGCCATCAACTACTTCCACCCGTCCTGGGACGGCCGCTACCTGGCCTACGGCCTGTCGGCCGGGGGTTCGGAAGACGCCTCGCTGCACCTGCTGGACATCGCCAGCGGCCAGCCCGTGGGCGCCCCGGTGCCGCGCGTGCACCAGGTGCAGCTGAGCTGGCTGCCCGACAGCCGCGCCCTCACCTTCAACCAGCTGCGTGAGCTGCCCGCCGGCGCGCACGCCACCGAGACCTACCTCGACACCAGCGTCATGCTGATGCCCGTGGGCGGCACGCCGAAGCCGGTGTTCGGACCCACGGTGACCCGGTCGCTCAAGCTTGAGCGCCTGGACGTCGGCCAGATCCTCACCGTGCCGGGCAGCCGCTGGGCCGTGGCGCGCACCACCGACACCACGGTGCCCGAAGGCAAGCTCTTCGTGCTGCCGCTGGCCGACCTGGGCAAGGCAGGCGCGAAGTGGCGCCGCATCGGCGGGCCCGAGCACAAGGTGGTGTCCGTGGCCCTGCAGGGCGACCTGCTGGCCGTGCTGACGCAGGCCGGTGCGCCGCTGCGCAAGATCGTCGGCGTGGACCTCCAGCGCGGCACGCTGGCCGATGCGAAGCTGCTGGTCGCCGAGCCGAAGGAAGCCGTCATCGAAGGCTTCGCGCTCACGCCCACGGGCCTGGTCACGGAGGTGCGGCAGGGCACGCAACGTGTGCTGAGGCGCCACGCGCGTGGGGACACCGTGGGCACGCCGCTGCCGGCACCCGCCGCCGGCACCGCCAACCTGGCCTCGGCACCGGCACACCACACCGACGCCCTGGCCTACAGCTTCAGCGGCTGGACCGAGCCCTCGCGGCTGCTGCGCCTGGACGGCGACAAGTCGGTGGAACTGCCCATCGGCCGCCGCGTCGTGCCGCCCGGCCTGCCCGAGGTGCAGGTGACCGACGTGCTGGTGCCCAGCCACGACGGCGTGAAGGTGCCCATGACCATCCTGCACCGCAAGGGCCTGGCGCTGGACGGCCGCAACCCCGTGCTGCTGAACGGCTACGGCGCCTACGGTTCCACCATCTCGGCGCGCTTCTCCACCGAGGACATGGCCTGGATCGAACGCGGCGGCGTGCTCGCCTTCGTCAACCCGCGCGGCAGCGGCGTGTATGGCGACGCCTGGCACCGCGCCGGCTTCAAGACCACCAAGCCCAACACCTGGAAGGACGGCATCGCGGCGGCGAAGTACCTCATCGCGCAGGGCTACGGCTCGGCGAAGACCCTGGGCATCTCGGGCACCAGCGCCGGCGGCATCTTCGTCGGCCGCGCCACCACCGAGGCGCCCGAGCTCTTCGCCGCCGCCATCTACAACGTCGGCGTGATGGACACGCTGCGCGCGGAGGAGAGCGCCAACGGCATCACCAACATCAGCGAATTCGGCAGCGTGAAGGACCCGGCCGAGTTCAAGGCGCTGCTGGCGATGAGCACCTACCACGCCATCCAGGACGGCACGCGCTACCCCGGCGTGCTGCTGATGCACGGCATGAACGACCCGCGCGTGGAGGTCTCCGAAAGCGCCAAGGCGGCGGCGCGGCTGCAGGCCGCGCAGGCGGGCGTGCCCGACGCACGCCCGGCCCTGCTGCGCGTGGACATGCAGGCCGGCCACGGCGTGGGCAGCACGGTGACGCAGCGGCAGTCGCAGACGGCCGACATGCATGCCTTCCTGCTGTGGCAGATGGGCAAGCTGGGCCTCAAGGACTGACGGCGCCACGCACCGGTTCATCACCGGTGCGTGATTTCTCGCCGGCCGCATCACTTCGCCGCGTGCCGACCCCTCGGCCACGGGGGCCGCGGCACGGCCGTCCGTGCGAGGCGTCACGCCGCGTCGTTCTTCGCTCGCCTAGAGTTCCTTTCGCCGCCCGATGTGGGCCGCGCGACCAGGGAGCGAACGATGAAAACGAAGACCCTCAGCCTGCTGGCCCTGGCCGGCGCCCTGCTCTGCGGCACCACCGCCTGGGCCCAGCAGCAGCGCGTGCTGCGCGTCATCTCCGACCGCACCGACCAGGGCACGCTGCGCCCCATGCTCGAGGCCTTCGAGAAGCTCAGCGGCGCCAAGGTCGAGGGCGTGTTCATGGACCAGGGCCTGGTGAACCGGCTCGAGTCGCGGCCCACGGAGGCCGACGTCGTCATCACCAAGGACGCCGAGTTGCTGGAGATCGCGGCCGAGCGCGGCCTGCTGGCGCCGCTCACCTCGCCGAAGATCAAGGCCGCGATCCCGAAGGAGTTCATGGGGCCGCAGGACATGTTCTTCGTCGATGCCTACCGCGCCCGCGTGATCTTCTATTCGAAGGCGCGTGTGAAGCCTTCGGACCTGTCCACCTACGAAGACCTGGCGAGCCCGAAGTGGAAGGGTCGCATCTGCATCCGCTCCGGCAGCCACGACTACAACCTGGCGCTGTTCGGCATGTTCCTGGCCTCCTACGGCGACGCCAAGGGCAAGGAGCTGATCCGCGGCCTGGCGGCCAACCTCGCCCGCGCCCCCAAGGGCAACGACCGCGAGCAGGCCCGGGCCATCTTCGAGGGCAAGTGCGACGTCGCGCTGATGAACACCTACTACTGGGCCTACATGGCAGCCAACCCGGAGCAGAAGGCCTGGGCCGAGTCGGTGGGCCTGTTCTTCCCGGCGCAGCAGGGCAAAGGCACCTTCATCATGCGCTCGGCCGCGGCCATCACCAAGGCCTCGGGCCAGCGCGACCTGGCGCAGCAGCTGCTGGAGTACATGGCCTCGGTGGAAGGCCAGAAGGCGATGGTGGAAGCCACCAAGCAGTACTCGGTGCTGCCCTCGGTGCCGGCCCACGCGCTGATGGTGAAGCTCGGCGGCGAGCAGGGCCTGGTGGACGGCCGCTTCAAGATGGACTTCGTGCCGCTGCCGGCGATGGCCGGCAAGCGTGAAGAGGTGATCAAGTTCGTCAACGAGATCAAGTTTGACGCCGAGCGCTGAGCGCAGCGTCCGCCTGCTGCTGACGGCCGCGCTGGCGGCCGCGGCGATGTTCCCGGCCGGCTACCTGCTGGCCGCGGCCCTGCCCATCCTCACGCAGGGCGGCTGGCTGGCGCACTTCGCCAGCACCACCCTGCCTGACCAGGCCTGGAACAGCGGGGTCGTGGCGCTGCAGGCCTCGGCCGTGGCCTTCGCGCTGGGCGCCGTGCCGGCCGTGTTGGTGAGCCGCTTCGAGTTCACCGGGCGCCGCCTCGTCACCGTGTTCGCGCTGCTGCCGCTGCTGTTCGCGCCTTCGGTGACGGCCAGCATCTGGATGATCCGCAGCTCGGCGGACTTCTTCAGCAGCCGCGCCGCGCTGGCGCTGCACCTGGGCGTGACGAGCGCGCCCTACGTGTTCGTGGTGTTCCGCGTGGCAGCATCGCGCATGCCGCATGCCTTCGCCGAGCTGGCGGCCGTGCTCGGCTGTGATTTCCGCCAGCGCCTGCTGCGCGTGCATCTGCCGGGCTATGCCGTGCCGGCAGCGGCTGCGCTGATGATCGTCTTCGCGCAGAGCATCGGCGACTACGCCACCGCCGAGCGGCTGGGCATCCAGACGCTGTCGGTGGGCATGCTGAACCTGTGGCTGTCCAGCCAGAGCTCGCAGGTGGCGGCCATCGTCTCCACGGTGATGATCGTGCCCACGGTGCTGCTGGTGCTGGCGGCGGCCTGGGTGTCGACCTCGCTGATGAGCCAGAACCCGGTGCCGCCGGCGGCCGCCGCGGCCTCGCGCCGGCGCCTCGCAGGGCTGCCGGCGGCCGCCATCCTGGCCTGGAGCAGCCTCGGTGCCATCGCCTTCGCCTGGACCGAGTGGTACACGGTGCAGTGGGCCATCGCGCGCTGGGCACGCACGCGCTTCGCCGCCATCCCCGGCGACACCGCTGACACCGCCATCACCGGGCTCGTGGTGGTGGCGGTGGTGGCCGCGTTCTGCCTGCTGACCGCGGTGATCCTGCGCACCGGCGGCCGCTCCGCCGCCGCCGAGCGCATGCCCTGGCTCTTCCTGGCCAACTACTTCCTGCCCAGCCTGGTGCTGGCGCTGGCCTTCGTGATGATGAGCCGCGACGGCAGCGTCGCCGCGCAGTGGCTGGGTTCGCTGCGCGACACGCGGCTGCTCATCGTGGTGCCCGACGTGTTGCGCTTCATGCCCTTCGCGCTGCTGCCCGTGCTGGACGCGCTGCGGCGCACGCCGCCGGCGATGATCGAGGCCGCCCGCGGCTTCGGCCGCGGTGCGCTGGCGGCGCGCGCCGTGGCCTTCCGCGGCCACCTGCTGCCGGCGCTGGCCCTGGGCTGCGGACTCGTGTTCATGGAGTGCGTGAAGGAGCTGGACCTGAGCCTCACGCTGCAGCCCTTCGGCTACTCCACGCTGGCGCTGAAGATCTACGCCTTCTCGCGCCACCAGAACATGGACCGCGCTGCGGTGTGGGTGCTGATCTCGCAGGCGCTGATGCTGGCGCCGCTGCTGCTGCTGTGGTGGCGCATGGACCGCTTGGACGTCGGACGCCGGAACTGAAAGTCGACATGAACGCACCGCTGCTGACCGTGGAACAAGTGACGCGCCGCATCGGCGAGCGCGACGTCGTGGCCAGCGTGAGCTTCACGATGGCGCCCGGCGAGGTGGTGGCGCTGCTGGGGCCTTCGGGCAGTGGCAAGACCTCGCTGCTGCGCATGGTCGCGGGCTTCGACGCGCCCAGCGGCGGCCGCATCCTGCTGCAGGGCGAAGCGGTCTCGGCCGACGGCCGCATCGCCGTGCCGCCCGAGAAGCGCGGCCTGTC
>JAEUPH010000205.1 GCA_016790395.1 Rubrivivax sp. | reverse complement strand
CTTCACGCTCAAGGGCAGCGCCGAGACGCCCTGGTCGGTGCGCCAGCTGTACTACGCCTGCGAGCAGCGCGAGCCCAAGCTCTTCGACCAGGGCATGCTGGCCTTCGTGCTGGGCATGAACGAGCCGCAGCTGGGCTACGTCTCCATCGTGCTGCTGCCGCCCGACGACGGCGCCGAGGTCGAGCGCCGCGCGCTCGACAACCGCCACGCGCTGCAACTGCTGGGCAGCCGCTACAGCGCCAATGCCTACCCCTTCAACCCGCGCTACCAGAACTGCAACCAGTGGGTGGCCGAACTGCTGGCCAGCGCGCGCGGTGCGCTGGACGAGGGCGACGGCCTGCGCGAGCGCGCCCAGGCCTGGCTGAAGGCGCAGGGCTTCCAGCCGACCGTGTTCGACGGCGGCTTCCGGCCGCTGATGTGGGCCGCCAGCCACCTGGTGCCCTGGCTGCACGAGGACGACCACCCGCAGGAAGACCTGTCGCTGCGCCGCTACCTGGTGGCCATGCCGGCGGCCATCGAATCCTTCGTGCAGGCCACCGTGCCCGGCGCCGAGCGCGTGGAGATCTGCCACGACGGCCGGCGCGCCGTGGTGCACCGGGGCTGGCAACCCGTCGCCGAGGGCTGTGTGCCCGCGGAAGGCGACACGGTGATCCCGTTCGACTGAACTTCCGGCCGTTGCCACGAATACTGTATGCGCGTACAGTATTCTGGTGGCTGTTTCCTCTGCGCTTTCACCCCCTGCCGCGCCGGTCGCGGCTGCCGCTTCCGGTCTGGCGCCGCTGCGGCTGGAAACGCTGCACCCTGGCCTGTGGCGGGCCTACCAGCTGGGCCGGCCCGGCGGCGCGGCGGCGGCCAGCGGCTTCCCCGAACTCGATGCCCACCTGCCCGGCGGCGGCTGGCCGCTGGCCACGCTGACGGAACTGCTGCTGCCGCACCCCGGCGTGGGCGAACTGCGCCTGCTGGCGCCGGCGCTGGCCGCCCTGCAGCGCCAGCAGCGCAGCCTGATGTGGTTCGACCCGCCGGCCGCACCCTGCGCCTGGGGCCTGTCGGCGCTGGGGTTGGACGTGCGGCAGCTGGTGGTGGTGCGTTCGCGCCAGGGGCTCAAGACGCGCCAGGCGCGCGAACGCCTGCCGGCGGCTGACGTTCTATGGGCGCTGGAGCACGCGCTCAAGAGCGGCCATGTCGGCGCCGTGCTGGCCTGGCTGCCGGCGCGCCTGCCGGCCGATGCCTTGCGCCGCCTGCAGCTGGCCGCGCAGGCGCATGGCGGCCCGGCCTTCCTGCTGCGCGACGAAGCCCTGCGCACCCAGCCCAGCCCGGCGCCGCTGCGCCTGCTGCTGGCCAGCGCCGGGCCTGACCTGCTGCGCGTGGCGTTGCTCAAGCGCCGCGGCCCGCCGCTGGCGCAGCCGCTGGTGCTGGAACTGCCGCCGGTGTTGTCGGCGCCGGGGCAGCAGCGCGCCACCATGATTCCCGTTCCACCGCCCACCGAGGTCCCTGCATGCCCACCACCTTCCGCCTCACCGGCCTCTTCGACGTGAAGATGACGCCGCAGCCCGCCGAGCCACCCGTCAGCGGCGAAAAGGCCGGCGCCATCCTGGGCCGCATGGGGCTGGACAAGCGCTACCACGGCGACCTGGACGCCACCGCCCAGGGCCAGATGCTCAGCGCCATCACGCCCACGCCGGGCTCGGCGGGCTACGTGGCCATCGAGCACGTGACCGGCCGGCTGCAGGGCAGGAGCGGCAGCTTCGTGCTGCAGCACCACGGGCTGATGGACCGTGGGGCGCAGCAACTGGTGATCGTCGTCGTGCCCGGCTCGGGCACCGGCGAGCTGGCCGGGCTCAGCGGCACCATGGGCATCCGCATCGCCGAAGGCAAGCACTTCTACAGCTTCGACGGCACGCTGCCTTGACCACCCCCGAAGCGCCTTCGGCGCTCCCCCTCGAGGGGGCGCCGCCAGCGGCCCGGCAAAGCCGGTTCCGCGGCGGCCGCTGGATGTGAACCCGTGAGTCTCCCGCGTGCTCTGGCTCGCCCTGCACCTGCCGCAGCTGTCGCTGGAGGCCTTCTGCGCCACGCTGGCGCCGGAGCAGCGCGCGCGGCCGGTGGCGCTGGTGGCGCTGCACACCGTGCAGGCCGTCAATGCCGTGGCGGCCGAGCAGGGTGTCCGCGCCGGGATGAAGCGCGCCACGGCGCTGGCGTTGGCGGCCGACCTGCAGCTGGCCGAGGCTGACCCGCGGCGTGACGCCACCGCACTGCGGGCCGTGGCGCATGCGGCGCTGGCCTTCACGCCCTCGGTCACGCTGCACGGTGTGCAGACCGTGCTGATGGAAGTGCAGGGCAGTCTGCGCCTCTTCGGCGGGTTGTCGGCCTTGCACCGGCGCCTGCTCTCCGCGCTGGCGCCGCTGGGTCACCGCGTGCAGGTGGCGGCCGCGCCCACGGCGATGGGGGCGGTGGTGCTGGCGCAGTGGCACCCGGCCGGGCGGGGCGATCTCGTCACCGGCGCGCACGCCACGCAGATGCCGGCACTGCAGGCTTTGCTGGACGACGCCCCGGTGTGGCACCTGGGCCCCGGCCGCGAACACTGGGAAGCGCTGCAGGGCATGGGCCTGCACACGCTGGCCGACCTGCGCGCGCTGCCGCGTGCCGGCCTGGCGCGCCGCTTCGGCGCTGCGCTGCTGGACGAACTGGACCGCGCCCTGGGCGCCTTGCCCGATCCGCGCCGCTGGCTCACGCTGCCGGCGCGCTTCGACAGCCGGCTGGAGCTCTTCCACCGCGCCGAGAACGCCGAACAGGTGCTGCAGGGCGCGCAGGTGCTGCTGGCGCAGCTGGTGGCCTGGGCGCAGGGCCGGCGCGTGCGCATCGCCGCCTTCACGCTGCGCATGCTGCACGAGCGACAGCGCCAGGCACTCACGGCGCCGACCGAACTGCAGGTGGATCTGGCCGAACCGGCCCTGGACCCGGCGCACCTGCAACTGCTGCTGCGCGAACGCCTGGCGCGCGTGACGCTGGCCGCACCCACGCTGGAGCTGCAACTGCGCTGCCAGCAGGCCGTGGCGGCGCCAGCGCCCAACGCCGAGCTGTTCCCCACCCACGCCAGCGTGGCCGAGGGCTTCACGCGCTTGCTGGAGCACCTGCGCGCGCGCCTGGGTGAAGAGCAGGTGCTGCGCGTGCTGCCGGTGGCCGACCACCGGCCCGAACGCGCCACGCGCACGGTGGCCGCGCAGGGCGAGGCCGCCGTCATCCCGCCCGCCACGCTGGCCGCCGTGCAGGCGGCGGCGCAGTCGCTGCTGCCGCTGCAGCGGCCGGCCTGGCTGCTGCCCGAGCCGCTGCCGCTGGCCGAGGCCGACGACGCCTCGCCGCAGCTGGAAGGCCGCCCGCTGCAACTGCTGAGCGGCCCCGAACGCATCGAAGCCGGCTGGTGGGACGGCGGCACGGTGGCCCGTGACTACTTCGTCGCGCAGGACCACGACGGCTCCCTGCTGTGGGTCTACCGCGGCCGCCTGCCGCCCGCGCCGGGCGAGGCCACCTGGTTCCTGCAGGGCCGCTTCGGCTGAGCCGCGTTCAGCCCAGCGTCTTCGTCATCGTGTACTTGACGATGCCGTGCGGGAAGACGTCGAGCGCATGCGCCACCGCATAGCCCTGGCGTTCGTAGAACCCGCGCGCCTGGAAGCTGAAGGTGGTGAGGTAGAAACGCCAGCTGCCATGCACCAGCGCGCGCGCCTCGAAGCGCCGCAGCAGCGCCGTGCCCAGCCCCAGGCCGCGCTGCGACTCCACGACCCACAGCTCCTGCAGTTCGCAGGCCTCGCCCCAGTGGCGGCCGATGGCGCCACCCAGCACGGCACCCGAGGCGTCACGCGCGAACACGGCGAGCGAGCGCACCTCGTGCAGCGGTGCGGCCGCGGCGTTGAAGCCGTCCAGCCCTTGGTCCACCGCCGCGGCCGCATCGGGCGGGAACTCGTCGTCGTGCTCGCTGAACTGCAGATCGGTGGGCGACATGGCGTTCAAAGGTCGATGCGGAAACGCAGGCCCGGCTTGTGGCCGTAGACCGGGCCCTTGTCGAACTCGCCTTCCAGCACGCCGCCATTGGCGGTGATGACGCGCTGCGAGGGCGCGTTGTCGGGGTCGGTGGTGACGATGAGCACAGGCAGCCCCTGTTCACGCGCGATGTCCAGCATCAGCGCCAGCGCCCGCGTTGCATGGCCGCGCCGCCGCTGCCACGGCGTCACGGTGTAGCCCACGTGGCCCAGCACGTGCGGCGGCAGCGGCCCGTGGCCCTGCGCCCAGCGCAGGTTGATGCTGCCGGCGAAGGCGTCGTCCTCGGTGTCCCAGATCCAGCGTGTGAGGCTGGGCAGGCGCTCCACCTGCGAGCCGTCGGCCAGCATCACGGGCGGGCCGCCGCCTTGCAGGTTCTCGGTCAGCGCCAGGTAACCCACGGCGTCGGCCTCGATGCGGGCCAGTGCCTCGGTGGCGGCCACGGCACCGCGCACGTTGTCGGGCGTCCAGCCGCGCCGCAGGGCTTCGATGTGGCCCGGCAGCGTGGCGGCCGACGGCTTCACGAGCCGCGTGCGGCCCGCCGTGCGGCTCACGGGGCCGAGCTGTAGTTCGCCGGCACCCACGCGTAGGCCTTGCCGTCGGCGCGCAGGCGGCCGATGCCGGGGAAGGAGATGTGCGCCACGGCCACGTAGTAGCCGCCCTTGGCGGCGTCGGCGAAGTTCCGGAT
>JAEUPH010000184.1 GCA_016790395.1 Rubrivivax sp. | reverse complement strand
GAGCAAGAGCGAAGGCAACGTGCTCGACCCGGTGGACCTGATCGACGGCATCGAGCTCGGCCCCTTGCTGGACAAGCGCACCACCGGCCTGCGCAAGCCCGAGACCGCGCCGCGCGTGCGCAAGGACACCGAGAAGGAGTTTCCGCAGGGCATTCCCGCCTTCGGCGCCGACGCGCTGCGCTTCACCATGGCCAGCTACGCCACGCTGGGCCGCAACATCAACTTCGACAGCAAGCGCTGCGAGGGTTACCGCAACTTCTGCAACAAGCTCTGGAACGCCACCAAGTTCGTGCTGATGAACTGCGAGGGCCAGGACTGCGGGCTGAAGGAGCACACGAAGGCGGAATGCACCGAAGGGGGCCCCTTCCACGGCTACCTGCGCTTCAGCCCCGCCGACCGCTGGATCAGCGGCGAGCTGCAGCGCGTGGAAGCCGCGGTGGCGCAGGGCTTCGCCGACTACCGGCTGGACAACGTCGCCAACGCCATCTACGCCTTCGTGTGGGACGAGTACTGCGACTGGTACCTGGAGATCGCCAAGGTGCAGATCGCGAACGGCTCCGAAGCCGAGCAGCGCGCCACGCGCCGCACGCTGATCCGCACGCTGGAGACCGTGCTGCGCCTGCTGCACCCGCTGGCGCCCTTCATCACCGCCGAGCTGTGGGAGGTGGTGGCGCCGGTGGCCGGCATGAAGAGGACCGACACCATCGTCAGCGCGCGCTACCCGCAGGCCCAGCTGGAGAAGGTGGACGCCGCGGCCGACGCCTGGATGCAGCGCCTGAAGAGCGTGATCGCCGACATCCGCCGCCTGCGCAGCGAAATGGGCCTGCAGCCGGGCGAGCGCGTGCCGCTCCTGACCCTGGGCGACAGCGCCTTCATCGACGCCGCCGCGCCGCTGCTGAAGACCCTGGCCCGCCTGGCCGACGTGCAGGTGCAGGCCGACGAGGCCGCCTTCAACGCCGCCACGCAGGCCGCACCGGTGGTGGTGAACGGCGCGCTGCGGCTGGCGCTGTTCGTGCAGATCGACGTGCCGGCCGAGATCGCGCGGCTGGAGAAGGAAGCGTCGCGTTTGCGCGGCGAGGTCACCAAGGCGCAGGCCAAGCTGGGCAACGAGAGCTTCGTCTCGCGCGCGCCCGCGGCGGTGGTGGCCGAACTGCGCGAGCGGCTGGCCGGCTTCGAGCAGGCGCTGGTGAAGATCGAGCAGCAACTGGCTCGGCTGAAGGCGTGAATGCTTCATGCGCCCCGTCACAGTGCTGACGGGGCCGCGTGCCAGAATTCTTCGCACCTCTCAGCTGCGAAGAACCCGATGAAAGTCAACAAGGCCATCTTCCCCGTTGCCGGCCTGGGCACGCGCTTCCTGCCCGCCACCAAGGCGCAGCCCAAGGAGATGCTGCCGGTGGTGGACAAGCCGCTGATCCAGTACGCCGTGGAAGAGGCCTACGCCGCCGGCGTGCGCGAGATGATCTTCGTCACCGGCCGCCACAAGCGTCCCATCGAAGACCACTTCGACATGACCTTCGAGCTGGAGGTGGCGCTGGAGCAGGCGAAGAAGCAGGAGCTGCTGGAGGTGGTGCGCAGCGTCAAGCCCGAAGACATGGAGTGCATCTACGTGCGCCAGGCCCAGGCCCTGGGCCTGGGGCATGCCGTGCTGTGCGGCCAGCGCCTGGTGGGCAACGAGCCCTTCGCCGTGCTGCTGGCCGACGACCTGATGGTGCACGACAAGCCCATCCTCAAACAGATGGTGGAGCAGTTCGCCGAATGGCGCGCCAGCATCATCGCCGTGCAGGAAGTGCCGGCCGAACACACGCGGCGCTACGGCATCGTGGCTGGCAGCGAGGTGAACGAGCGGCTGGTGGACGTGAACCGCATCGTCGAGAAGCCGGCGCCCGAAGTGGCGCCCTCGCGCCTGGGTGTGGCCGGCCGCTACATCCTCACCCCCGGCGTGTTCCACGAGATCGCCACGCAACCGCGCGGCGTGGGCGGAGAGATCCAGCTCACCGACGGCATCGCCTCGCTGCTGCGCCGCGAGAAGGTCTTCGCCTACCGCTACGAAGGCCGCCGCTACGACTGCGGCAGCAAGGAAGGCTTCCTGGAAGCCAACGTCGAACTCGCGCTGGCCCACCCGCAACTGGGGCCGGGCTTCCGCGCCTACCTCAAGACGCTGGAGCTCTGAAGCCGGGTGCGGCGGGCCGAGGGCCTGCTCAGCGCCGCTTCAGCACGTGCACGAAGTCGGCCCCGGCCGTGGTCTGCTCCACCAGTTCGTGGCCGGTCTGGCGCGCGAAGGCCTGGAAATCACGCATCGAGCCGGGGTCGGTGGCCACCACGCGCAACAGCTCGCCACTGACCATGTCCGTCAGCGCCTTCTTGGCTTTCAGGATGGGCAAGGGGCAGTTCAGGCCGCGGGTGTCGATTTCCTTGTTCACTTCCATGGCAGGCGGCGTCTTTCGTCAGTCGGTGCGGGGCAGTTCGATGAATTGTGGCGCGTGTCCGCGGGAGCGCAACCAGTCGGCCAGCGCGAAGCCCGTGCCCGCCGGCCAGCAGCGGATCTCGGCGGGGTCGAACAGCTTGTACTCTGCCAGCTCCGGCGACAGGCGGATCTCACCCGCCGCCAGCGCGTGGTAGGTGATGATCACCTGATTCATGCGCTGGAAGTCGTGCACGCCCACCAGCTGCAGCGCGCTCACGACGAGCGAGGTCTCTTCCATGACCTCGCGCCGGATGCCGTCTTCCGGCGACTCGCCCGCTTCCATGAAGCCGGTGATGAGCGCGAACATGCGGTGCGTCCACGCCGCATTCCGCGCCAGCAGCACTCGGCCGCCGCGGTCGCTGCACTCGACGATGGCCGCCAGCACCGGCGTCGGGTTGTTCCAGTGCGTCCAGCCGCAGGCCGGGCAGCGCAGGCGGGTCTTGGGGCCGCCGTCCTCGTCTTCCACCCGCAGCGCCAGCGCCGTGCCGCACTGCAGGCAGAAGCGGGCTTGCGCGGTCATGCCGGGAACACGCCCGTGGACAGGTAGCGGTCGCCGCGGTCGCAGACGATGAACACGATGGTGGCGTTCTCCACCTGTGCCGCGATCTGCAGGGCCACCCAGCAGGCGCCGGCGGCCGAGATGCCGGCGAAGAGGCCTTCGTCGCGCGCCAGCCGGCGCGCCATGTCCTCGGCGTCGGCCTGGCTCACGTGCACGATCTCGTCGATGCCCGTCGGGTCGTAGATCTTCGGCAGGTAGGCCTCGGGCCACTTGCGGATGCCCGGAATGCGGCTGCCTTCGCTGGGCTGTGCCCCGACGATGCGCACGGCGGGGTTCTTGTCCTTCAGGAAGCGCGACACGCCGGTGATGGTGCCCGTGGTACCCATGGCGCTCACGAAGTGCGTCACGCGGCCGGCCGTGTCGGCCCAGATCTCCGGGCCGGTGGTCTCGAAGTGCTCGCGCGGGTTGTCACCGTTGGCGAACTGGTCCAGCACGCGGCCCTTGCCGTCGCGCTGCATCTGCTCGGCGAGGTCGCGCGCGTACTCCATGCCGCCCGAGCGCGGGGTGAGGATGAGTTCGGCGCCGAAGGCCTTCATGGTCTGCGCGCGCTCGATGGAGAGGTCTTCCGGCATCACCAGCACCATGCGGTAGCCGCGGATGGCCGCGGCCATGGCCAGCGCGATGCCGGTGTTGCCGCTGGTGGCCTCGATCAGCGTGTCGCCGGGGCGGATCTCGCCGCGCTGCTCGGCGCGGCGGATCATGCCGATGGCCGGCCTGTCCTTCACCGAACCGGCCGGGTTGTTGCCTTCCAGCTTGCCCAGCAGCACATTGCCGCGCGGCCGGCCGACGGCGCCGGGCAGGCGCTGCAGCGCCACCAGCGGCGTGCGGCCGATGACGTCTTCCAGGGTGGGGTAGGCCGGCGCGGGCGCATCGCTCATCAATCGGTCTCCTGCAGGGCGACGGCATTGTGGCAGCGGCGAGGCCGCCCTGGCCGCGGGGCGCCGCGAGGGGGCGTGTGATAATGAAAGCGGCTTCGGCAGTCGCCGCAAGCCCACGGCCCTCGTGACGAAATCGGTAGACGTAGCGGATTCAAAATCCGCCGCCGCAAGGCGTGCCAGTTCGAGTCTGGCCGGGGGCACCAAGGCGAAACGCGAGAGTGCTCGCTAACCTGTTCCGCTTCTGTTCCGCGAAGCGTCCCGCATTCGCGCCGGGCCCTACGGCGTCAGCGCCTCCCAGTGCTCGCCGTTGTCGCGTCGGCCACCGCGTTGCCCAGCTTCTCGCTCAGGGCGCGCGAGCTGGGCGAACTGCCGAAGGCGAAGTTGTTGGCCTGGCCGGCGTTCTGGAGCAGCCACTGCACCGCGGCGCCGATGAGGCCGCCGACCATGGCCGCGATGCCCGGGTCGATCTTCACCTCCACCGTGCTGGACAGGATGCGGAAGCAACCGTACAGCACGCCGCCGATGGCGATGTAGCTGGCCACGTTGATGAACACCGCCAGACGCATGACCCAGTTGCTGCCCGCGTGAGCCTTGCGCGCATCGGCAGTGTCTGAGACATAGGCCTTCTCGACGTCGGCCGCGATCTCGGCCTGGCGCACGCCGGCCTTCAGCGCCTCGACCTTGAACGCCGCTTCGGCGTCGATGATCTTGGCGCGCAGTTCCGGGGTGATGCCGCCGGCCAGGACGCCGGCCAGCTTCGCCTCGTCGGCCACCGCATCGCCGCTGCTGCCGCCAAGCACCTTGTCGGCCAGGATCTTGACCACGCCGCCAGCCAGCGGGCCGCCGAGTGCCGTGGCCAGGCCGGGCGCGACGCCCGCGAGAATCTTCGTCCAGTCCATGCTTACACCTCCACGATGCCGGGCGCGTACCCTGCGCCACCGGGCAGCAGCGTGATGACGCGGTTGATGTCCTTGAAGGGCACGTTCTTGGAGACGTGCACCCACGTCCCCTCGTAGATCAGCTGCCCGATGCCCAGTTCGTCCACGCGCGGCGCCAGCAGCCGGCAGATTCCCAGCGGCGCGCCGAAGCCGGGCGCCGTGAAGTCGGTGGCCGCGGCCTTCGGATGGTCGCCGCTGTTGTCGATGCCCGGGCCGGCGTTGGGCCGGCGCACGGCCCAGTTCAGCGCGCCGCAGCGGAACCAGCTGGAGACGATGATCGGCGCACCCAGGGCCGCCCTGATGCGCTCCATCAGCGCGGCCTGCGCTTCGGCTTCCGGCCGCAGGTAGTCGGGCAGCGCGTTGTTGATGGTGCGCGCGGCGGCCACCCGGCTCGCGGTGACCTCGGCCCAGGTGAAGTGCGGGCTGATGTTCACGGCGTGGGCCCTTTCAGCTTCAGCATCGCCAGCAGCGCAGGCAGCCCGCCCACGCTGTAGACCAGGATGAGCACCACCACGCCGGCCAGCGCCTTGTCGAACGCCCACTTGATGGTGCCCATGACCCAGCCGCCGGCCGCTTGCTCCGCACTCTTGCGCATGCCCTGGCGCATGGCGGCCCAGGTGTTGGGGTCGCCGACCGCGGCCACGATGCCCTGAGCCACCATGGCCGGGACGTGGCGCTCCAGCTGGTCGAACTTGCCGCTCAACTCCTGGATCTGGACCGTCACCTGCTCGGTGGCCTTCCACACCATGTCAAGCCTGGCCTCGTGCTCGGCCGCCAGGTCGTCGGCCTGGTCCTGGCGGCGGTGCATTTCGTGCAGTTCGGTGTCTTGGGCGCGGCGGTGCGGCGATGCAGGCGGGCTCATCTCGGCACCCCGCTACGCGAAGGCTGCGTGCGCGGCCATCAGCGCGGCGCCGCCGGCCATGGTGGCCAGCAGATCGAGCCAGTCCCAGCGCGTGCCCTGGATCTGCCAGTTCCAGACCTCTCGCGCCACGCCGGCCAGGGCGCAGATGACGAGCGCCGCCAGGTAGCCCTCGGCGAGCAGCCCAACGGCGGCCGCCGTGGCGCCGGCTGCTGCGTGCTTCAGCTTGTCCAGGTGTTTCATGCTGGCCCGGGCTCCTAAAGTGATGCCGCCGCCCACGATGCGCCGCCGCGGCTCATCGCTTAACCTCGGTGATGCGCATGGCTGAGACGTACAGCAGCGGCGGCGTGCCTGTGCCGGCGCCGTAGCTGCAACGAATGTCGAAGTTCAGCGCCACCCCGCCGGTGGCGCTGAAGCTGGAAATGCAGGCGAAGTTCTGCCGCGCTGACGAATCGCTGTTCGCAGCCCCCAGCGTGACTTCC
>JAEUPH010000148.1 GCA_016790395.1 Rubrivivax sp. | reverse complement strand
CTGCCCGGGGGCCGCGGGCTGCTGCCCCAGGTGCGGACCACCGTGCCCAGCACCACGCGGTGCCCGCGGTTCATCCAGTCCATCGCAGTGCGGATGACTTCCACGTCCATGCTGTTCATCGCAGGCTCCGGCTGAAGGCGGACGGCCAGCTTAGCGCGGCTTCAATTGCTCGTAGCGTTGGCGGTATTTGTCGGCCAGCCGGATCTGTTTGTTGTCCACCGCCAGCTCGCGGCCCTGGACGAACAGGCGCTGCACCTGCGTGGGCGTCTCCAGCGGGTCGCCGTCGGTGACGAAGAAGCTGGCCAGCCGGCCCGGCGCCAGCGCGCCCAGGCGCTCGGCCACGCCCAGGATCTGAGCCGGGTACAGCGTGATGGCCTTCAGCGCCTCGTCGCGCGGCAGCCCGTGCGCAGCGGCGCTGGCGGCCTCGTAGGGCAGGTTGCGTTCGCTCGCGGCGCCGCCCGCGCGTGCGATCGCGAAGCGCACGCCCGCCGCGTGCAGCCGCGCGGCCACGCGGAAGCGCGCGTCCACGTCCTCGTCGCGCCGCAGCGGCCGCAGGTGCACGCCGCCGACGATGACGGCCACGTCGCGCTCGCGCAGCACGTCGGCGATGCGCGGCGCATCGGCCCCGCCCACGATCACCAGCTTCAGCCGGTGCCGCTCGGCCAGCGCCAGCGCGTGCCGGATCTGCGCCAACTCGTTGGCATGCACGAACAGCGGCCGCTCGCCGCGCAGCACCGGCGCCATGGCGTCCCAGCGCGGGTCGCGCGGCAGCGTGGGCGTGGCGGCGCGCGCGCGGGCGTAGGCCGCGGCGGTGTCGAAGGCCTCGTCGATGAGCCTCAGGCGTTGCGCCGCGAAACGCCGCAGCTCGTCGGCCGCGGGCAGCAGCTGCGGGCCCAGCACTTCGTCGGCCAGGCGCAGCGAGGGCAGCGCCACGTGCAGCGCGGCCTCGGGCACCAGGGCCATGTCCTCCCAGGTCCAGCCGTCCAGCTGCACCAGCGCCGAGGTACCCGAGATGCCGCCGCCGGCCGGCCCCTGCGGCGTCACCAGCGCGGTCAGCACGCCGTTGCTGCGCGCCACGGGCAGCAGTTCGCTGTCGGGGTTGATGGCCACCAGCGCGCGCGCGCCGGGGCTGATGGGCGCGCGCTCGGTGCTGTCCACCGTGACGGCCACGCCGCTCACCTCCACCAGGCCCAGCGTGCTGGACGCGGCGATGAAGCCGGGGTAGACGTGGGCGCCGCCCAGGTCCAGCACCTGCGGCGGCGTGGCGGTGGCCGGCAGCGGCTGGCCGGGCCCCGCCAGCGCCACGATGCGGCCGCCGTCCACCAGCATGCGGCCGTTCGCGATGTCGGGCGCGGCCACCGGGTGCAGCGTGGCGTTGGTGACGAGCAGCGGCACGCGCTGCGGCGGCGGCGGCACCTGCTCCGAGGCGCGCGCCGCGCCGGCCAGCAGCGCCGCGGCGCCCAGCGAAAAATCGCGCCGCTTCATTGCTGTTCTCCTTCGGTGCACTCGTGCCAGGCGTCCAGGCCGCTGTAGCTGTGGCGGAAGCTGCGCGCGGCGTCGACCAAGCGCCGCCACGCCAGCGCACCGAGCTCGCCCTCGGCGATGCCCGGCGCGGCCGCGGTGCGCACGGCGGTCGCCGGTGCGGCCGGCGGGCGAGGCGCGCGCAGCACGGCGGTGACCAGCCGCGCGCGCTCGGCCGCGGCCTCTTCGCGCAGGCGGCGATCGGTCTCGAGGTCGAAGTAGCGGCGGCCGTCGATCCAGGTCTGCTCGGCCTTCGCG
>JAEUPH010000138.1 GCA_016790395.1 Rubrivivax sp. | reverse complement strand
TCCCGGTACAGGCTTTCCACCGCCGAGCCGCGCCGCACGCCCAGGCCACCGTGCATCTGCAAGGCGCGGTCGATGACCTGCTGTGCGTTCTCGGTGGCCACCATCTTGGCCATGGCGGCCTCGCGCGTGGTGCGCGTGCCTTGCACGTCGCGCTGCCAGGCGGCGCGGTAGGTCAGCAGCGCAGCGGCGTCGATCGCCGCCGCCATGTCGCCGAAGGCGGCCTGCGAGAGCTGGAAGTCGGCCAGCATCTGGCCGAACATCGGCCGGGCCCTGGCGTGCGCCAGCGCTTCGTCCAGGGCCCGCCGAGCGAAGCCCAGGGCCGCTGCCGCCACCGAAGCCCGGAAGATGTCCAGCGTGCGCATCGCCAGCTTGAAGCCTTCGCCGGGCGCGCCCAGCAGGTTCGCCTTCGGCACGCGGCAAGCCGCGAAGTGCAGCCGGGCCAGGGGATGCGGGGCGATGAGCTCGATGCGTTCGGCGATGTCCAGCCCCGCGCTGTCGGCCGGCACCACGAAGGCGCTGATGCCCCGCGTGCCGGGGGCCTCACCGGTGCGCGCAAACACGCAGTAGAAGTCGGCGATGCCGCCGTTGCTGATCCAGGTCTTCTCGCCGTCGAGCACGTAGTGGCTGCCTTCGTCGCGTGCCGTGCAGGACATCGCCGCCACGTCCGAGCCGGCACCGGGCTCGCTCAGCGCAAAGGCCGCGATCGCCTCGCCCCGCGCCACCTTCGGCAGCCATGCGGCCTGCAGTGCCGGGCTGCCGGCCAGGCTGACAGGCCCGCTGCCCAGGCCCTGCATCGCGAACGCGAAGTCGGCCAGGCCGTCGTGCCGCGCCAGGGTCTCGCGGCAGACCACCAGCGCGCGCGAATCGATCGCGACGGACGCCCCGCCGCAGGCCGCCGGCACGCAGTGGCGCAGGAAGCCTGCCCCCCCCAGTGCACGCACCAGCGTGCGGCAGGCAGCGTCGGTGTTGGCATGGTCGACGTGCTGCAGTTGCTGGCCGGCCCAGGCATCCAGTTCGCCGGCCAGCGCGCGGTGCGCGTCGTCGAAGAAGGGCAGCGTCAGGTGCGCCAGGCGCGACACGGTCAGTTCCCCTCGAACTTCGGCGGCTGCTTCGCCGCGAAGGCGTCGAAGGCACGCTTGAAGTCCTGCGTCAGCATGCACAGGGCCTGCGCCTGGGCTTCGCTCTCGATGATCTCCTCGATGCCCATGGCCCACTCCTGGTTGAGCATGGTCTTGGTCACCGTGTGCGCGAAGTACGGGCCGTCGGCCAGCGCTTGCGCCAGGGCCTGCGCCTTGGCCAGCAACTCGTCGCGGCCGTGCAGTGCGTTGAAGAAGCCCCAGGCCGCGCCCTCGTCCGCCGTCATCGCACGGCCGCTGAACAGCAGCTCCGCCGCGCGGCCCTGGCCGATGACGCGCGGCAGCAGCCCGCAGGCGCCCATGTCGGCGCCGGCCAGGCCCACGCGCGTGAAGAGGAAGGCCGTCCTGGCGGCCGGCGTGCCCAACCGCAGGTCCGAGGCCAGGGCGAGCATGGCGCCCGCGCCGGCGCACACGCCGTCCACGGCCGCGATGACCGGCTGCGGCGCGCGCCGGATGGCCTTCACCAGGTCACCCGTCATGCGCGTGAAGCGCAGCAGTTCCGGCGCAGGCAGCTTCGTCAGCGGCTCGATGATCTCGAACACGTCGCCGCCCGAGCAGAAGTTGCCGCCCGCACCGGTGAGCACCACGGCACGCACGTCGCTGGCCCGGGGCAGCGCCAGGAACAGGTCGCGCAGTTCGGCATAGCTCTCGAAAGTGAGCGGGTTCTTCTTCTCGGGCCGGTTCAGCGTCAGCGTGGCCACGCGGCCATCGGCGCCGCACTGCCACTGGAAGTGGCGCGCTTCGTAGCCGGCCAGCGGCCGCAGGTCGTCGTTCATTTCGATGGCCTCCGCAGGAGGGTGAGGTACTGGCTGCGCCCGCTCAGGTAGGGTGGCGGCCAGGCCACCTGGTCCTGCCCGATCTTCGCCGCTTCGTGCAGCGTCCACGCGGCGTCGGCCAGGTGGGGGCGCGCCACGGCGCAGAGGTCGGCGCGGCCCGCGGCGATGATCATGTTGACGTGGTCGGCTTCGCTGATGGCGCCCACGGCCACGGTGGCGATGCCCACTTCGTTGCGGATGCGGTCGGCGAAGGGCGTCTGCCACATGCGGCCGTAGACCGGCTTCTGGTTGGCCACCACCTGGCCCGAGCTGCAGTCGATGAGGTCGGCACCGGCGGCCTTGAACAGGCGTGCCATGGCCACCGCGTCGTCGGCCGTGTGGCCGCCGGGGAACCAGTCGTGGCAGGACAGGCGCACGCAGACCGGCCGTTCGGCCGGCCAGGCAGCGCGCACGGCGGCGAAGACCTCCAGCGGAAAGCGCGCGCGGTTCTCCAGCGTGCCGCCGTAGGCATCGGAGCGCCGGTTCGTCAGCGGCGACAGGAAGGCCGACAGCAGGTAGCCGTGCGCGCAGTGCAGCTCCACGATGTCGAAGCCGGCCTCGGCGCCGCGTCGCGCGGCCGCCGCGAAGTCGGCGACGACGCGGTCCATGTCCTCGCGCGTCATCTCGCGCGGCACCTGCGAGCCTTCGGCCCAGGGCAGCGCCGACGCCGAGACCAGCGGCCAGTTGTCCGCCGGCAGCGGCGCATCGGCCTCTTCCCAGCCGCGCTGCGTGCTGCCCTTGCGACCGGCATGGCCCAGCTGCAGGCCCATCTTCGCCGGCGAGGAGGCGTGCACGAAGTCCACCACGCGCTTCCAGGCGTCGCGCTGCGCGTCGTTCCACAGGCCCGCGCAGCCCGGCGTGATGCGCGCTGCGGGCGACACGCAGGTCATCTCCGTCCACAGCAGCCCGGCGCCGCCCAGGGCCCGCGCGCCGAAGTGAACCAGATGGAAGTCGTTCGGAACACCGTCCGCGGCCGAGTACAGCGCCATCGGCGAGACGACCACGCGGTTGGGCACCGTCATGCCGCGCAGCGTGAAGGGCGTGAACATCGGCGCCGGCGGCTTCGCGCTGGCCACGACGGGCACGCCAGCGCGCGCAGCGAACCAGCGCTCGTAGCCTTCCAGCCACGCGGCGTCGCGCAGACGCAGGTTTTCGTGGCTGATGCGCTGGCTGCGCGTGAGCATGCTGTACATGAACTGCTCGGGCGGCAGCTGTTCGCAGTAGCGCTGGCCCACCACCTCGAACCATTCCATCGCGTTCCACGCCGCGTTCTGCAGCCGCAGCACGTCCACCTCGCGCACCGCCTGGTACTGCGCCAGCACGGCGGGGATGTCCTGACCCACCTCCTTGAAGAGCCGCGTCAGCTCGATGGCGTCTTCCAGCGCCAGCTTGGTGCCCGAGCCGATGGCGAAGTGCGCCGTGTGCACGGCGTCGCCCATCAGCACCACGTGGCTCCGGCCATTGAAGTGGTGCCAGGTCCTGCAGCGCACGCGCTGGAAGTTGATCCAGGCCGTGCCCCGCTTGAGCGGGTCGAGGTGGCGCGCGTTGCTCAGCAGGCGGTGGCCTTGAAGGTGCCCGGCGAAGAGGCGCTCGCAAAAGGCCACCGACTGCTCGGTGTTGGCCTCGTCCAGGCCATGCGCCTTCCAGACCGCCTCGGGGGTCTCGACGATGAAGGTCGTGGTCTGGTCGTCGAACTTGTAGACATGGGCCTGGAACCAGCCGTGCTCGGTCTTCTCGAACAGGAAGTTGAAGGCGTCGAAGAGGCGGGTCGTGCCCAGCCAGATGAAGCGGTTGGGCCGCGCCACCACGTCGGGTTGGAAGACGTCGGCGTACTTCTGGCGGATGCGCGAGTTGATGCCGTCGCTGGCGATGATCAGGTCGGCGTCGGGGAAGTCCGCGTCGCTGTCGACCTCGGTCTCGAACTGCAGTTCCACGCCCAGCGCCTCGCAGCGCGCCTGCAGGATGTTCAGCAGCTTCTTGCGCCCGATGCCCACGAAGCCGTGCCCGCCGCTGCGGATGCTGCGGCCCTTGAAGTGCAGCTCGATGTCGTCCCAGTGGTTGAACGCCACCTCGATGGCGTCGGCGGTTTCGACGTCCCACTGGCGCATGCGGTCCATGGTGGCGTCGCTGAACACCACGCCCCAGCCGAAGGTGTCGTAGGGACGGTTGCGCTCCACCACGGTGATGCGGTGCGAAGGGTCCAGCTGCTTCATCAGCAGCGCGAAGTACAGGCCCGCCGGGCCGCCGCCGATGCAGACGATGCGCATGCTCATTCCTCGTGCAGGAAAGGCCATTGTCGCTGCGAGATGCTTTAGAAGTAAAGCATTTCGCGGGGTGGTCGGGGGCGGCAGAATCGTCCCATGACCACCGCCCTGCCCGCCTTCGCCACCGACCTCGGCCATGGCGTCCACGCCATCGACACCGGCTTCCACCGCGACCACTTCGACGCCGCCTACCTGGTGGTGGAACGCGGCCGCGCCGCCTTCATCGACACCGGCACGGCGCTGGCCGTGCCCCGCCTGCTGGCCACGCTGCCGGCGCTGGGGCTGGCGCTCACCGACGTCGACTGGGTGATCCCCACCCACGTGCACCTCGACCACGCCGGCGGCGTGGGCCAGTTGATGGCCGCGCTGCCGAACGCCACGGCGCTGGTGCATCCCCGCGGCGTGAGGCACATGGTCGATCCCAGGGCCTTGTGGGCCGGCGCCACGGCCGTGTACGGCGCTGAAGAGATGGCGCGTTCCTATGACCGCCTGCTGCCCGTGCCCGCCGAGCGCGTGCGGGCCAGCGCCGATGGCATGGTGGTGGAACTGGCCGGCCGGCCGCTCGCCATCGCCGACACCCCCGGCCACGCCCGCCACCACCACTGCGTCTGGGACGAGGCCACGCGCGGCTGGTTCACCGGCGACACCTTCGGGCTCAGCTACCGCGAGTTCGACACCGCGCGAGGCGCCTGGATCGCCCCGACCTCCACACCGGTGCAGTTCGAACCCGAGGTCCTGGAGGCCTCGATCGAACGCCTGCTGGCCGCCAGCCCGGCCTGCATGTACCTCACGCACTTCAACCGCATCGGCGATGTGCAGGCCGCCGGCGAAACACTGCTGGGCCTGCTGCGGCGCACGGCGGCCATCGGCCGCGACGCTGCACGCGAAACCGACCCCGCACGCCGCCACGAGCGCATCAAGGCCGCGCAGTTGGACCTCTTCACCGAGAGCCTGGCCGCCCACGGGTGCCGACTGGCGAGCGAGGAAGTGGCCCGGCTGCTGGCCATCGACCTGGAGTTGAACGCCCAGGGCATCGCCATCTGGCTGGACCGGCCATGAGGCCCCTTCGGACATTCGTGCATCGTTCACGCATGCCCCTGGGGGCATCGAGGTTTCCCGACTCGGGATCTCGGCCGGGGTGACGTAAGCCCGGGAGGTCCCTGGCCGCCCGTGCCGGGGTCTCGTGTGCCCACCCGGAGCCTCCATGCGCAGCAACCTTCCGATCGTCGACCGCGAGTTCCCCTTTCCCGCCGGCGAGACTCTGGTTTCCACGACCGATCTCCAGGGCCGCATCCTCTATGGCAACCCGAACTTCATTGCCGTCAGCGGGTACGCCAAGGCCGAACTGCTGGGTCAGCCGCACAACCTGATCCGCCACCCGGACATGCCGGAGGAGGCGTTCCGCGACATGTGGGAGACCATCGCCTCGGGGCAACCCTGGTCGGCGCCGGTGAAGAACCGGCGCAAGGACGGCAGCTACTACTGGGTGCTGGCCAACGTCACGCCGCTGATGGAAGACGGCCGGCCGGTGGGCTACATGTCGGTGCGTACCCAGGCCACGCGTGAGCAGATCAGCGCGGCCGAGGCGCTGTACGCGACCATGCGCGCCGAGTGCGCCGAAGGCCGGCTGGTGCATGGCCTGCGCGGTGGCATGCTGGAGCTGCGCACCCCGTGGCGCCGCATGCTGCGCCAGCTGCGGCCCGGCACCTCGGGCCGGGTGGGGCTGGTCACCGGCCTGGCTGCGGCGGGGGTCGCCGCGGCATGGACGCTGGCCCAGGGCGGCGCGGCCGGTGCTGCGGCCATGGCCGGTGCCGTGCTCGGAGGCGCCGCCGCCGCGGCCGCCTTCCTGGCCGCGCGTGCGGTGGTGGTGGGGCCGCTGGAACAC
>JAEUPH010000102.1 GCA_016790395.1 Rubrivivax sp. | reverse complement strand
AACCGAAGAAAGCGGAGACGGACGCATGGCTCTGGTCGATGTGGTGGTGCCCGATATCGGGGACTTCAAGGATGTCGCGGTCATCGAGGTGCTGGTGAAGGCCGGCGACAAGGTGGCTGCCGAGCAGTCGCTCGTGACGGTGGAGAGCGACAAGGCCTCGATGGAGATTCCGAGCTCGCACGCCGGCGTGGTGCGCGAGCTCGTCGTGAAGATGGGCGACAAGGTGAACCAGGGCACGCTGCTGCTCCGGCTCGACGCCGAAGGCGCCGGTGCGCCGGCGCCGGCCGCGAAGGCCGCGGCACCGACCACGCCCGCCGCGGCGGCGCCGACCCCGGCGGCAGCGCCCGCTGCCGCCCCATCGGCGGCCGCCGGGCCGGTCACCGTGGTGGTGCCCGACATCGGCGACTTCGCCGACGTCGCGGTGATCGAGCTCTTCGTCAAGCCCGGCGACACGGTGAAGGTGGAGCAGAGCCTCATCACCGTCGAGAGCGACAAGGCTTCGATGGAGATCCCGTCGTCGCACGCCGGCGTCGTGAAGCAGGTGCTGGTCAAGATCGGCGACAAGGTGAACAAGGGATCGCCGGTGCTGGTGCTGGAGGGCGCCGCCGGTGCTTCGACCGCACCGGCCCCAGCCACCGCACCGGCCGCGGCAGCATCGCCCGCAGCGTCGGCCGTGGCGCCGGCCGTGGCGCCGATGGCTGCGCTGGCCGAGCGCGGCGGCGGGTCGGCCGCCGCCAGCCTGCCCGCGCACGACCCCACCGCGGCCAAGGGCGTGCTGCCGCACGCCTCGCCGACGATCCGCAAGCTGGCCCGCGAGCTCGGCGTGCCGTTGGCGGAAGTGGCGGGCACCGGCCCCAAGGGCCGCATCACCCAAGCCGACGTGCAGGGCTTCGTCAAGGGCGTGATGGCCGGTGCCGTGCAGACGGCAGCGCAGAAGGCCAAGGCGCCCGCCGCCTCGACCGCCGCGGCCGGCGGCAGCTTCCCCGGCCTGCTGCCCTGGCCGCAGGTGGACTTCACCAAGTTCGGCGAGATCGAGCGCAAGGACCTCAGCCGCATCAAGAAGATCAGTGGCGCCAACCTGCACCGCAACTGGGTGCTGATCCCGCACGTCACCAACCACGACGACGCCGACATCACCGAGCTCGAAGCCTTCCGCGTCCAGCTCAACAAGGAGAACGAGAAGAGCGGCATCAAGGTCACGATGCTCGCTTTCCTCATCAAGGCCACGGTCGCGGCGCTGAAGAAGTTCCCGGAATTCAACGCCAGCCTGGACGGCGAGCAGCTCGTCTACAAGAAGTACTTCCACATCGGCTTCGCCGCCGACACCCCCAACGGCCTCGTCGTGCCGGTGATCAAGGACGCCGACAAGAAGGGCGTGCTCGCCATCAGCCAGGAGATGAGCGAGCTCGCGAAGAAGGCACGCGACGGCAAGCTCGGCCCGGCGGACATGAGTGGCGGCTGCTTCAGCATCAGTTCGCTGGGCGGCATCGGCGGGCGCTATTTCACGCCGATCATCAACGCCCCCGAAGTCTCGATCCTCGGCGTGTGCCGCAGCACCACCGAGCCGCGCTGGGACGGCAGGCAGTTCGCGCCCCGGCTGATCCTGCCGCTGTCGCTGTCGTGGGACCATCGCGTCATCGACGGCGCGGCGGCGGCGCGCTTCAACACCTACCTGGCGCAGATCCTCGGCGACTTCCGCCGGGTGCTGCTGTGATGGCGCCGCTTGCGGGCGAGGCCGCTGCCGAAGCGGCCCGCGGCCGGCCCTGCCGCTGCGCAGCGCCGCGGCACGCCGGGAGCGGCCGATGAGCACCGTCGTCGTCGCGCGCAAGGGCGGCACGCTGGCCATCGCCTCGGACTCGCTGATCACCTTCGGCGAGATGCGGCTGCCGCCGGGCTACGAGGCGAACACGAAGCTGTTCAACGTGCGCGGGCACTGGATCGGCGCGGTGGGCAGCACGGCGCACATCCCGGTGCTGCAGCAGGCGCTGGCGGGGCTGCCGAAGGAGCAGTTGCGCCTGGCCTCGCGCGCCGAGATCTTCGAGACCTTCCGCGCGTTGCACCCGCAGCTCAAGGAGCGCTTCTTCCTGAACACGAAGGAGCACGATTCCGATCCCTACGAGAGCAGCCAGATCTCGATCCTGGTGGCCAACGCGCACGGCGTCTTCGGCGTCGAGAGCTACCGCGAGGTGTTCGAGTTCGAGCGCTTCTGGGCCATCGGCTCGGGCCGCCGCTACGCGCTGGGCGCGATGTACGCCACCTGGGCTCGCGCGCGCAGTGCCCGCGAGGTGGCCGATGCCGGCGTGCGCGCCGGCTGCGAGTTCGACACCAGCTCGGCCGCCCCGGTGCGGCTGCACACGCTGACGCTGAAGACCTGAACGGAAGAGACCATCGACATGGCCGCCATCGAGATCAAGGTGCCCGACATCGGCGACTTCAAGGACGTGGCCGTCATCGAGCTGCTCGTCAAGCCGGGCGACACCGTCAAGGCCGAGCAGAGCCTCGTCACCGTGGAGAGCGACAAGGCCTCGATGGAGATCCCCTCGTCGCACGCGGGTGTCGTCAAGGAGATGAAGGTCGCGCTCGGCGACAAGGTGAGCGAGGGCTCGGTGCTGCTGATGCTCGAGGCGGCCGGCGGGCCGGCCGCAGCTGCGGCCACGCCGGCAACTGCGGCTGCTGTCGCGTCCCCGGCCGCGTCCCCGGCCGCGTCCACGGTCGCGTCCCCGGCCGCGTCCCCGGCCGCGTCCCCGGCCGCGAAGGCCCCCGCTCCGGTGCCTTCGACCTACGCCGGCGGCGCCGACCTCGAGTGCGACATGCTCGTCCTCGGCGGCGGTCCCGGCGGCTACTCGGCCGCCTTCCGCGCCGCCGACCTCGGCCTGAGGACGGTTCTGGTCGAGCGCTACGCCACGCTGGGCGGCGTGTGCCTGAACGTCGGCTGCATCCCGAGCAAGGCGCTGCTGCACGTGGCCGCGGTGATGGACGAGGTGAAGCACTTCGCCGGTCTCGGCGTCACCTACGGAGCGCCGGTGATCGAGCCGGGCAAGCTGCTGGCGCACAAGAACAAGGTCGTCGGCAAGCTCACCGGCGGCCTGGCCGCGATGGCGAAGATGCGCAAGGTCACCGTCGTGCGCGGCTATGGCAGCTTCAGCGACCCGCATCACCTCAGCGTCGAGGAGACCGGCGGCAGCGGCCAGGACAAGACCGGCAAGACGCAGACGATCAAGTTCGGCCGCTGCATCATCGCCGCCGGTTCGCAGGCGGTGCGGCTGCCGTTCATGCCCGACGACCCGCGCATCGTCGACAGCACCGGCGCGCTCGAACTGCGCGCACTGCCCCAGCGGATGCTCGTCGTCGGCGGCGGCATCATCGGCCTCGAGATGGGCACCGTGTACAGCACGCTCGGCGCGCGGCTGGACGTGGTGGAGATGCTCGACGGCCTGATGCAAGGCGCCGACCGCGACCTCGTCAAGGTGTGGCAGAAGCTCAACGCACCGCGCTTCGACAACATCTGGCTGAAGACGAAGACCGTCGCTGCCGAGGCCACGACGGAGGGCATCCGCGTGCGCTTCGAGAGCGTCGACGGCGCGGTGAAGAGCGAGGGCCTGTACGACCTCGTGCTGCAGGCGGTGGGCCGCAGCCCCAACGGCAGGAAGATCGGCGCCGAGAAGGCCGGCATCGTCGTCGGCGAGCGCGGCTTCATCCCGGTGGACGTTCAGATGCGCACCAACGTGCCGCACATCTTCGCCATCGGCGACATCGTCGGCCAGCCGATGCTGGCGCACAAGGCGGTGCACGAAGCGCACGTGGCCGCCGAGGTGGCCGCAGGCGACATCAACGGCGACGAGGGCTTGCGCCGGGCGCAGTTCGACGCCCGCGTGATCCCCAGCGTCGCCTACACCGACCCCGAGGTCGCCTGGGTCGGCCTGACCGAAGACGAGGCGAAGGCCCGCGGCGTCAAGGTCAGGAAAGGGTTGTTCCCCTGGACCGCGAGCGGCCGAGCCATCGCCAACGGCCGCGACGAAGGGTTCACCAAGCTGCTGTTCGACGAACAGACGCACCGCATCGTCGGCGGCGGCATCGTCGGCACGCACGCCGGCGACATGATCGGCGAGATCGCGCTGGCCATCGAGATGGGCGCCGACGAGGTGGACATCGGC
Source organism: Rubrivivax sp. (assembly GCA_016790395.1). GTDB lineage: Bacteria > Pseudomonadota > Gammaproteobacteria > Burkholderiales > Burkholderiaceae_C > Rubrivivax. The sequence goes on along the minus strand of JAEUPH010000102.1, from coordinate 29,039 downwards.
AAGACGATCCACCCGCACCCCACGCTCGGCGAGAGCATCGGCATGGCGGCCGAAGCGGCGCACGGCACCTGCACCGACCTGCCGCCGGTGCGGCGCTGAGCGGGGCTGCGCCCGGCCGTTCCGCGGTCCGCCGTCCGGTGCCGACAGCGTGTCGGCATCGAGTCCTACAGCGTGCGCCAGGCGTGCACGCCAGACTCCGCGGGCATGGACGGACTGACAACCCCCCCGAGGACAACGGTGCCCGACGACGACGCGTTCTGGGCCTGCTCGCTGCCGCTGCAACCCTTCTACATCACCGGCCTTTCCTTCGCCGACTACGCACCGGCGTTCCGGCTCGCCCGGGCGCACTACCGCGAGGACACGCTGCTGGACGACGTGCTCGGCCGCCTGGGCTCGGAGTGGGAAGAAGTGAAAGGCGCCTCGCGCCTGGCGTGGTGCGAAGCGCGCGAGGCCGTCTGCGCGGCCTGGGCGCGCTGCAACCGTCATGCGGCTTGCGAATCCGAAACCGGACTCGACGGCCACGACGGCGCCGCAGCTCGCGCCTGCGCGGGCCGGTCTGCCGGGTAGTCCTCTACAGCGGTCCACACCCAGGCGACCCGATGCCCGCCAAGCCCGCTCAATCCAGCGCGAAGAACAGGCCCGTTCGCTCGGCGCCGCTGCTTCCGCACGAGCGCGACCAGGCCAAGGATGCGGTGACGCCACACGCGAACCCGATCGTCGAGCAGGCCAAGCACGACATCGACGCCGGCCTCGTCGACACCGACATGCGCGCCACTCCGGGGCTCGATGCGCAGCGGCGCCAAGAGCTGGTGCAGGGGCCGGCGGCAACGACGCCAGCGGAACGCGCTGCACGCAGCGCAGGACCGGACCCTCTCGAACCGAAGGCCCGCCGGCGCAAGGCGCCGTGAGTCGGGCGGCCCGAGCGGCCAACCTGAGCGGCCGAAGGCCGCGGCTGCAGGCGTCTTTGGCGGAGGGAGCGGGATTCGAACCCGCGGGGGGCTGTTAACCCCCACACGCTTTCCAGGCGTGCGACTTAAACCACTCATCCATCCCTCCGCGGGGATGCGGGCGCGATTCTATGCAGGCGCCGCCGCAGCAGCGCCGTCGCTGGCGCCGCCGCCCCGGGCGGCAGGCCGCGCTTGTCAGCGCCCGCCGTGCGGCGCGGGCGGCGCGCCGGCAGCGCCGGGCGGCTTCTGCTTGATGAGCGCCATCGCCGTGCCGATGAGCCCGGCGACCTCGCCCACGTTGTTCGGCACGATCATCGTGTTGTTCGTGCGGGCCAGGTTGCCGTACGCCTCCACCGCCTTCTCGGCCACCTTGAGCTGCACGGCCTGCTCGCCGCCCGGGCTCTGGATGGCGGCGGCCACCTTGCGGATCGCGTCGGCGGTGGCTTCGGCCACGGCGACGATCGCCGCCGCTTCGCCTTGCGCCAGGTTGATCTCGGACTGCTTCTCGCCTTCGCTCTTGGCAATGAAGGCGGCGCGCTGGCCCTCGGCGAGGTTGATCTGTTCCTGGCGCTTGCCCTCGGAGGCGGCGATCAGCGCCCGCTTCTCGCGCTCGGCGGTGATCTGCGCCTGCATGCTGTGCAAGATGGCCGCCGGCGGCGTGAGGTCCTTGATCTCGTAGCGCAGCACCTTGACGCCCCAGTTCAGCGCCGCCTCGTCGAGCGCGCTGACGACGCTGGCGTTGATGTGGTCACGCTCCTCGAAGGTCTTGTCCAGTTCCATCTTGCCGATCACGCTGCGCAGAGTGGTCTGCGCAAGCTGCGTGATGGCCACGATGTAGTTCGACGACCCGTAGCTCGCGCGCATCGGGTCGGTGATCTGGTAGTACAGGATGCCGTCGACCTGGAGCTGCGTGTTGTCGCGCGTGATGCACACCTGGCTCGGCACGTCCAGCGGCACTTCCTTCAGCGAGTGCTTGTAGGCCACGCGCTCGATGAACGGGATCACGAACTTCAGGCCCGGCGTCAGCGTGCGGTCGTAACGGCCCAGGCGCTCCACCACCCAGGCGTGCTGCTGCGGCACGATCTTGAACGTGCGCACGACGAAGATGATGGCGATGACGAGCAGGATCAGGGCGACGGTCATGGCGGGGCTTTCCACGGTTGGCGGCTGCGGTCGGTCTCAGTGCGTCTTTGCCTGCGGCGCCAGCATGAGCTGGTTGCCGCGCACGGCGACGATGGCGTGCGGCCCCGGCGCGGGCGTGCCGTCGCCGGCGAAGGCCGCGCTCCAGCTGGCGCCGCGGTAGCTGACATGCGTCGAGCCGTCGGCACCCCAGGCGCGCACCAGCACCGTCTGCCCGATGTCGAGGTTCACGTCGCGGTTGCTCTCGGCCGGCGCGCTGCGCGGATGACGGGCGCGCTTCAGGTGCCAGCCGGCGGTGGCGGCAGCGCCCACCAGCGCGCCGGCGACGATCTGTGCCGAGAGGCCGAGGCCCGCGTGCGCGGCCAGTGCCCCGGCGGCGCAGCCCACGGCCAGCATCAGCAGGTAGAAGGTGCCGGTGGCGAGCTCCGCCGCCACCAGCACGCCGCCGGCGACCCACCACATCGTCGACAGGTTCGTGTCCATCGCTTCCCTCTTGCCTCGGGCGCGCCGGTGCGCGCCGCCTCCAACGCGCCGCAGTGTAGCGAGCAGCCGGCGCTGCCGGCATGCACCTGCCAGGGCCTGCCGCGGCCGACCGCGGCACGCAGCGCCGCCTACACTTCAGGCCCTTCGCCGGCCCCCTGCCGAGGCTTCACGCAACCGAACCCGCCCATGCTGCGCTTCCACTTTCCCATCGTCATCATCGACGAGGACTTCCGCTCGGAGAACGCCTCCGGCTTCGGCATCCGGGCGCTGGCGGCGGCCATCGAGAAGGAGGGCTTCGAGGTCGTCGGCGCCACCAGCTACGGCGACCTGTCGCAGTTCGCGCAGCAGCAAAGCCGCGCCAGCGCCTTCATCCTCAGCATCGACGACAACGAGTTCACGGCCGGCCCCGAACTGGACCCGGCGGTGGTGAACCTGCGCAAGTTCATCGAGGAGATCCGCTGGAAGAACGCCGACATCCCGATCTACGTCTACGGCGAGACGCGCACCAGCCAGCACCTGCCCAACGATGTGCTGCGCGAGCTGCACGGCTTCATCCACATGTTCGAGGACACGCCGGAGTTCGTGGCCCGGCACATCATCCGCGAGGCGCGCAGCTACCTCGACGGCCTGGCGCCGCCGTTCTTCAAGGCGCTGATGGACTACGCGCAGGACGGCTCGTACTCGTGGCACTGCCCGGGGCACAGCGGCGGCGTGGCGTTCCTGAAGAGCCCGGTGGGGCAGATGTTCCACCAGTTCTTCGGCGAGAACATGCTGCGCGCCGACGTCTGCAACGCGGTGGAGGAACTCGGGCAGCTGCTCGACCACAGCGGCCCGGTGGCGCAGAGCGAGCGCAACGCGGCGCGCATCTTCAACGCCGACCACTGCTTCTTCGTCACCAACGGCACCAGCACCAGCAACAAGATGGTGTGGCACCACACGGTGGCGCCGGGCGACGTGGTGGTGGTCGACCGCAACTGCCACAAGAGCATCCTGCACTCGATCATCATGACCGGCGCCGTGCCGGTGTTCCTGACGCCCACGCGCAACCACCACGGCATCATCGGCCCGATTCCGCAAAGCGAGTTCTCGCTCGAGAGCATCCAGCGCAAGATCGCCGCCAACCCGCTGCTGGCGGGCCTGGACGCCAAGAAGGTCAAGCCGCGCATCCTGACCCTGACGCAGAGCACCTACGACGGCGTGCTCTACAACACCGAAACCATCAAGCACGCACTCGACGGCTACGTCGACAACCTGCATTTCGACGAGGCCTGGCTGCCGCACGCCGCCTTCCACGAGTTCTACGGCCAGTTCCACGCCATGGGGCGCAAGCGCCCGCGGCCGAAGGACCAGATGGTCTGGGCGACGCAGAGCACGCACAAGCTGCTCGCCGGCCTGAGCCAGGCCAGCCAGGTGCTGGTGCAGGACGCGGCGAACCGCAAGCTCGACCGGCACCTCTTCAACGAGGCCTACCTGATGCACACGAGCACGTCGCCGCAGTACGCGATCATCGCTTCGTGCGATGTCGCCGCGGCGATGATGGAGGCGCCCGGCGGCAAGGCGCTCGTCGAGGAGAGCATCGCCGAGTCGCTGGACTTCCGCCGCGCCATGCGCAAGGTCGACAAGGACTTCGGCCGCGACTGGTGGTTCACCGTCTGGGGGCCGCCGGGCCTGGCGGCCGAGGGCATCGGCCGCCAGAGCGACTGGATGCTCAAGGCCGGCGACAAGTGGCATGGCTTCGGGGCGCTGGCCGAAGGCTTCAACATGCTCGACCCGATCAAGTGCACGATCGTGACGCCGGGCCTGGACCTCTCGGGCAAGTTCGCCAAGAGCGGCATCCCGGCCAGCGTGGTGACCAAGTTCCTCGCCGAGCACGGTGTCGTCGTCGAGAAGACGGGCCTGTACTCGTTCTTCATCATGTTCACGATCGGCATCACCAAGGGCCGCTGGAACACGCTGCTCACCGCGCTGCAGCAGTTCAAGGACGACTACGACCGCAACGCGCCGATCTGGCGAATCCTGCCCGAGTTCTGTGCCACGCACGCCCGCTACGAGCGCATGGGCCTGCGCGACCTTTGCCAGGCCATCCACGAGACCTACGCGCGCGGCGACGTGGCGCGCCTGGTCACCGACATGTACCTGTCGGACCTGCACCCGGCGATGAAGCCGAGCGACGCCTACGCACGCATCGCGCACCGCGAGACCGAGCGCGTGGGCATCGAGGAGCTGGAAGGGCGCGTCACGACGGCGCTGCTGACGCCGTACCCGCCGGGCATCCCGCTGCTGATTCCCGGCGAGCGTTTCAACAAGAAGATCGTCGACTACCTGCGCTTCACGCGCGAGTTCAACGCCGCCTTCCCGGGCTTCGATACCGACGTGCACGGCCTCGTCGAGGACGACGGCGAGGCGCACGGGCGCCGCCGCTACTACGTCGACTGCGTCAAGGGCGCCTGAGCCCGGCCCGGGCGCCGCGGCGGTGGGGCGCGGCCGCTCAGCCGCCGGTGACGCCCGCGTCGGTGCCGCCGAGCACCGCCTGGCTGAAGCCGCCGTCGACGTACACGATCTCCGCCGTCATGCCGGCGGCGAGGTCGGACATCAGGAACGCCGCGACGTTGCCCACGTCGTCGATCGTCACGTTGCGCCGCAGCGGCGAGTTCTGCGCCACCACGCCCAGGAGCTTGCCGAAGTCCTTGATGCCCGACGCGGCGAGCGTCTTGATCGGCCCGGCCGACAGGCCGTTGACGCGCACGCCCCTGGAGCCCATCGCCGCTGCCAGGTAGCGCACGCTGGCCTCCAGCGAGGCCTTGGCCAGTCCCATCGTGTTGTAGTTCGGAATGGCGCGCAGCGAACCGAGGTAGGTGAGGGTGAGCAGCGCCGAGCCGGGGCGCAGCATCGGCGCGGCGGCCTTGGCCATGGCAGGGAAGCTGTAGGCGGAGATGTCGTGCGCGATGCGGAAGCCCTCGCGCGACAACCCTTCCAGGAAGTCGCCGGCGATCGCCTCGCGCGGCGCGAAGCCGATCGAGTGCACGAAGCCATCGAACTGCGGCCAGTGGCCCGCGAGGTCGGCGAACAGGCGCGTGATCTGCGCGTCGTCGCCGACGTCGCAGTCGAAGACGAGCGAGGAATCGAACTCGCGCGCGAACTCGCTGATGCGTTCCTTGAAGCGCTCGCCGACGTAGCTGAAGGCCAGCTCCGCCCCTTCGCGGCGGGCCGCGCGCGCGATGCCGTAGGCGATGGAACGGTTGGACAGCACGCCCGTGATCAGCAGCCGCTTGCCGGCGAGGAAGCCCATGCTCGGTGTCTCCTGGGTCCTGAGGTTGGGGTTGCGGCCGCACCGGCACAGGGTGCCCGCGGTGCGTCCCCCCTCGCGCCGGCGCGCGGCCAGGCCGGGAATTCTGGCATGCGGCGAAGACGATATTGCCGCCCCTTCGTGGCCAGCCTATAATGCGCGCTTTTCCGGGTTGTGCTTCGGCACGAAGATGAGTGGGCGGAACCTTCCGGCCCATTTTTTTTGCTCGACCGGCGCCCGGAACGGCGGGCAGGACCGGCCACGATGGCCGCGGACCGAAGGCGAGCAACGATCTTGATGGGCTTGAAGGCCACGGGTGCCACGCGCAAGCACAAGCACTCCGGCACCCCGGGTAGCAGCAGGGCAGGAACGGCCGTGGGCGGCGCAAAGCCCGCCCGGCCCGCGCCTGCGCGCGCCCGGCCCGCTGGCAGGCCCGGCGCGCCGGCCGTGGCCGCGGCGCCCTTCGACCACCCGCTCGCCGCCGACTGGCGTGCGGCCGTCCGCGCCACCGTCGAGGGTTTGCACTACGACCTCGTCGACGTCGAGCGGGCGCCGCGCGGGCTCCTGCGCGTGACCATCGATCGCCGCCCCGGCGTCGCCTACGCCAGCGAGGGCGATGCGATCACGGTCGACGACTGCGAGGCCGTCACGCGCCAGTTGCAGTACGCGCTCGAAGTCGACGGCGTGGACTATGCGCGGCTGGAGGTTTCGTCGCCCGGTCTGGACCGGCCGCTGCGCACCGAAGCCGACTACGAGCGCTTCTGCGGCCAGGCGGTGGACCTGACGCTGAAGCTGCCGTTGCAGGGCCGCAAGCACTTCCAGGGCCCGCTGGGTCGCGTCGAGGGGCGCTGGCAGGTCACGTTCATGGACGGCCGCGCCGAACAGGTGCTGTCATTCGCCCTCGACGAAGTGCGCGAGGCACGGCTGGTGCCGGTGGTGAATTTCAAGGGGCGGCCCGGCCCCGGCGCGGCAGGGAAAGACGAAGGCAGGAATCGATGAACCGCGAAATGCTGATGCTGGTGGATGCGATCTCGCGCGAGAAGACGGTCGACCGCGACGTCGTCTTCGGTGCCGTCGAGGCGGCACTGGCCTCGGCCACCAAGAAGCTGCACGGCGGCGAGGTGGACATCCGCGTCGCCGTCGACCGCGAGACCGGCGACTACGAGACCTTCCGCCGCTGGCTGGTCGTGCCCGATGCCGCCGGTCTGCAGAATGCCGACGCCGAGGAGATGCTTTCCGACGCCCGCGACCGCATCGCCGACATCGAGGACGGCGACTACATCGAGGAGGCGATCGACTCGGTTCCGATCGGCCGCATCGGCGCCCAGGCTGCCAAGCAGGTGATCCTGCAGAAGATCCGCGACGCCGAGCGCGAGCAGTTGCTGAGCGACTTCCTTTCGCGCGGCGAGAAGATCTTCGTCGGTACCGTCAAGCGCCTGGACAAGGGCGACATCATCGTCGAGAGCGGCCGCGTCGAAGGGCGCCTGAAGCGCAACGAGATGATCCCCAAGGAGAACCTGCGCACCGGCGACCGCGTGCGAGCGGTGATCATGGGCGTCGATCCCACGCAGCGCGGCGCGCAGATCATGCTGTCGCGCAGTGCGCCGCCGTTCATGGTGGAACTCTTCGCACAGGAAGTGCCCGAGATCGAGCAGGGGCTCCTGGAGATCAAGAGCTGCGCCCGCGACCCGGGCAGCCGCGCCAAGATCGCCGTCGTCTCGCACGACCGCCGGGTCGACCCCATCGGCACCTGCGTGGGCGTGCGCGGCTCGCGCGTCAATGCCGTCACCAACGAGCTGGCCGGCGAGCGCGTGGACATCGTGCTGTGGTCCGACGATCCGGCGCAGTTTGTCATCGGCGCGCTGGCGCCGGCCAACGTGGCCAGCATCGTCGTCGACGAGGAACGCCACGCGATGGACGTGGTGGTGGACGAGGAGAACCTCGCCATCGCCATCGGCCGCGGTGGCCAGAACGTGCGCCTGGCCTCGGAACTCACCGGCTGGCGCATCAACATCATGACGGCCGAGGAATCGCAGGCCAAGCAGGCGACCGAGAGCGAATCGGTGCGCCAGCTGTTCGTCGACAAGCTCGACGTCGACGCCGAAGTGGCCGACATCCTCATCGCCGAGGGCTTCACCAGCCTGGAAGAAGTGGCCTACGTGCCGCTGCAGGAAATGCTGGAGATCGAGTCCTTCGACGAGGACACCGTGCACGAGCTGCGCACCCGTGCCAAGGACGCGCTTCTGACGATGGAGATCGAGAAGGAAGAGCAGGTGGAAGAGGTGTCGCAGGACCTGCGCGACCTCGAAGGCCTCTCGCCCGAACTCATCGCCAAGCTGGCCGGTGGCGGCATCCACACGCGTGACGACCTGGCCGACCTGGCCGTCGACGAACTGACCGACTTGACCGGCATCGCCGACGACGCCGCCAAGACACTGATCATGAAGGCGCGCGAGCACTGGTTCACCGTCTGATTCCGCAGACTCCGAACCCGCTTCAGCCCGCCCGCACCGCACACCCGAGGAAACCGATCCCATGGCCGTGACCACAGTCGCCCAGTTCGCCGCGCAGCTCGGCCGCCCGACGACGGCACTGATCGAGCAGCTGCAGTCGGCCGGCGTGACCAAGCAGTCGCCCGACGACGCGCTCACCGAAGCCGACAAGGAACGGTTGCTGGACTTCCTGCGCACCGCGCATGGCACGCAGGCCGGCGCCGAGCGCAAGAAGATCACGATCGTCAAGAAGACGTCGACCGAGATCAAGCAGGCCGACGCCAGCGGCCGCGCCCGCACCATCCAGGTGGAAGTGCGCAAGAAGCGCGTCTTCGTCAAGCGTGACGATGCCAGCCCGGCGGTCGAGGAGCCGGCCGGTCCCAGCGCGGAAGAGCTGGAACTGCAGCGCCGCGAAGAAGAGGCCCGTGCGCAGGCCGAGGCACTGCGCCGGCAGGAGGAAGAACTGGCCGAGGCACGCCGCCAGCGCGAGGCTGCGGAGAAGGCAGCCCGCGAGGCCGCGGAAGCCGCGGCCGCCGAGGCGGCGGCCCGTGCCGCGGCCGACGCCGCAGCGGCCAAGGCGGCAGCCGAAGCGGCCGCAGCCCTGGCCAAGGCCGCCGATTCAAGTTCGGCCCAGGCAGCACCCGCCACGACGCCCGAGCCCGAGACGCCCAAGGCCGTGGAGCCCCCGGCCAAGCCCCCCGAGCCCGCCAAGCCGACGCTGCGCATCGTCAAGGCCGCCGACAAGGCCGCCGAAGACACCGCGCGCGCCGACGACCTGGCCCGCCGCCGCAAGGCAGCGGAAGACGAGGCGCGCAAGATCCGCGAGATGATGGCCGCACCGAAGAAGGTGCTGGTCGCCAAGAAGCCCGAGGAAGCCAAGCCCGAACCGGTCGCCGGCGCCAAGGAAGCCATCAAAGGCACGATCCACAAGCCCACGGCCAAGCCGGGCGCCCCGGCTGCTGCAGGTGCCGCCAAGCCGGGCGACAAGAAGCAGGTCAAGAGCGAAAAGCTGTCTTCCAGCTGGGCCGACGACGCCGCCAAGAAGCGCGCCGCGCTGAAGACGCGCGGCGACACGGCCGCCGGTGGCCGGCCGGGCTGGCGTGCGCCGCGCGGGGGCGCCCGCCGCGGCGACCGCGACGGTGGCGGCGGTTCTCAGTTCGCACCGCAGGCGGAGGCGCAGGTCCAGGAAGTGCACATCCCGGAGACCATCAGCGTCGCCGACCTGGCTCACAAGATGAGCGTGAAGGCCTCGGAAGTGATCAAGCAGCTGATGAAGCTGGGCCAGATGGTCACCATCAACCAGCAGCTCGACCAGGAGACGGCGATGATCGTCGTCGAGGAAATGGGCCACAAGGCCTTCGCCGCCAAGCTGGACGACCCGGAAGCCTTCACCGAAGAGGAAACCGCCGCGCACGAGGCTGCCGAGCAGCTGCCGCGTGCGCCGGTGGTCACCGTCATGGGCCACGTCGACCATGGCAAGACCTCGCTGCTGGACTACATCCGCCGCGCCCGCGTGGCGGCGGGCGAAGCCGGCGGCATCACGCAGCACATCGGCGCCTACCACGTGGACACGCCGCGCGGCACCATCACCTTCCTGGACACCCCGGGCCACGCCGCGTTCACCGCGATGCGGGCGCGCGGCGCGCAGGCCACCGACATCGTCATCCTGGTGGTGGCTGCCGACGACGGCGTGATGCCGCAGACCAAGGAAGCCATCGCGCACGCCAAGGCGGCCGGCGTTCCGGTCGTGGTGGCGATGAACAAGATCGACAAGCCCGATGCCAACGTCGAGCGCGTGAAGAGCGAGCTGGTGGCCGAGGGCGTGGTGCCTGAAGACTTCGGCGGCGATTCTCCTTTCGTGCCCGTGTCCGCCAAGACCGGCCAAGGCATGGACACGCTGCTGGAGCAGGTGCTGCTGCAGGCCGAAGTGCTGGAGCTGAAGGCGCCGAAGGAAGCCGCTGCCAAGGGCCTGGTGATCGAAGCCAAGCTGGACAAGGGCCGCGGTCCGGTGGCCACGATCCTGGTGCAGAGCGGCACGCTCAAGAAGGGCGACGTCGTGCTGGCCGGCAGCAGCTACGGCCGCGTGCGCGCCATGCTGGACGAGGACGGCCAGTCCATCGAATCGGCCGGGCCTTCGCTGCCGGTGGAGATCCAGGGTCTGACCGAAGTGCCGCAGGCCGGTGACGAGTTCATGGTCATCGCCGACGAGCGCCGTGCGCGCGAGATCGCCACCTTCCGCCAGGGCAAGTACCGCGAAGTGACGCTGAACAAGCGCCAGGCCGCCAAGCTGGAAGGCATGTTCGAGAACATGGGCGAAGGTGCGGCGCAGACGCTGAGCCTGATCGTCAAGGCCGACGTGCAGGGTTCGCAGGAAGCGCTGGCACAGAGCCTGCTCAAGCTCAGCACGGCCGAGGTGAAGGTGCAGATCGTGCATGCCGCCGTCGGTGGCATCACGGAGAGCGACGTCAACCTCGCCATCGCTTCGAAGGCCGTGATCATCGGCTTCAACACGCGGGCCGATGCCGGTGCGCGCAAGCTGGCCGAAGGCAACGGCGTCGAGATCAAGTACTACAACATCATCTACGACGCGGTCGACGAGATCAAGGCGGCGATGTCCGGCATGCTGGCGCCGGAGCAGCGCGAGGAAGTCATCGGCACGGCCGAGATCCGCACGGTGTTCGTGGCCAGCAAGATCGGCACCGTGGCCGGCTGCATGATCACCGCCGGCCAGGTGATCCGCAACGCGCGCTTCCGCCTGTTGCGCGACAACGTGGTGATCTACACCGGCGACATCGAGTCGGTGAAGCGCCTGAAGGACGACGTGCGCGAGGTCAAGGAAGGCTTCGAGTGCGGCATCAAGCTGAAGAACTACAACGACATCAAGGAAGGCGACCAGCTCGAGTTCTTCGAGGTGAAGGAGGTCGCACGCACGCTGTAAGGCGGGCACGACGCTTCCCCAGCGATCAGCCCCGCCGACAAGGCGGGGCTGATTCATTTGGAGCACCCAGACCATGCGACACAAGAAATCCGTCCCGAACCGCAGCTTCCGCGTCGCCGACCAGATCCAGCGCGACGTGGCGGAGCTCATCCGCGACCTGAAGGATCCTCGCGTGGGCATGGTCACGATCAACAGCGTGGACGTGTCGCCCGACTACGCCCATGCCCAGGTCTACTTCTCGGTGATGGTGGGTTCGGCGGAAGACAGCGAACTGGCGCTCAACGAAGCCGCCGGCTACCTGCGGAACGGCCTCTTCAAGCGCCTGTCCATTCACACGGTGCCGACGCTGCACTTCCACTTCGACAAGACCACCGAGCGCGCGGCCGACCTTTCCTCGCTGATCATGCGGGCCAATTCGGTCCGCGCGAAGGACGACTGATGAACGCCCCCGCGCGGCTGCCGCGCAAGCCGCTTCATGGCGTCCTGCTGCTCGACAAGCCCCTGGGCTGGACGAGCAACGACGCCCTGCAGAAGGCCAAGGGTATGCTGCGCGCGGAAAAAGGCGGCCACACCGGCACGCTGGACCCGCTGGCCACCGGTTTGCTGCCGCTGTGCTTCGGCGGTGCCACCAAGTTCAGCCAGGCCAGCCTGGACGCCGACAAGCGCTACACCGCCACGCTGCGGCTCGGCCAGCGCACGAGCACCGGCGACCGCGAGGGCGAGGTGGTGCAGGAGCGCCCGGTGAACGTCGACCGCACGGCCGTGGAAGCGGCCTGCGCGCGCTTCGTCGGCGTGATTGCGCAGACGCCGCCCATGCATTCGGCGCTGAAGCACCAGGGCAAGGCGCTGTACGACTACGCGCGTGCCGGGATCGAGGTCGAACGCCCGAGCCGCGAGGTCACGATTCACGCCATCGACATCCTCGAGTGGCAGGCTGAGACGCTGGTGATCGACGTCCGCTGCAGCAAGGGCACCTACATCCGGACGCTGGCCGAGGACATCGGCCAGGCGCTGGGTTGCGGTGCTCACCTCGCGGCGCTGCGGCGAACCGGCAGTGGCGAGCTCGGCCTCGACGGCGCCGTGACGATGGAACAACTCGCCGCCATGACGCCGGACCAACGCGAAGCCCTGCTCAAGCCCGCCGACCTGCTGCTTGCCGGCCTGCCCGCCGTGCAACTGCCCGACGACGAGGCCGGCCGCTTCCTGTGCGGACTGCGCCGCCGTGTCGCGCTCGCCGACAGCCCCGCCGTGCGCGTGTACGGCACCCGGCCGCACGCCTTTCTCGGCACCGCCCATATCCAGGCCGGCGAACTCATCGCCGACCGCTTGCTGAATCCCTTGGAAATCCAGGCCACACCATGAGCCACGCCGCCATCCGCAACATCGCCATCATCGCCCACGTCGACCATGGCAAGACGACTCTCGTGGACCAGCTGCTGCGCCAGAGCGGGACCTTCCGCGAGAACGAGAAGATCGCCGAGCGCGTGATGGACAGCAACGACATCGAGCGCGAGCGCGGCATCACCATCCTGGCCAAGAACTGCGCCGTGCAGTGGCAGGGCACGCACATCAACATCGTCGACACCCCGGGCCACGCCGACTTCGGCGGCGAGGTGGAGCGCGCGCTGTCGATGGTGGACGGCGTGGTGCTGCTGATCGACGCCCAGGAAGGCCCGATGCCGCAGACCCGCTTCGTGACCAAGAAGGCGCTGGCGCTGGGCCTGAAGCCCATCGTCGTCGTCAACAAGGTCGACAAGCCGGGTTCGCGGCCAGACTACGTGATCAACGCCGCCTTCGAACTCTTCGACAAGCTCGGTGCCACCGAGGAACAGCTGGACTTCCCCGTCGTCTACGCCTCGGGGCTGAACGGCTGGGCCTCGATGAAGGAAGGCCCGGCCGGCGAGGCCTGGGGCAGCGACATGAGCGCGCTCTTCGACACCGTGCTGACGCACGTGCCGGCGCACGAAGGCGACCCGGCCGCGCCCCTCCAACTGCAGATCTCGTCGCTGGACTACAGCACCTACGTCGGCCGCATCGGCGTGGGCCGCGTCAACGCCGGCACGCTCAAGCCGATGATGGACGTGCTGGTGATGGAAGGCCCCGACGGCAAGAGCTGGAAGGGCCGCATCAACCAGGTGCTGACCTTCGAAGGTCTGGAGCGCGTGCAGACCGACTCCGCCCGGCCGGGCGACATCGTGCTGATCAACGGCATCGAGGACATCGGCATCGGCGTCACCGTGACCGATCCGCTGAACCCGCAGCCGCTGCCCATGCTGCGCGTGGACGAGCCGACGCTGACGATGAACTTCTGCGTCAACAACAGCCCGCTGGCCGGCCGCGAGGGCAAGTTCGTCACCAGCCGCCAGATCTGGGACCGGCTGCAGAAGGAACTGCAGAGCAACGTGGCGCTGCGCGTGAAGGAAAGCGACGAGGACGGCATCTTCGAGGTGTCGGGCCGCGGCGAACTGCACCTCACCATCCTGCTGGAGAACATGCGCCGCGAGGGTTACGAGCTGGCCGTGAGCAAGCCGCGTGTGGTGTTCCATGAAGTGAACGGTGAGCGCCACGAGCCGATCGAGCTGGTCACGGTGGACATCGAGGACCAGCACCAGGGCGGCGTGATGCAGGCCCTGGGCGAGCGCAAGGGCGAGCTGGTGAACATGGAAACCGACGGCCGCGGCCGCGTGCGGCTGGAGTACCGCATTCCGGCGCGCGGGCTGATCGGCTTCTCGAACGAGTTCATGAACCTGACGCGCGGCACCGGCCTCATCAGCAACATCTTCGACGGCTACGAGCCCTTCAAGGGCGAGATCGCCGGTCGCAAGAACGGCGTGCTGATCAGCATGGACGACGGCGAGATCTTCACCTACGCCCTGGGCAAGCTGGACGACCGTGGCCGCATGTTCGTGAAGGCGGGGGACCCGGTCTACGAAGGCATGATCGTCGGCATCCACAGCCGCGACAACGATCTGGTGGTGAACGCCACGCGCATGAAGCAGCTCACCAACTTCCGCGTCAGCGGCAAGGAGGACGCGATCAAGATCACGCCGCCCATCGACGCCACGCTGGAGTACGCGGTGGAGTTCATCGCCGACGATGAACTGGTGGAGATCACGCCCAAGAGCATCCGCATCCGCAAGCGCCACCTGAAGGAACACGACCGCAAGCGCGCCTCGCGCGAAGGCGCCTGAGCGGCGGCGGTGCCATGACGATGACGCACCGCAAGGCGGTGTGGACCCTGGTGCTGGCGACGCTGATGTGGAGCATCGCCGGCGTCGTTTCCCGCTTCTTCGAATCGGCGCGCGGCTTCGAGGTCACGTTCTGGCGCAGCGCCTTCAACGCGCTGGCGCTGGTGCCGCTGCTGCTGTGGCTGAAGGGCCCGGCGAGCCTGTCGGCCGCGATGAGGCAGGGCGGCCGGGCGCTGTGGCTGTCGGGCCTGTGTTGGGGCGTGATGTACACCGCCTTCATGCTGGCCATGACGATGACCACCGTCGCCAACGTGCTGGTGACGATGTCGGTGGGACCGCTGATCACCGCGCTGCTGGCGCGAGCCGTGCTTGGTCATCGCCTGCCGCAGCGCACCTGGGGCGCCATCGCGCTGGCCGGCGTGGGCATCGCTTGGATGTACGGGCACGAGGTCAGCGCCGGTGACCCGCGCCACCTGGCCGGCATGGCCGTGGCGCTGGCCGTGCCCGTGGCAGCGGCTGTCAACTGGACACTGCTGCAGCACCTGAAGGGCCAGAGCAGCCCGCCCGACATGCTGGCCGCCGTGCTCATCGGCGCTGTGCTCTCGGCCGCCGTCACGCTGCCGCTGGCCCTGCCTTTCGCCGCCACGCCGCGAGACCTGTCCCTGCTGGCGCTGCTGGGCGTGGTGCAGCTGGCCATCCCCTGCCTGATGGCCGTGGCCGCGGCGCGTGTGCTGGCCGGACCCGAGATGTCGCTGCTGGGCCTGCTGGAGGTGGTGTTCGGTGTGCTGTGGGCCTGGCTGGGCGCCAACGAGGCACCTTCGGTGGCGGTGCTCGGCGGCGGCGGCCTCGTGCTGGCCGCGCTGGTGGGCAACGAAGCGCTGGGGTGGCGTCAGCGGCTGGCCGGCGCCTGAACCGGAGCGTCTGCCAGCTTCTTCAGCGCCTGCGCCAGCGCCTCCCGGCAGTCCTTCGAATCCGGCCAGGCTTGCACCGCGCGCCGCAGCAGCGCCACGGCCGCGGACACCTCGCCGCGCCGCAGGTGCGCTTCGGCCACGTCGATGAACGCTTCCTCCGGGATGGTGGCCGAGCGGCCGGTGTGGGCCAGCTGGGCAAAGCGCAGGCCCAGTGCGTCGATACCCCGGGTGCTGCTGATCTCGGCCAGCACGGGGGCGTCGTCCGGCGGCAGGCGGTGGCCGAGGTAGCGGGCGCGCAGGCCGTCGATGGCCCCTGGCAGCACCACGCTCGCGTGGCGCTCCTTCGGGTAGGCCACCACCTCGGCCTGCAAGCCGCGCGGCGCTTGTGTCTGAAGCACCCGACGCAGTGCAAGCTGGTCGGTCAGCACGCCACCCAGCGAGAGGTCTTCGGCCACGTAGACGAAGGCGGGCAGGCGCTCTCTCGCCCTGAAACCGGCCTCGAGTTCGCGCACGGGCAGGCCGGCATCCCAGTCCAGGCTGGGACTGGTGACGATGTAGGCGTCGAAGAGCGCAGGCTCGGTGGCCAGCACGTGCAGCGCGAACTGGCCGGCGGCCGAGTGGCCCAGCAGCAGCCGTTCACCGCTGACGCGGTAGTCGCGCGCCAGCGAGGGGAGCAGTTCATCGGCGATGAAGCGCTTGAACTTCGCTGCGCCGCCACCGCCGGCCCAGGCCTGCGGCCAGTCGGTCTGCGTGTAGTCGTGCACCCGCTTGCCGCTGGCCACGCCCACCACGATGAGCTCCGGGATCTCGCCCTGGTTGGCCAGGAACCGCACGTTGCCGGCCACGTGCTCGAACTGCGGCTGCGCGTCCAGCACCACCAGCAGCGGGTAGCGTTGGCGAGGGGCATGGGCGTAGCTGTCGGGCAACTGCACCTGGAGGGCCCGCTCCGCACCGAGGTGCCTGGAGGTCAGGCTGCGCGGGGCCTCGGCGGCCCGCAGCGGCGCGCACAGGCTGAGGGCCAGCCCGGCAGCCAGCAGGCGCAGGCCCAGGCGTCGGAAGAACATCGGCATGCGCGTCCCCATTGGTGGCAGTCGTCCTGACATGGTGCCGCGACCGCCGGCTGCAAGGCGGCGCTGACGCGCAAGGCGACCTCAGGGTGCGAGGTGTCGCGCCAGGAAGGCCTCCACACGCTTCCAGAAGTCCAGCCGCGTGTCCAGACGCGACCAGTCGTGTCCTTCATCCCGGTACAGCACCCAGTCGGGGCTGCGGCCGGCCTGGCGCAGCGCGTCGCGCATGCGCTCGCCGTGCTCCAGCGGCACGCGGCGGTCCAGCGCGCCATGGGCCAGCAGCAGCGGCGCCTGGATGCGCGCGGCCAGGTTCAGCGGCGCCGCGGCGGCCAGGCGTTCGGCGTCGCGTGCGGGGTCGCCGATGAGGGCGGTCATCGAGTACTGCCTGGCCTCGCGCCCGATGTCGCTCCAGAAGATGCTGAAGAGCAGTCGCGGGTCGCTCACGGCCGCCCAGGCCACGCCGCAGCGGAAGGCCCCGGGCGTGCGCGCCAGCCCCATCAGCGCGGCGTAGCCCCCGTAGCTGCCGCCGGCGATGCACACGCGCTTCGGGTCCACCCAGCCCTGCTTGACGGCCCAGGCCACGGCATCGTCCAGGTCGTCCTGCATCGCCGCCCCCCACTGTCCGAAGCCGGCGCGCAGGTGGGCGTTGCCGTAGCCGGCGCTGCCGCGGAACTCGGGCTCGATGACGACATGGCCGCGCGAGGCCAGGAACTGCGAGGCCGCGTCCCACTCGCGCTCGCGCCCTCGCACCCAGGGCCCGCCGTGCACCAGCAGCACGGCCGAGCGCGCCTTGGCATCGTCGGCTGGCAAGGTCACCCACACCGGCAGGGCGGCGCCGTCGCGAGTCCGGATGCGCTCGAAGCGCAGGGGCGCCATGGCGCTGGCGTCGATGCGCGGCCGAACGCTGCCCACGCGCTGCAGTTCGCCGCTGGCCGGGCCGAAGAGGTAGAACTCGCCCGGGTGGCGCTCGCCGTGGCTGAAGACCAGCAGCGCCTCGAGGCCGGTGCAGGGCGCGCACAGCAGGTCGTTCTGTCGGCCAGGCAGGGCGCTGTCCACCTGCCGCTGCAGGGCCTGATGCGATGGTGTCAGCCACTGGGTCTGCCGCGCCTCGCGCACCAGCCGCAGGCCCAGCAGGGCGCCGGTGGCGCGATCGAAGACGGGGTCGATGCCGCCGTCGAAGCCGGGCGTGGCGGCCACGGCCTCGGCGGCGGGCTGGCCGCTGGTGAAGTCGAAGCGGCGCAGTTCGTCGCCGCCGTCCGCCCCCACCACCTGCACGTAGAGCTGCCCGTCGCCGTCGACGAACCGGGGCGAGAAGGGCGCCTCCAGCACGCGGTGGCGCGCGATCTCGCGAAAGGCCTGCTTGTCGGCGTCGAACCACAGGAAGCTGCGCTGGCCGTCGCGCTGCGTCACGGCCAGCCGCGGCTGGCCGAGCGGGTCGAAGAGCCACTCCACCGCGTCCGGAGGCAGGCTCCTGACGAGGCTGCGGCGCGCCCCGCTGCGCACGTTGACCGCCAGCGGGTTCACGGCCTTGAGCTCGCCGCCCGGGCCGACGAGGTGCTCGCCGACGATGACCTCGCCGCTGCCGGGCGCACCCAGCGCCAGCACCTCGTGGTTCGGCTCCAGCGGCCGCGGCCCCGGTGCGGGAATGTCGCCGGAGAACTCGGCCTTGATGAGCGTGCGCAGGCTGCTGCCGTCGCGCCTGACGGCCAGCGTGGCCGGAAACACCCGCTCGGTGCCACGGTGGTTCACCTCCACGGCCGTGATCAGCAGGCTTTCGTCATCCACCCACCGGACCCGCGTGACCTGGGCCCTGGCGAAGCTGACCAGCACCTTGGTCGGCTCCTTGCCGTCGAGGTCGACCAGCACCAGCCGCGACGGGCCGCCACCGGCCGGCAGGGCGCGCGAAGCCAGCCAGCGGCCGTTGGGCGACAGGCGCATGTCCTGCACGGCGCCGTCGTCGAAGAAGGCTTCGACGGGTGGGGGCGGCGCTGCATGCGCCGCCGCAAGGACGACGGTGGCGAAGAGGCAGACCCGCAGCCCGGCCGCAAGCCTGCGCAGCGAAATCACGGCTTCAGGTGCCGGGCAAGAAAGGTCTCCACGCGCTGCCAGAAATCCTTGTTGGTTTCCGGGTAGTTCCAGCCATGGCCCTCGTTGGGGTAGACCACCCACTCGGGTTCCTGGCCGGCCTTGCGCAGTGCGGCCCGCATGCGTTCGCCGTGCTCGATGGGCACGCGGCGGTCGACGCCACCGTAGGCCAGCAGAAGGGGCGCCTTGATGCGGTCGGCCATGTTGATGGGCGAGTTGGCGTCGAGCAGGGCGCTGTCCTTCTCAGGGTCACCCACCCGGTCCTTCATCGAATGTTCCTTGGCCGCCCGGCTGGTGTCGGACCAGTGGGCGCTGAAGAGCAGCTTGAGGTCGCTGACACCGATCCAGGAGACGCCGCAGCGGTAGGCGTCCGGCGTCTTGGCCAGCCCGACCAGGGTGGCGTAGCCGCCGTAGCTGGCGCCGGCGATGCACACGCGCCGGGCGTCGACCCAGCCCCGCTTGACCGCCCAGGCCAGGGCGTCGCTCACGTCGTCCTGCATCGCCAGGCCCCATTGCTTGAAGCCGGCCCGCAGGTGCGACTCGCCCCAGCCACTGCTGCCGCGGAACTCGGGCTCGATGACGACGTAGCCGCGCGAGGCCAGAAACTGGGAATCAGCGTCCCACTCCCAGGAGCGGCCGCGCACGTTGGGCCCGCCGTGCACCAGCACCACGGCGGCACGGGCCTTGGTGGCGCCGCCTGCAGGCAAGGTGACGTAGACGGGAAGGTCCTGCCCGTCGCGTGCCTTGATGCGCTCGAAGTGCACCGGCGCCATGGCGGCGGGGTCGATGGCCGGGCGGCGGCTGCCCACGCGCTGGATCTCGCCGGTGCGCGGGCGGTACAGCAGGTAGTCGCCGGGCGCACGGTCGCTGCGGCTGTAGACCAGCACCACATCCTGCAGGTCGCAACGCCCGCACAGCAAGCGGTTGATGCGGCCCTTCAGGCGGTCGTCGATGCGCTTCTGCAGCGCGGCGATCTCCGGCTTGAACCAGACCACCTCTTCGGCGTCGAGGTCCAGGCGGATGCCGAGCAGTTCGCCTTCCTTGCGGTTCATGATCGGCAGGAACCTGCCGCTGAAGCCGGGCGTGGCCACGATCACCTCGCTGCCCGGCTCGCCCTTCTGGAAGTCGAAGCGGCGCAATTCCTCGCCCTTGCCGCCGGCGGTCAGCACGCTGACGTACAGGTGGCCTTGGCCGTCGATGAATTCGGGCGTCCACGGCGCATCCAGTGCCTTGAACCTCGCCAGCTGGCGCCAGCTCTCGGTGGCCGGCTCGTACCACTGGTAGCTGCTGAACCCGTTGCGGAAGGTGGTGGCCAGGCGCGGCTCGCCCCGCGGGGTGTACAGGAAGCCGCTGGCGTCATCGGGCACGCTCTTGAGCAGCGTGCGACGCGCTCCGGTGCGCGCGTTCATGGTCAGCAGCGTCTCGGAGAAGGTCTGCTCGCCACGGTCATAGCGCGCGGCACTGACGATGATCTCGTCGCTGCCAGGCTCGCCCAGCGTGTCCAGGCTGTGGTTGCCTTCCAGGGGCTGGATCCCCGGCGCGCCGTAGTTGGTTTCCCAGGCCGCCTTGATGAGGTGCCGCATGCGCTCGCCGTCGCGGGTCACGGAGATCAGGCCGCCCCGGTCGCCGTCGTAGCCGCGGGCCAGGTTGTCCACGGCCTCCAACACGAGCAGGTCGTCGTTCACCCAGTAGAAGCTGGACACGTTGGCGCGCGAGAACGCGGCCACCACACGGGCCGGCTCCTTGTCCTGCAGGTCGGTGATGACCAGTTGCACCGGCCCGCCGCCCGCGGGCACCACGCTCGCGGCCAGCCAGCGCTGGTTGGGCGACAGGGCCATCGACATCACGCTGCCGTAGTCGAAAAACGCCTCGATGGGCGGCGGCCCCGCGGGCTTGGCGGGCGCCTGGGCCGACGCTGCCACGGCAGCCAGAGAGAACAGGGCGAAGAGGGCGAACTTCCTGAGCAGCATCGGGGCGTCCTGCAGCCGGTTGGGTCGCGCGGAACACGCGCAAACTGAGGGTGTCAACGAAACGGCATGCTATCGCGGCCCGCAGGCCCAGGGGCTGCCGGGGGCTCAGGGACACCCCGGAGCAGGTGGCCGTCGCCACAGGCCTAGCATCGGCCATTCCCCGGAGCACGAATGAAGCAACTGTCCGGCCTGGACGCCACCTTCCTCTACCTCGAGACGCCCGAGATGCCCATGCACGTGGGCGCGATGCATCTCTTCGAACTGCCGGCCGGCTACAAGGGCAAGTTCGTCACCGCCTTGCGCAAGCACATCGAGTCGCGCCTGCCGGTGGCACCGGTGCTGCGCCGCAAGCTCTGGTGGATGCCGCTGAACCTGGCGAACCCGGCCTGGGTGGACGCCGAGCCGGACATGAAGGCCCACATCGTCGAGATCAAGCTGGCGCAGGGCGCCGGCTTGCGCGAGGTGGAGGCCGAGGTCTCGCGCCTGCACCCGGTGCTGCTGGACCGCAAGCGCCCGCTGTGGAAGATGCATGTCTTCGAGGGCCTGGCGCCCGGGCCCAATGGCCTGAAGCGCGTGGCGCTGTACACGCAACTTCACCACGCCGCCGTGGACGGCCAGGCCGCCGTGGCTTTGGCCAACGCCATCCTGGATGTCACGCCCGAGCCGCGCGCCATCGAGGTCAAGCCCTCCCGCCGCACCAAGACCTTCAAGCTGGAGATGACCGAGATGTTGCGCGGCGTGCTCGGCAACCAGGCGCAGAAGGTGGCCGAGATCGTGCGCAACCTGCCGGCCACCGTGGGCACGCTGAAGAACGCGGCGTCGTCGGCCGTCGCCAGTTCTTCGCTGCTCACGGGCGAGAAGGGCGCGGGCAACCTGTCGCTGGCGCCACGCACCGCGCTCAACGCCTCGGTCACCACCGGCCGCGCCTTCGCCACGGTCACGCTGCCGCTGCCGGAGCTGAAGGACATCGGCCGCGCCCACGAGGCCACGGTCAACGACATGGTGCTGATGCTGTGCAGCACCGCCCTGCGCCGCTACCTGGCGAAGAAGCGCGCGCTGCCGCGCAAGAGCCTGGTGGCCGCGGTGCCCATCACGCTGCGCGAGAAGGGCGACACCACGCCCGACAACCAGGCCTCGATGAGCCTGGTGAACCTGGGCACGAACATCGCCGACACGCGCAAACGACTGGCCCATGTGAAGGCGGCCACGGCGGCCATGAAGTCCACCATGGGCAGCCTGAAGAGCATCCTGCCCACCGACTACCCTTCGCTGGGCATCCCCTGGCTGATCGAGGCCGCCACCGCGCTGTACGGCAGGGCCAGGGTGGCCGACCGCATTCCGCAGGTGGCCAATCTCGTCATCAGCAACGTGCCCGGGCCCGCGCTGCCGCTGTACATGGCCGGCGCGCGCATGCTGACGAACTACCCCACCTCCATCGTCGTGCACGGCCTGGGGCTGAACGTGACGGTGCAGAGCTACGACCGCAGCCTGGACTTCGGCCTCATGGCCGACGCCGCGGCCATGCCCGACGTGCACGACTTCGCGCAGGCGCTGGAGGTGGCCTTCGACGACCTGCGCGCGCTGCCGCGCCCCGGCGAGCCCGACCCCGACGCGCCGCCGCCCGAAGGCCTGGTGAGCAAGGCCACACGGCGCGTCGTGGGCGGGGTGGTGGGGGGCGTCACCGGGGTCATGGGCAAGGCCGCGCGATCGCTGGTGGGCACGGCGGTGGACGCCGCTGTCTCGCAGGTGACACGCAAGCCCGGGGCTTCTGCCGCGTCGAAGAAGCGCCGCGCCGGCTGACAATCTCGCGCATGTCGAACCCATTGAAGTGGCGCCGCCCGGGCCGGCCGGCGTCGCAAGACCGGCCCGAACCGAACCCGTTCGCGCCCCTGGACGCCGAAGAGCTCGTCGCCGCCCCCGGGCCGCTGCTGATGATGATGGAGGCGCGCGCGCCCTGGGAGTACGCGGCCATGCTGGCGGCGTCGCCCTGGCTCAACAAGCTGCCCGTCGGCGATGGCCACCCGGTCATCGTGTTCCCGGGCCTCGGCGCCTCGGACATCACCACCGCGCCATTGCGGAACTTCCTGCAGCAGCGCGGCTACACGGCCTACCCCTGGCACCAGGGCTTCAACTTCGGCCCGCGCCATGGCGTGCTGGAGCGCTGCCGCGAGCAGCTGGCCCAGGTGGCCACGCGCCATCGCGAGCGCGCCAGCCTGATCGGCTGGAGCCTGGGCGGCCTGTACGCGCGCGAACTGGCCAAGGAGCAGCCCGACCACGTGCGCTGCGTCATCACGCTGGGCACGCCCTTCTCGGGCCACCCTCGGGCCACCAACGCCTGGCGTTTCTTCGAACTCGTCAGCGGCCAGGCCACGCACGACCCCGAACTGCTGGCCCAGCTGCGCCAGCCGCCGCCTTGCCCCACCACGTCGATCTACAGCAAGACCGACGGCGTGGTGGCCTGGAAATGCAGCCTCAACGATGCCGCGCCGCTCACCGAGAACATCGAGGTGCACGCCAGCCACGTGGGCATGGGCATGAACCCTCTCGCGCTCTACGCCATTGCCGACCGCCTGCAGCAGGACCCTCAAGCCTGGCGCCGCTTCGACGCCAAGGGCGCACGAAAGTGGTTCTACAAGGTGACGCACCACGCGCCCACGCTGCAGACCGGCGGCATGTTCTAGGCCGCGCCATGCAGATCGTCGCCAACGGCATCGGCATCGAGGTGGACGACCGTGGCCTGCCGGGCGGTGAGCCACTGCTGCTGATCATGGGTCTGGGCATGCAGCTGGTGGCCTGGCCGGAGGAACTGGTGCAGCACCTGGTGTCACGCGGCTTCCGCGTCATCCGCATGGACAACCGCGATGCCGGCCTGAGCCAGGGCTTCGACCACCTGGGCGTGCCCAACCTGCCGCTGGCCGCCATGCGCCACCTGGTGCACCTGCCGGTGGGGGCGCCGTACCTCCTGCCCGACATGGCGGCCGACGCGCTGGGCGTGCTGGACGCGCTGGGCATCCCGGCGGCGCATGTGTGCGGCGCCTCGATGGGCGGCATGATCGCCCAGCACCTGGCGGCCCGGCACCCGCAGCGCGTGAAGAGCCTGACACTGATCATGACCACCACCGGCTCGCGCCGCCTCCCGCAACCTGGCCTTCGCGTGCGGCGGGCACTCATCTCGCGGCCCGACGGCAAGGACGAAGGGGCCGTGGTGCGCCACCTGGAGCAGGTGCTGAAGGTGATCGGCAGCCCGGCCTACCCGCCCGACCCCGCGCGCCTGCGGCAGCGCCTGCAGGCCAGTGTGCGCCGTGCCTGGCGCCCGCAGGGCACGGCGCGGCAGATCGTGGCCGTGGTGGCCGACGGCGACCGTTCGGCGCTGATGCCGCTGATCGAGGCGCCCACGCACGTCATCCACGGCGTGGCCGACCCGCTGGTGCCGGTGGCTTCGGGCCACGACCTCGTCAAGCGCATCCGCGGCGCCACGGCCGACCTGATCGACGGCATGGGGCATGACCTGCCCCTGCAACTGCTGCCGCGCATCGGCGACGGCATTGCGGCCAACGCCGCACGTTCAACGTCGCGTGCCTAGCCACACCACCGTGGCCACCACGATCAGCGCGCCCGCCACCTGAACCGGCGCGATGGCCTGGCCCAGCAGGGCCCAGGCCAGCACCAGCGCGAACACCGGCTCGACGTTCATGATGGCCGAGTTGCCCACCACGCCCAGGCGCGGCAGCACGGTGAACATGATCGTGAAGGCGGTGCCGTAAAGGAAGGTCAGCGCCAGCAGGCCCACCCAGCCGGCAGGCGCCGCGGGCAGCTGCGGCCCTCCCTGCAGCACCAGCCCGCCGGCCGCCAGCACGCCGACGATGGCCAGGGTGCTGAAGGTGCGCACGCGGCCGTCCAGCCTGCCGGCTTCGTGCTGCGTCAGCACCAGGGCCAGCCCGAAGGTGGCCGAAGCCGCCAGCGCGAAGGCCACGCCGGCGCCGATGCGGCCCCACTGCCCGACGGCCCCCAGGCCCGAGGCGGCGCCGAACACATCCAGCGCCAGCGCCAGGCCCACCAGCATCACCGGCATCGCCCTCAGCACGCGCGGCTCGGCGCGGTGGCCGTAGAGCACGCGCGCCCAAAGGGCGGTGGACAAGGGGTAGGTGTTGAAGGCCAGCAGCGCCAGCGCCACCGGCAGCCTCGCCACGGCGGAGTACAGGCACAGGCTCTGCACCGCGATCAGCGCGCCGATGGCCGGCAGCGCCCGCCGGTGCTTCGCTTCCAGCCGCCAGGGCACGCGGTGCGCCAGCAGGATGGCGCCCACGATGAGGGCCGTCACGCCGCTGCGGAAGGCCACCGCCGTGGTCACGTCCACGCCGTGATTGAAGGCCAGGCGGGCCGCCACGTGGTTGCTGCCCATCATCAGCGCGATGAGCAGCAGCGTGGCGAAGGCCGCCAGCGAAAGGGCGCGGGGCGTCGTCACGCCGGCTTCACGGCGAGTACGGTCGTGCCAGCGGCTCGCCCAGGAACAGGCCCTGGCCCGGCCAGCGGACCGACTTCCAGTAGGCCTCCAGCAGCGTGTCGCCGGCGCGGTAGCGCTTGACCAGCACGCTGGCTCGCGGGAACTTGTCGGTGAGGGCGCAGGGTTCGTCCACGGTGCCGTAGGTGGCGGTGGCGCCGGCCTTCAGCCACTCGGTGGCCGGCATCTGCCCCAGGCCGTCGGGCAGGCGGCCGCCGTAGCTGGTGAGGTGGTCGGCGGCGGCGCCGGGCAGCCAGGTGTTGGTGGCGATCTGCGGCACCACTTCCAGCCCGGTGAAGTAGACCAGCACGCCGCTCTGGTTGGCCACCACGTTGCTGCCGGTGCCGGCGGCGTTGTCCTGGTAGTGCAGGGTGATGCCGGCCACGCTGGTGCGGGCCAGTGCCTCGAAATCGAGGTAGCGAACGCTGCGCGCGGCGTCGGTGGTGCGCACCAGCCAGGCATGGGCGGCAGTGCTGCCGCTGGCCAGCGAGGCGTCGGCCGCCACGCCGCGGGCGATCAGCGTCTGGGCCTCGGCCAGCGAGGCAGCGCCCAGCATCATCGCCGGGCGCATGGCGTGGTCGGTGAAGGGACGGTGGCTGTCGCTGTCGTAGTAGGGCGAGGCGGCGGTGACGCCGCAACCATTGGCGCACCAGCGCGTGTCGTAGCCGAAGGCCAGGGCGCTGGTCAGGCCCATGGCACAAGCCCCGGCCACGCGCGAGGGGCGGCCCCAGGTCACCAGCAGCGCCTGCGTGCCCGAGGGCACGCGGGCGTCGACGGCGGCCTTCAGCGTGGCAAAGGCCTCCGGGCTGATCTGGTCGCCGCTGACGTCCACCGGCACACCCACCACGTTGGCGGCCGGGACGCCGCGCGCCGCCTGGTAGGCGCGGGCGATGCTCTCGCTCAGCGGATCGCCTTCGGCATACAGCACGGCCAGCTGCTGCGGCCCGAGGGTGACGGCCGCCGGGTTGGAGCTGCCGCCACCACCTCCGCCGCCGCCGCCACAGGCCGTCAGCAGCGTCACCAGCCCCAGCAGGATGGCCAGGCGACTCATGCGCGCTTGCGGGGGTTCGCCGGCAGGGCCTGCGCGAAAGCAGCACGCTCGGCCGCCGTGCGGTCCAATCGGCGCGCGATGCTCCCGCAGACCAGGTCGCACAGCGCATAGACCGCCGGGTCGGCGATGCTGTAGAGCGCGCTGGTGCCGCGGCTTTCCCGCACCACCAGGCCGTGCTGCGTGAGCAGTGTGAGGTGGCGCGAGATGTTGGCGGCGCTGGAGCCACACAGCTCCGCCAGCTCGCCCACGCTGCGCTCGCCTTCACGCAGCAGGTTCAGCACGCGCAGGCGGTTGGGCTCGGACAGCGCCTGGAAATACGCCGCCACCTGCGACAAGGCTTCGTCGGGGAGGGTCTTCATGCTGCGGACACGGGACGTCGAGACTTCATTGTCGCCCGGCCCGGGATAATCGGCGGGCCTTGACCGACACGCCCCTAGCCCCCACCCCCTGGCGCCTGAGCGTGGCGCCGATGATGGACTGGACCGACCGCCACTGCCGCTGGTTCCACCGCCGCATCACCCGCCACGCCCGCCTCTACACCGAGATGGTGACCACCGGCGCGCTGCTGCACGGCGACGTGCCGCGCCATCTGGACTTCGACGCCAGCGAGCACCCGGTGGCGCTGCAACTCGGCGGCAGCGAACCGGCCGACCTGGCGCACTGCGCGAGGCTGGCCGAACGGTGGGGCTACGACGAGGTCAACCTCAACTGCGGCTGCCCCAGCGAACGCGTGCAGCGCGGCGCCTTCGGTGCCTGCCTGATGGCCGAGCCTCAGCTGGTGGCCGACTGCGTGGCCGCCATGCGCGACGCCACCACGCTGCCGGTGACGGTCAAGCACCGCATCGGCATCGACCGCAACGAGAGCTACGACTTCGTGCGCGACTTCGTCGGCACCGTCGCCGAACGCGGCGGCTGCCGGGTCTTCACCGTGCACGCCCGCAATGCCTGGCTGAAGGGCCTGAGCCCCAAGGAGAACCGCGAGGTGCCGCCGCTGCGCTACGAGATGGCCTACCGGCTGAAGCAGGACTTCCCGGGCCTGGTGATCGTCATCAACGGCGGCGTCACCGGCGACGAGCAGATCGAAGAGCACCTGCGGCATGTGGACGGCGTGATGGTCGGCCGGCAGGCCTACCACGAGCCCTGGTCCATGGCCGGCTGGGACGCGCGCTTCTTCGGCGATACCGGCCCGGCCCCCGAGCGCGACGCGGTCGAGGCCCAGGTGGTCGCCTACCTGGAGCGGCTGCATGCCGCCGGCACCCCCTGGGGCCACGGCTCGCGCCACCTCCTGGGCCTGCGCAACGGCCAGCCGGGCGCACGGCGCTGGCGCCAGGTGTGGTCGGACCCCGCGCTGAAGCATGGGCCACCGACCGAGGCCCACCGCCTCGCGATGGCCGCCCTGGCGGCGCAGAATGCCCGCGTCGCCTCTCACCTGGAAAGACTGTCTTCATGAGCGAACCCCTGCTCGGCATCGTCGGCGGCAGCGGCCTGTACGACCTGCCCGGCCTCACCGACACGCGCTGGGTGCGCGTCGAAACGCCCTGGGGCGCACCCTCGGACGAGGTCTTCCTCGGCACGCTGGGTGGCGCGCGCCTGGCCTTCCTGCCGCGCCACGGCCGCGGGCACCGCATCCCGCCTTCGGAAGTGAACTATCGCGCCAACGTGGCAGCGCTGAAGCAGCTGGGCGCCACCGACGTGCTGTCGCTGTCGGCCGTGGGCAGCCTGCGCGCCGACCTGCCGCCCGGTACCTTCGTCGTCGTCGACCAGTTCATCGACCGCACCACGCTGCGCGCGTCCAGCTTCTTCGGCACCGGGCTCGTGGCGCATGTGTCGATGGCGCACCCGGTGTGCTCGCGCCTGGGCCGCCACGTGCTGGCGGCGCTGGCGCAGCAGGGCGTGCCCCATGCCGCCGGCGGTACCTACGTGGCGATGGAAGGGCCGCAGTTCTCCACGCTGGCCGAATCGCAGCTGTACCGCAGCTGGAACGCCAGCGTCATCGGCATGACCAACCTGCCGGAGGCCAAGCTGGCGCGCGAGGCCGAGCTCTGCTACTGCTCGGTGAGCATGGTGACCGACTTCGACTGCTGGCACCCGGCGCACGACGCCGTGACGGTGGAGGCCATCATCCGCGTGCTGCTGGGCAATGCGCAGACGGCGCGCACGCTGGTGGCGGGGCTGGCCGGAACGATCACCGGCGACAGCGCCGCGGCAGCCTGCGGTTGCCGCCATGCGCTGGACCATGCGCTCATCACCGCGCCGGAGGCGCGCGACCCGGCGCTCGTCGAGAAGCTGCGCAGCATCGCGGCGCGCGTGCTGTGAAGGTCGGCGGCGTGCCCATGCGGCCCGTGCGCGGGCTGGCCACGCGCGACGGCATCGAGGTCATCGACCAGCGCCTGCTGCCGCACCGCCTGCAGGTGCAGACGCTGCGCACGGCCCCCGAGGTGTTCACCGCCATCCGCGACATGTGGGTGCGCGGCGCGCCCCTGATCGGCGCCTGCGCGGCCTATGCGCTGGCGCTGGACCTGCGCCGCGACGCCCGTGCGCTGGAAGCCAGTGCCGCCTGGCTGAAGACCGCACGGCCCACGGCCGTGAACCTGGCCTGGGCGCTGGACCGGATGCTCTCGCGCCTGCGCGGCTCGGCTGAAGACGAGCGCGCTGCCGTGGCCTGGCAGGAGGCCGAGGCCATCGCCGAAGAAGATGTCGAGGTGAACGCCGCCATCGGGCGCCACGCACTGCCGCTGCTGCAGGCCATCGCCGCCCGCAAGCCGGGGCCGGTGAACGTGCTCACGCACTGCAATGCCGGCTGGCTGGCCACGGTGGACTGGGGCACGGCCACTTCACCCATCTACCAGGCCCATGCCGCCGGCCTGCCCGTGCACGTGTGGGTGGACGAGACGCGACCCCGCAACCAGGGTGCCAGCCTCACGGCCTGGGAGCTGGGCCAGGCCGGTGTGGCGCACACGCTGGTGGCCGACAACGCCGG
>JAEUPH010000089.1 GCA_016790395.1 Rubrivivax sp. | reverse complement strand
TCGAAGTCTTCCAGCGGCGCCGGGCTGCCGTCCTTGCCCACCACGCGCTTGGCGGTGCCGATGCCGGCGATGTTCATCACGATGCGCGCCGGGCCGTGGGCGGCCTCGGCCGCGTCCAGCGCGGCGCTGAGGCTGGTGGTGTCGCAGATGTCGGCCTGGGCCGCGAAGCCGCCGATGTCCGCCGCCACGCGCTGCGCGCCTTGCAGGTTCACGTCCAGCAACGCCACCCGGGCGCCCAGTCGCGCCAGCTCGCGCGCCACGGCCTCGCCCAGGCCCGAGCCGCCGCCGGTGACGATGGCCGACTGTCCTTGGATCAACATCGCTTCAGCCCTTCTTCTGTGAACCCAGGTAGGTCTCGACGACACGCGGGTCGTCGGCCAGCTTCGAGGCCTCGCCGGCGAGCACGAAGTCGCCGGTCTCCAGCACGTAGCCGAAGTCGGCCACGCCCAGCGCGGCGCGCGCGTTCTGCTCCACCAGCAGGATGCTCACGCCCTGCTGGCGCAGGCGCATGACGATGCCGAAGATGTCGCGCACGATCAGCGGCGCCAGGCCCAGGCTGGGCTCGTCCAGCATCAACAGCTTGGGCTGGCCCATCAGTGCGCGGCCGATGGCCAGCATCTGGCGCTCGCCGCCGCTCAGCGTGCCGGCCTGTTGCGCGGCGCGCTCCTTGAGCCGCGGGAACAGCGTGTAGACCTGTTCCAGCCCGTCGCGCCAGTTCGCCACGCCCAGGCTCTTGGGCCGCCAGCCGCCCAGCACCAGGTTGTCCAGCACGCTCATGGTGCCGAAGAGCTCGCGCCTCTCGGGCACCAGTGCGAGGCCGGACAGCACGCGTTCTTCGAGCGTCAGGCGGCTGAGGTCCTGCCCGTCGAACACGATGCCGCCCTGCGATGGCAACAGGCCCATCATCGCGTTGAGCAGCGTGCTCTTGCCGGCGCCGTTGGGGCCGATCACCGTGACCACCGCGCCGGCGTCCACCTGCAGGCTCAGGCCGCGCAGCACTTCGGCCTTGCCGTAGCCGGCGTGCAGGCCCTGGATGTCGAGCAGAGCCATCAGTGTTCAGTCCCCAGGTAGGCCGCGCGCACCTGCGGGCTGGCCTGCACTTCGGCCGGCGTGCCTTCCATCAGCTTGGTGCCGAACTCCATCACCACGATGCGGTCGGTGAGGTTCATCACGAAGTCCATGTCGTGCTCCACCAGCAGCAGGCTCAGGCCCTCGGCCTTCAGCTGCCGCAGCACGGCGGCCAGGGCTTCCTTCTCCTTGTGGCGCAGGCCGGCGGCGGGCTCGTCCAACAGCAGCAGCGACGGGTCGCTGGCCAGCGCGCGGGCGATCTCCACCAGCCGCTGCGGGCCCAGCGCCAGATTGCCGGCCAGTTCGTGCGCCATCTCGCCCAGTCCGATGCGCGCCAGTTGCCGGTGCGCTTCGGCCAGGGCCTGCGCTTCCTCGGTGCGGTCGGTGCGCAGCATGGCGGCCAGCGTGCCGCTCTTCGTGCGCAGGTAGGTGCCCATGGCCACGTTCTCCAGCACCGTCATGTCGGGCACCAGCTTCACGTGCTGGAAGGTGCGGCTCATGCCGCGCTGCGCCACTTCGCGCGAGGGCAGGCCGTCGATGCGCTGGCCGCGCAGTTTCACGGCACCGCTGGTCAGCGGCAGCACGCCCGAGACGAGGTTGAAGGTGGTGCTCTTGCCGGCACCGTTGGGCCCGATGAGGCCGATGATCTCGCCGGCATCGACGTGGAATGTCACGTCGTTCACCGCCACCAGGCCCCCGAAGGCCTTCCTCACGGCTTCCACCTGCAGCAGCTTCTCGCCGCGCCGGGGCTTGTCGCGCGCGGGCAGGGCGGGCGCGGCGTCGTCCGGGTCCACCCGCTGCTTGGCGGGCAGGAAACGTTCGATCAGCGGCCACAGCCCGCGCGGCGCGCGTTGCAGCACGATGACCAGCACGATGCCGAAGACGATGACTTCGAAGCTGCCCGAGGTGCCCAGCAACTGCGGCAGCCACACCTGCAACTGGTCTTCGGTGAGCTTGACCAGCGCCGCGCCCGTGAAGGCCCCCCAGACGCTGCCCACGCCGCCCAGCACGGCCATGAAGAGGTACTCGATGCCGAACTTGATGCCGAAGGGGCTGGGGTTCACGCTGCGCTGCATGTGGGCGAAGAGCCACCCTGACACGCAGGCCAGCAGCGCCGCCACCAGGAACATCACCACCTTGTGGCGGAAGGTGGAAGCGCCCATGGCCTCGGGCATGGTGCTGCCGCCGCCGCGGTGCACGTCGAGAGACCGCATCACGCGGCCGGGGCGGGAGTCGAGCAGTCGCGTCACCGCCACGGCACCGGCCAGTGCGGCGGCCCAGATCAGCAGGTAGATGCGGCGCTCGTCCTGGAAGCTGAAGTCACCCACGGTGATGGGCGGCACGCCCAGCAGGCCGTCGTACTTGCCCAGCGCCTCCATGTTGCCCATGGTGTAGAAGAGCGCCAGGCTCCAGGCGATCGTGGCCAGAGGCAGGTAGTGGCCGCTCATGCGCAGCGTCAACCAGCCCAGCACCAAGGCCAGCGCGGTGGTGAGCACGAGTCCCACCAGCAACCCGACCCAGGGCGAGATGCCGTGCTTTACCGCCAGGTACGCACTCGCGTAGGCCCCCACGCCGGCGAAGGCCGCCTGGCCGAAGGAAGTGAGGCCGCCCACGCCGGTGAGCAGCACCAGGCCCAGGGCCACCAGCGAGAACAGGCCGATGTAGTTCAGCTGCGTGATCCAGAACGCGGGCACCGGCAGGAAGGGCAGCAGCGCGATCACGGCGCTGACGCCGAGCAGGCCGGCGGTACGGGGAGCCAGCTTCATCAGTGCTCCTCGTGGTGCTTGTCCACGAAGGACCGCCACAGCAGCACCGGCAGGATGGCGGTGAACACGATCACCTCCTTGAAGGCACTGGCCCAGAAGGAGCCGAAGCTTTCGATGAGGCCCACGCCCAGGGCACCGGCCAGGGCCAGCGGAAAGCTCGTGAGGCCGGCGAACACCGCGGCGACGAAGCCCTTCAGGCCGATGAGGAAGCCGCTGTCGTAGAAGACCGTGGTGGTGGGCCCGATCAGCAGGCCGGACAGCGCCCCGATGAAGGCCGCCATCAGGAAGCTCAGCGAGCCAGCGCCATCGCCCGAGATGCCCATCAGCCGCGCGCCGGTGCGGTTGACGGACGTGGCGCGCAGGGCCTTGCCCCACAGCGTGCGGTCGAAGAAGAGGAAGAGCGCGGCGATGAGCACCAGCGAAGCCAGCATGATGATCATCGTCTGGCCCGTCAGCGTCAGCGGCCCCAGCGTGAAGCGCTCGTCCCAGAAGGCCGCGTTGCGGAAGCCCTCGGCACCGAAGAACAGCAGGCCCAGGCCGGTGAGCGCGAAGTGCACGCCGACGGAGACGATGAGCAGCACCAGCGTACCCGCGTCGGCCAGCGGGCGGTAGGCCAGTCGGTAGACCAGCGGACCCATGGGCGCCACCAGGGCCAGCGTGAGCAGGGCCTGCACCAGCAGCGGTGGCTTGCCCGGGGCGAGCAGGAGCGTGGCGGCACAGGCCGTCAGCGGCAGCGCCAGCGTGCGCAGTGCGTGCCGCGCCCAGCGCGCCAGCGGCCAGGCCTCGCGGCGGGCCTGCAGCGCGTCCAGCACGGCGGCCAAGCCCGCCATCAGCAGCAGCAGCCACACCGTGCCGGGCAACTGCCCGCCCTGCAGCAGCGCCATGGTCAGCGCGCCGAAGGCGACGAACTCGCCCTGCGGAATGAAGACCACGCGCGTCACCGCGAACACCAGCACCAGCGCCAGCGCCACGAGGGCGTAGATGGCGCCGCTGGTCAGGCCGTCCAGGGCCAGGATGCCGGCGATCGATGCGTCCACGCGTGGGCTCCGTCAGCGGTTCAGCGCTCGAGCTTCCACTCGCCGCCCACCACCTTCATCACCACGCCGGTGTCCGGGCGGAAGCCCCAGTGGTCGGTGGGCGAGTAGTCCAGCACGCCGTGCGTCACGGCCAGGGCGGGCGTGGATTCCAGCGCGTCCTTCAGCGCGGCGCGGAACTCGGGCGTGCCGGTCTTGCCCTTCTTCAGCGCCGCGGGCACCACCTTGTCCAGCATGAGGTAGACGTCCCACATGTGCGCCGCGAACTGGTTGCGCAGGCCGGCGCCGGCCATCTTCTCGTACTCGGCGTTGAACTTCATGCCCAGCGCCTTGCTCGGGTGCGTGTCGGGCAGCTGCTCGGCCACGACCACCGGGCCGCTGGTGACGAAGGTGCCTTCCACGGCCTTGCCGCCCACGCGCATCAGGTCCTTGGTGGCGGCGGCGTGGGTCTGGTAGATCTTGCCCTTGAAGCCGCGGTCCAGCACGCCCAGCTGGGGCATGGCGGCGCCGCTGCCCGAGGCCACGATGACCATCGCGTCCGGGTTCGCCGCCACGAGCTTGAGCGCCTGCGCGGTGACGCTGGTGTCGGCCCGCGCGAAGCGCTCGGCACCCAGGAGCTTGATCCCGGCCTTCTCCAGCAGCGGGGTCAGCGCCTGCAGCCACTGCTCGCCGTAGGCGTCGGTGTAGCCCAGGAAGCCGACGCTCTTGACGCCCTGCTTCTGCATGTGCGCGACCATGGCCGTGGCCATCACGGTGTTGCTCTGTGGCAGCCGGAAGGTCCAGGCGTCCTTGCCCGGCGGCAGGCCCACCGGCGACAGCGCCAGCTGCACCGTCTTCGCTTCGGCCGCGACGTCGGCGATGGGGATGGCCACCGGCGTGGCGCCCGAGCCGACGATGACGTCGACCTTGTCCTCGCTGATCAGGCGGCGCGCGGCCTGCACGCCCTTGGTGGGGTCGGTGGCGTCGTCCAGCACGATGACCTTGACCTTCTCGCCGCCGATCGTGGCGGGCCACATCTTGACGGTGTTGCCCATGGGGATGCCCAGGCCGGAGGCCGGGCCGGTGAGGGGCAGCACCACGCCGATGGTGAGTTCGGCCAGGGCGGTGCCGTGGGCCAGCACCGCGGTGGCGGCGGCCAGGATGTGCAGGGTGAAACGTTTCATCGCGGTTGTCTCCTTCTGGGGGATGGGTCCGGGTGCGGCCTTCAGCTGCACAGCGCCCGGATGTCTTCGGGGACGGGAATGGCCTTCAGCCGGCCGGCTGCGGCATCGTGCACGACGAAGGCCCGTGTCTCGGTGCCTTCGCAGATCAGATCGTCGCCGCGCATCACCACGTGCTTCTGGCGCAGCGTCTTGGCGGCCCAGTGTTCCACGTGGGTGTGCACCTGCAGCGTCTCGCCGTAGGTGGCGGGCTTGTGGAACTGGGTGTGGATCTCCAGCAGCGGCGTGCCCACGATGCCGCGCGTCTTCACCAGCTCGCGCCAGGGCGGCACCCCGCAAGCCATGAAGAAGGCCAGCGAAGAAGCGTCCATCCACTTGCAGAAGTTGGGGAAGAAGACGATGCCCGCGGGGTCGCAGTCGCCGAACTGCACCTGCACCGTGTAGACGTGCTTCTTCGTCATGGCCGTGCTCAGGACGCCTTCTGCACCTTGCCGGCGCGCTTCTCCAGGAAGGCGCGCACGCGCTCCTTCGCGGCTTCGTCGCCCTGCGCGATGCTGGAGATGAGCGACTCCATGAAGAGCCCGTCGGACGCCGAGAGGTCGGCGATGCGCGGCAGCGCCTGCGTCACCGCGTAGTTGGACAGCGGCGCGTTCTGTGCGATCTTCTGCGCCAGCTCGGCGGCCTTGGCGAGGCCCGCGCCGTCGTCCACCCGGTAGGTGGACAGCGCCATGGCCTGGCCTTCGTCGGCATCGAGCACGCGGCCGGTGAGCATCATGTCGGCCATGCGTGCCACGCCGATGAGCCGGCTGATGCGCACCGAGCCGCCACCGCCGACGAAGATCCCGCGCGTGCCTTCGGGCAGGCCGTAGAAGGTGCTCTTCTCGGCCACTCGGATGTGCGCGGCCGAGGCCAGTTCCAGCCCGCCGCCCACCACCGCCCCGTGCAGCGCCGCCACCACCGGCACCGGCCCGAACTGGATGGCGTCGAAGCAGGCGTGCCACATGCGCGAGTGCTGCATGCCCTCGGTGACGTTGCGCTCGCTCACCTCGGTGAGGTCCAGGCCGGCGCAGAAGTGCGCGCCTTCGCCGCTGATGACCGCGGCCCGCACGTCGCCGGGGATGTTCACCCACACCGTGTGCAGCTGCGCCAGCAGCTCGTCGCTGACGCTGTTGCGCTTGGCCGGGCGGTTCAGGCGCACGTGCAGGACAGGCCCGGCGC
This sequence comes from Rubrivivax sp., assembly GCA_016790395.1. Classification (GTDB taxonomy): domain Bacteria; phylum Pseudomonadota; class Gammaproteobacteria; order Burkholderiales; family Burkholderiaceae_C; genus Rubrivivax. Next base: position 5,514 of record JAEUPH010000089.1, on the reverse strand, counting down.
GTTCGAGGATGAGCAGGTCCAGCGCGCGCAGCACGGCGGGGGCGTCGGCGCCCAGCGGTTGGAAGGGGGAACGCATGGGAGATCCTTCAGGGGCGGATGACACGCGGATCGGCCGGTGTTGCATAGAGGGCTTCCACCTCCGCCGCGCGGCGCGTCAGCACCATGCGCTGGTTGACGTAGCCCTTGTCGGTGATCTCGCCGGCGGCCATGCTCGGGCCGCCTTCCAGCAGCAGGGCGCGCGTGGGTGTCTGCGAAGAACCCGCGCCGTCTTCCTTCAGCGAGCGCAGCGCGTCGCGCACGTCCTGCACGATCTCCTCGCGCGGCACCAGGCGGCCGGCCTCGGTGAGGAAGATCAGCACGCCGATCTCGCTGCGGTCATGGCCGGTCACGACCACGTCCTGCGCGTAGGGCGCCATCGCCGACACCACCTTCAGCCGCAACGTGCCCACGCTGACCCAGGTGCCGCTGGTGAGCTTGAAGTCCTCGGCCACGCGGCCGTTGAAGACCACGCCCTGCAGCGGATCGTTCTCGTCGGCCAGGTAGCCGGCATCGCCGATGCAGTAGTGGCCGTCCTCGTCGAAGGCGGCCTGCGTGGCCTCGGGGTTGTCGCGGTAGCCAGGGAAGATGTGGTCGCCCTTGACGCGCAGTTCCAGCTTGCCGCCGTTGGGGATGAACTTCAGGCTCACGCCCGGCAGCGGCAGGCCGATCACGCCGGGCTGCTGCAGGCGCCAGCTGACGAAGGTGACGGCCGGCGCGGTCTCGGTGCTGCCCCAGCTCGTGGTCAGCCACAGCGGCTGCTCGCGCACTTTCGCTGCGGCGGCCTGCAGGCGTGCCCAGGTGGCGGCCGGCATGCCGGCGCCGGCGTAGAAGGCCATGCGCAGGCGGCCGAAGAAGTGTCGCGCGAGTTCCTCGTCGCGCTCCAGCGCCGGCAGCATCATCTCGTAGCCGCGCGGCACGTTGAAGTAGATGGTGGGTTGCACCTCGCGCAGGTGCTGCAGGGTCTTGTCGATGGCGCCGGGCAGCGGGCGGCCGTCGTCGATGTACATCGTGCCGCCGGTGCGCAGCACGATGTGGGTGTTGTGGTTGCCGCCGAAGGTGTGGCTCCAGGGCAGCCAGTCCAGCAGCACGGGCTTCTCCACGTCCAGGAAGCGCAGCGTCTGCGCCAGCATCTGCTGGTTGGCGCACAGCATGCGGTGCGTGTTGATGACCACCTTGGGGTGGCCGGTGGAGCCGCTGGTGAGCAGGTACTTGGCGTGCGTCTCGGGCGTGACGGCGGCGAAGGCCTGCATCACCGCCGGGGTTTCGCGCGTGGCCAGCAGCTGCGCGAAGGGCAGGGCGCCGGCGTGGGCCTCGGCGCCGCGGCTGAACACGACCACCGGCGCCACCCCTGCGTCCGCGAGGGGTGGCCCGTAGATGGCCGCGTCCGAGGCGTAGACCAGTGCCGGGTCCAGCGTCTGCAGGATGCCGTGGATGCGCGTGTAGTCGTCCTGGGCCAGCCGGCAGTAGCCGCTGCTGACGGTGCACACGGCGCGGCCCACGTGCATGCCGGCCAGCAGCAGCACGAGATGGTCGAGCGCGTTGTCCGAGAGCACGACGACGGGCTTGCCGGCGGGCAGCGCCAGGTCCAGCAGCGACTGCGCCACCGATCCGACCTGCCGGCGCAGTTCGCCCCAGCTCAACCTGCGCCAGCCGCCTTCGGCCCGCGCCTCGGCGAAGGCCAGGGCGTCGGGGGTCTCGGCGGCCCATCGCTCCAGCCATTCGCCGACGCAGCGGGCATAGGGTGCCAACGGTTCGGGCGAGCGCAGCACGAACGCGCCGCCGCCCAGCTCCTGCCGCTCGACGCGGCGCGGCGCCAGCATGCGCGGGTCGTCGAAGAAATCGGCGAACGGGTCGGCCATGGGGGTCTCCAGCGCTGGGGTGGAGCGCCGGCAGCCGACGTTCCATACACATCTGTATGTGTTTGGCGCGATCGTAGTGTCGGGGCTCGCTGCGCCGCATCGGGGCAAGCCCCAATGTCCATACACCACTGCATGGCATCATCGCCGCGATGAACGCGCCGACGCGAAACGCACCGATCCGCCGCCGCCGCGCGGCTGCCGAGCCCGAGGCGGCTGCGCGCACCTCGCTGACGCCCGAGACCTGGATCGACGCCGCCACCGAGGTGCTGGTCAACCAGGGCATCGACCACGTGCGCGTGGACGTGCTGGCGGGCCAGTTGGGCGTCACGCGCGGCAGCTTCTACTGGCACTTCCGGGACCGCGAGGACCTGTTGCGCCGCGTGCTGCAGGCCTGGAGCGAACGCGCCACGGCGCAGCTCACCGCGCGGCTGGAAGTCGCCAACCACGATGCGCGCGAACAGCTGCGCGACGTCATCTCTCTGCCCTTCCGGGGCCGCAGCGCGGCGCGGGCCGCGCGCATCGAGCTGGCCATCCGCGCCTGGGCGCGGCGCGACGAGATGGCACGTCAGGCCGTGGACGCCGCCGATGCCTCGCGCATCGCTTACCACGAGACCGTGTTCCGCGCGCTCGGGCTGCCGGTGCAGGAAGCGCGCCAGCGCGGCTTCCTGCTCTACAGCTACGAAGTGGCCGAGTCGCTGCTGCACCGCCAGGGCACGGCCGCCGAGCGGCAGGCGCGCGCCGCCTATGTCGAGCGGCTGATGCTGGCGCCGCCCCTGGCCGATTGACGCTCTGCCCGCGGGCACGTGCAGCCCTGCGGGTTGTCCGACCGCGATGCTGGGCAGCAGCCCCCCAGGGACCGGGTGCCGGTGCGAGAATGATTCTCTCCGCGCCTGCGCCGACAGCCCCCACCCCATGAGCGAAGAAACCGGCTGCGAGATCCCCCTGCGCGTCGCCGCCATCGACCCTGCCGGCCGTGTCGACATCGACGCCCTGCTGTTCGACTTCGTGGCGCGCCAGCGCAGGGCGGGTCGACGTGTGCAGGGCCTGCTGATGGCCCCGCGCGACGCCGCCGATGGTTGCCGCGCGCAGATGTGGCTGACCGACGTCGACAGCGGCGACACCTACCTCGTCTCGCAGCCGCTGGGGGCCGGCTCCACCGGCTGCGCCGCCGATCCGCAAGGCTTTGCGCGCGCCAGCCGGGTGCTGCGCGACGCGCTGCAGCGCCGGCCCGACCTCGTGGTGTGCGACCGTTTCGGCGCGCTGGAAGCCGAGAACGGCGGCTTCGTGGCCGAGATCGGCGCCTTGCTGGCGGCCGGCATCCCGGTGCTCACGGTGGTGGCCGCCAAGCACCACGCGGCCTGGGAGCGCTTCATCGGCCAGGCGCCCTGGCTGGCGGCCGAGCCAGCTGCCTGGGACGACTGGCTGGACGGCGTGCTGCAGGCCGCATGACGCGAACCCCCGTGCCGGCCGCAGCCCGGCTGCTCGAGCAGCTGGCCGATGCGGTCTACCTGCTGGACCCCGAGACCTCCAACATCGTCTGGGGCAACCGAAGCGCCTGGGAGAGCCTGGGCCTGACCGCCGAGCAGGTGCTGGACCACAGCGTGCTGAGCCTGCAGATGGACGTCACCGGCGCACCGCAGTGGAGCGACATCGCCGCCGTCATCCGCAGCGTGCCCTGCTACACCTTCGTCGGCCGCCATCGCCATGCCGCCGGCCACGAGGTCGCGGTGGAGGTCAACACCACGCGCTTCTTCGATGAGGGCCGCGAGTACTTCCTCTCCGTGGCGCGCGACATCTCCCGCCGCCTGGCCCTGGAGGGCGATCTGCGCAAGCGCGAGAACCAGCTCTGGTTCGCGCTCAACGAGGCCACCGACGGCCTGTGGGACTGGGACACTGTCACCAACGACGTCTTCTTCAGCCCCTTGCTCAAGCGCATGCTGGGCTACGGCCCCGACGAGATGCCGCCCGAGCTGACCACCTGGAGCCGCAACATCCATCCCGAGGACGCGTCGCGCGTCATGGGCCTGTTGCGCGACCACCTGGAGGGCCGCCGGACCCGGTACGAAGCCGAGTACCGGCTGCGCACCCGAAACGGCAGCTACCTCTGGGTGATGGACCGGGGCCGCGTCTGCGAACGCGACGCCGCGGGCGCACCCACGCGCGTGGTCGGCATGGTGCAGGACATCACCAAGGAGCGCGAGGCCCGCGACGCGCTGCGCCGCAGCGAGGAAGAACAGCGCACCCTCATTGCCGCCTTGCCCGACATCGTCATGCGGCTGGACCGCCATGGACGCCATCTCTACGTCTCCGAGAACATCGGCACGCTGGTGCCGATGACGCCGGCCGACATCGTCGGCCGCACGCACCGCGAACTCGGCTTCCCCGACGCCTTGTGCCGGTTCTGGGACGAGGCGATCCGCGACGTCTTCGACTCCGGGCGGCCGCACGAATCCGAGTTCGAGATGGCCGGGCGCGAAGGCCCGTGTTGCATCAGCTGGCGCATCGTGCCCGACCGCGACCCGGCCTCGGGCGTGCGCACGGTGCTGGTGGTGTGCCGCGACGTCACCGAGCGCCGGCGCGCCGAGGCCGAACTGCAGCGCCACCGGCACCACCTGGAAGACCTGGTGGTGGAGCGCACGGCCGCGCTGTCGGAGGCCAAGGCCGCCGCCGAGGCCGCGAACCACGCCAAGAGCCGTTTCCTGGCCCACATGAGCCATGAACTGCGCACGCCGATGAGCGCCATCATCGGCATGACCGACCTCGCCCGCCAGCGCGCCGCCGACCCGCTGCTGCGCGAGCAGCTGGGCAAGGTGGAGCAGGCCTCGCACCACCTGCTGCGGGTCATCAACGACATCCTCGACCTGTCCCGGATCGAGGCCGAGCGCATGGTGCTGGAGCAGGTGCGCTTCCGCCCGGCGACGGTGTTCGCCAGCGTCGAGTCGCTGGCCGGCCACCGTGCGCAGGAGAAGGGCCTGGCGTTCTCGCTGGTCATGGCGCCGGCACTGGCTTCGCAGGCGCTGCTGGGCGACCCGCTGCGTCTGAAGCAGGTGGTGCTGAACCTGGTCGACAACGCGATCAAGTTCACCGAGGGCGGGCAGGTGTCGGTGCACGTCACGCAGTCGCCGGCCGGACCGGAAGCCGTGCTGCTGGGCGTGGAGGTGCGCGACACCGGCATCGGCATCGCCCCCGAGGCGCGCGAGCGGTTGTTCATGCCCTTCGAACAGGCCGACAACTCCACCACGCGGCGCTATGGCGGCAGCGGTCTGGGCCTGGCGATCAGCCGCCAGCTGGTGCGCATGATGGGCGGCAACCTGGAACTGGACACCGAGCCGGGCCGCGGCAGCTGCTTCCGCTTCAGCGTGCCGCTGCGCCTGGGCGGCGATGGCGACGAGGAGAACTCGGCGACGCAGTCCGAGGCCGTGCTGCGTGCGCTGCAGCACCACCACGCCGGGCGCCGCGTGCTGGTGGCCGAGGACGACCCGGTGAGCAGCGAGATCTCGGTCGTGCTGTTGCGCCGTGCCGGCCTGGAGGTGGACGTGGCTGCCGACGGCGAGACAGCCGCGGCGATGGCGGCCTCGCAGCGCTACGACCTCGTGCTCATGGACATGCAGATGCC
>JAEUPH010000032.1 GCA_016790395.1 Rubrivivax sp. | reverse complement strand
GGTCAGCATCTCGTACAGCAGCACGCCCAGGCTGTAGATGTCGGTGGCCGTGCTCACCGGCTCGCCGCGCACCTGCTCGGGGCTGGCGTAGTTGGGCGTGTAGGGCCGCACGCCGCCCACCGTGGCACCGGCAGCGTCGGCATCCTCCAGCGGGTCCAGCGCCTTGGCGATGCCGAAGTCCAGCAGCTTGACCTGCCCTTCGCCGTTGACCAGCACGTTGCCCGGCTTGAGGTCGCGGTGCACCAGCAGCTTGCGGTGCGCATGCGCCACCGCATCGGCCAGCTGCAGGAACAGCTGCAGCCGCGCCTCCAGCGGCCGGCCCCGCGAGGCCGCATCGATGGGCTGCCCGTCCACGTACTCCATGACGAAGTACGGCAGCCCTTCGGCACTGGCCCCGGCGTCCAGCAGCGCCGCGATGTGCGGGTGCACCAGCCGCGCCAGCGCCTGGCGTTCGCGCGCAAAGCGCTCCAGCACCGCCGCGCTGTCCATGCCGCGCTTGAGCAGCTTCACCGCCGCGCGGCCTTCGTAATGGCCGTCGGCACGGCGTGCTTCGAACACCTCGCCCATGCCACCGCTGCCCAGGCTGCGCACCACCGCCCAGGCACCCAGGCGCTGGCCCACGCGCGCCGAAGCCGCCGCCTCTTCGGCGATCGCCGGTGCGCTGAGGAAGTCCTCGCCGCCGGTGGCCTCGACGTAGTGCGCCAGCAGCGAGCGCAGTTCTTCGCGGCCGGCCTCGTCGAGCGCGCTGGTGGCGATGAACGCCTCGCGTTCGGCGGCGGGCAGGGCCAGTGCGGCGTCGAAAGCCGTCTTGACGAGGGTCCAGCGGGCAGGGTCGTGGTTGGGCATGGGCGGTCAGTGTGCCCGCGGCGAACGGCGGCGGGCCACGCGGGGATACGCAGCGTGGAACGTCCGGAAGGCGCAGGGCACGCTCAGGGTCCGCAGCGCGCCGCGCCCGCGCGGGCCTGTTCCAGCCGCGGCCGGTCGCCGGCCCGCATCTGGCCGCGCGCTTCCAGCGCCTGCCAGGCGGCCAGCGCGTCGCGGAAGGGTGGGCAGCTGCGCGGCGTGCCGCCGGGCAGCGTCGCCCAGCTCAGGCCGGCCTGCGTCTGCAGCTGGGCCTCCAGCACGGCGCTGCTGGTGTCGTCGGGCGATGCGGCGCGCTGCGCGGCGGCCAGGGCCAGGGCGCGCTCCAGGTGGCGGGCCACATCGCCAGCCTGACCGGCCGCCGCCTGCACTTCGGCGCGCTGCCCATGCGCCAGCGCCAGCAGGCGCGCAACGCGGCGGTCGCGCGGGTCGTGCCGGGCCAGGGCCTCGAGGCTGTCGATGGACTGTGCGAAGCCGGCCGCCGCCAGCGGCCCGTGGCCGAGCTTGAAGTCCGACCACGCGACATCGCCCAGCAGCTTGGCCACGTCGCGCTGCGTCACGCGGTTGGCCGGGTCGGCGGCGGCGATGGCCTGCATGCGCCGCAGCGCCTCGGCGCTGGCGGCGCGCGCTTCCCCCCAGCGCTGCAGGCGCATCAGCGCCGTGCCCTGGCTGAGGAAGTTGACGGCGGCGTCGCGGCGGAAGAGCGTGTCGTCGGGCGCCAGGGTCTGCAGGCGCGCGAACAGCGGCACCAGGCTGCGCAGGATGGCCAGGCCCGCCTCGTAGCGGCCGGCGTTGGCTTCGCTCAGCCAGCGCAGGTTGTGCACGGTGCAGTACAGGGCCACGGCGTCGGGGTCGTCGGGCAGGTCGCGCAGCACCGCGTCCACCTGGCCCGTGGCCTTGTCCAGGTAGGCCCGGGCGCGGGCGCTGTCGGCCAGCTCGGCGGTGCTGCCGGCGCCGAAGACCTCCGACAGGTGCAGCTGCGCGCGCACCTGCTCGATGCGGTAGGCCGCCTCGCGCGGCCGCTCGGCGGCCAGCACATCGAAGAGCGCCGCCGCCTGCTCCAGCGGCGCCAGCGCCAGACGGGGCTGGCCGGCGCTGCGCTGGCTGCGTGCCACCGCCACCTGCGCCAGCGCGAGTTGGTAGCGCGTGGCGGCGTCGGCGGGCTCGGCGGCCGCGGCCTGCTCCAGCAGCGCACGGCCCTGCGTGATGAGCTGCAGGCTCGTCTGCACGTCGCCCAGGGCCGGCCGCGCCTCGGCGTGGTAGAGCTCGCCCAGGCGCCGGTAGGCCACGCCCAGTTCGCGCTGCAGCCGGGGCTGGCCGGCGGCCTCGGCCGCCAGGCTCTGCAGGTGCTCGCGCGCATCCTTGAGCATGCGCTCGCGCACCGCCGTGCTGCCGGGCAGCAGGTGGATGGCATCGTGGTACTCGAAGAGCAACCGGTTGGCGAGTTCGCGCACCTGCGCGAAGCGGCGCTCGGCCGCGGCGTGTTCGCGCTCGGCGCGCTGCCACTGCCAGGTGGTGGCCACCAGGCCACCGGCCAGCGCCGCGACGCCCAGCGCCGCCACCGTCACCACCACGCGGTTGCGCGACACGAACTTGTGCAGCAGGTACAGCGGCCGCGGCGGGCGCGCGCTCACCGGGTAGCCCGCCAGGAAGGCACGCACATCGGCGGCCAGCGCCTCCACGCTGGCGTAGCGCTGCTCCGGGGCCTTCTCCAGCGCCTTCAGCAGGATGTTGTCCAGGTCGCCTTCCAGCCGCTTGCGCGTGGCCAGCCACTGCGGGTCCTGCGTGTCCTGCGGGCTCAGC
>JAEUPH010000026.1 GCA_016790395.1 Rubrivivax sp. | reverse complement strand
ACCAAGCTCACCGACGACAAGTTCCCGCGCGCCGAGATCGAGGCCGCCGGCTATGCCGTGCACTTCCACGGTCAGAAGACCTACAACGGCGTGGCCCTGCTCAGCCGCCAGGCGAGCGTGGGCGACGCGCTGCAGGTGGTGAAGAACATCCCCGGCCTCGAAGACGAGCAGGCCCGCGTGATCGCCGGCACCGTGGGTGGCGTGCGCGCCATCGGCGGCTACTTCCCCAACGGCCAGGCCCCGGACAGCGACAAGTTCGTCTACAAGATGCGCTGGCTGGATGCGCTGCACGACTGGGTGGCGGCCGAACTGGCGGCGCACCCGCGGCTGGTGCTGATGGGCGACTTCAACATCGCGCCCGACGACCGTGACGTGTACGACCCCATCGGTTGGGCCGGCCAGATCCACTGCACGCCCGAAGAGCGCGCGCAGTTCCAGCGCCTGCAGGCGCTGGGCCTGGTGGACGCCTTCCGGCTCTTCGAGCAGCCGCCCAAGAGCTGGAGCTGGTGGGACTACCGCAACCTCGCGTTCCGCAAGAACCAGGGCCTGCGCATCGACCACATCCTCGTCAGCCCGGCCCTGAAGGCCGAGGTCACGGCCTGCGTCATCGACAAGGGCCCGCGCAAGAACGAAAGACCCAGCGACCACGCGCCCGTGGTGCTGAGCCTGGCGTGAGCGCCGTGCGCGCTATTCCTTGGCGCCCAGCAGCTGCGGCTTGAGCGTGCTGTCGGCGGGCTTGTCGCCGAGCCAGATCTTCAGGATGGCGTTGTAGAAGGCCAGGTCGGGCAGCGGCTCGCTGATCGACTTGCCGTTGAGATGGATGTCCGTGCCCTTGCCCGGCACCCAGTCCACCATCAGCGCGTCGCCCTTCTTGAGACCGCCGACGGCCTGGAACACCTCGCCGAGCTTGAGCGTCTGGCTGACGAACTTGCTCTTCTCGGCCTTGTCGGTGTTCGAGTTGATGCCGGTCAGGAAGGCCTGGCCGAAGTCCTCGCCGGACACGTCGCGCAGCATCACGATGCTGATGCGGCGCGGGCCTGCGGTGGCCAGCACGGCGTCGGTGCTGGTCTCCTTCTTGCCGAGGTACAGGCCCATGGCATAGACCTTGAAGATCGCGCGTGTGCGCACGCCGGCGCCATTGAGCTTCAGGTCCTGGCCGGCGACCTTGGCCGTGTCTTCGAGCTTCACGCCGGCCACCTCGACGGCAAGCGCCGGCAGGCTGGCCAGGGCGGCGGCCAGGGCGACGGTGGCGAGGGCGATACGGGTCTTCATGGCTTGTCTCCTTCGTTCTCGGGGCGGTCAGGGTGCGTTCAGGCGGCCGGCGCCAGCTGGAAGAGTCGCACGGTCCCTTCCAGCGTGGCGGCCTGCACCTTGAGCGATTCTGCGGCCGCCGCGGCCTGTTCCACCAGCGCCGCATTCTGCTGCGTCCCGTGGTCGATCTGCTCGATGCTGCGGTTCACCGACTCGATGCCCTGCTGCTGCGCCTGGCTGGCGGCCGCGATCTCGCCGATGATGTCGCTGACGCGCCGCACGCTGCTGACCACGTCCTCCATGGTGGAACCGGCGCGGCCCACGAGCTCGGTGCCGCGCTCCACCTCGTCCACCGACACGCCGATCAGCTGCTTGATCTCGCGCGCCGCGGTGGCCGAGCGTTGTGCCAGCGTGCGCACCTCGCCGGCCACCACGGCGAAGCCGCGCCCCTGCTCGCCCGCGCGCGCGGCTTCCACCGCCGCGTTGAGCGCCAGGATGTTGGTCTGGAAGGCGATGCCGTCGATGACGCCGATGATGTCCACGACCTTCCGGCTGGAGGCCTGGATCGAGCCCATGGTCTGCACCACTTGCGCCACCACGTCGCCGCCGCTGGCGGCCACGTGACTGGCCGACCCGGCGAGGTCGCGCGCCTGGCGGGCGCTGTCGGCGTTGTGCCGCACCGTCTCGGT
>JAEUPH010000309.1 GCA_016790395.1 Rubrivivax sp. | reverse complement strand
CGAGAGGCTCGCCCCGGCCAGCAGCCCGAGGGCCAGCGCATCGACCGCGAGCCGCCGTTCCTCGCCCGGCTCCGAGGCCAGACCGGCGCCGAGCGCCAGCGCCCCGACGAAGGCCAGGGCGTACAACGCCACCAGCAGCGCGTCGCCGCCGAAGACCAACTGCCCCGAGAACCACTGGCCGCCGACGCTGAGCAGCACGGCGGCCCCCACCAGCATCCAGGCCCAGGGCAGCCGCCCCTCGCGCCGCACCAGCAGGCCCGCGCCGCCCACCAGGGCCAGCGCCAGACCCTCCTGCCAGGCCGACAGCCAGGGGAAATAGTGGTTCGACAGCAGCCAGGCCGACGGCAGCAGGGCGAGCAGCAGCGACGACAGGGGCAGCGGCGGCAGGGTGGGCATGGTGCGCGCGGGTCCGCAAAAAGAAAAATGGCAGCCGAAGCTGCCATTTCGAGGACCTGAGGCTCAGGCCTTACTTGCAGGAGCCGGGCAGGTACTTGCCGGGCATCGTGCCGGGGGCGCACTTGAAGCCGGCCACCGTGGTGTTGGCGGCGTAGGTCAGCGCGGCGTTGGTCGCATCGATGGGCGTCAGCGTGATGGTCTTGCCTTGGGCATCCGCCGGCAGGCCGGTGTCGGCCGAGGACGTGACGGTGATGACACCGTCGGCGTTGGTGGCCACGCTGGCGACGTACTTGGTGCTCTGGCTGGCCGACTCGCAGCCCCAGCCGTTGGCGCCCGGGGAGGAGGCGCCACCGGTCTGGTAGGCCTCGGCGACCGCGGTACGGCACTGGCTGGCTGCCAAGATCACTTCCGAGACCTTGGCCTTGACGGTGTATTCCTTGTAGGCCGGCAGCGCGACCGCCGCCAGGATGCCGATGATCGCGACGACGATCATCAGTTCGATCAGGGTGAAACCTTGTTGAACGCGCTTCATGAGAGAACTCCTAGCCGGGGGCCGATGGTGTTGGACGGGACGCCCCCCCACGAATGCAGGGTGCGTGCCAGCGTTTTGGAGGGCTCGGCGCGTGACTTTCTGCCGCGGCGGTGACAGTTCACGTCACTTCGTTCGGCGCGTTTCGGCACCTGGGTGCCGGAGGTGACGCAAAACGTCACCGTCGCCGCGACGCTCAGGCGCCGAGGTCCATCACCTGGCCGCTGGCCAACGCCTGGATGCGGTGGGGGCTGTCGTGTGCGCCGATCTCGGACATCACGGCGTCCACCTCGCCAGGCTTGATGTGCGTGATGTAGACGTCGGCGGGCGCCGCCAAGCCCTTCAGTTCCTCGCGCAACTGGCCGGGACTGAGGTGACCGCTGACGCGCGCCAGCGCCACCTCGTCATCGCCGAAGGCCGTCTCGATGACCAAGGCAGCCACCGGCATGGACTTCAGCCGTTCCCACAGCGGCGGATTGGGACCGGTGTCGCCGGTGAACACCCAGGCGCCGCTGCTGCCGTGCACGGCATAGCCGACGGCAGGCACGGTGTGCCGGGCCGGCAGGACTTCGACGCGGCGCCCGCCGGCCACCAGCACCTGCCCGACCTCGACGGCTTCGAAGCGCAGCACCGGATTCGTGGTGTCAGGCAAACGGGTGAAGTCGGGCCAGATGATGCCGTTGAAGACGTGCAGGCGCAGCGCCGTCAGCGTCGAGGCGAGCGCATACACACGCACGGGCGGCCGGCCGGCGGCGCGTCGCCGGCGCGTGACGCTGTCGGCCAGCAGGCCGATGGCCAGCACATGGTCGAGGTGGGAATGCGTGACGAAGATGTGGTCGATGCACGCCAGTTCGTCGAGCGTGAGGTCACCCACGCCGGTGCCGGCGTCGATGAGGATCTCGCCATCGACGAGGAAGGACGTGGTTCGGCTGCCGGCGGCGATGGAGCCGGAGCAGCCGAGGACGCGGATCTGCATGGGAAACGGGAGGCGGAAGCCGCCGTTGGCGGGCAAGGGCCCGATGCTGACCGCGGGGCCCCTCGCAGGCAAGGCAGCCTGCCGCATTCGATCCGACGAAAGGGTGACCCCGCAACAGTCCCGTGAATCCCGTCACGTGCCGGCCGACCGCCCGGCGCGGCAAGCTGAGCCGCGCGAAGCGTCGGTTCGAGCGCGCCGACGCTGGAACCGCGCCCGCAGGGCGTCGGGTCTAGCGCGAGATGAACTGCATCTGCGTGCCGGCGAGTTCGATCACGTCACCGTTGCGCAGCGGGACGGAGTCACCGACCAGCGGCACGCCGTTGATGCTGGGTCGCGTGGCGCCTTCGACGTGGGCGAAGGCATAGCCGTTGGGCCGCTTGGTGATGGACGCCACCTGCACGCCCGGCTTCCCGACCGTGGTGACGACCTTGGTCAGCGTCACCTCGCGCCCGGCGGCAGCGCCGTTGAGCACCTTGATCGATGCCGGCTGGGCCACCGGTGCCGGCGGCGCCGCGCCCAGGCCACCGAAGCTGGAAGGTGCGCTGCCGGCGTAGGCCGGATGTCCGCTCTGGGCCGGGCTTCCCGCACCGATGGGCGGGGCGCTGCCGCCCGGCCGCATGATCATCGTCTTCTCATACTCGCCGGAATCGTCGACGAGAAACTTGATCTTGTACTTGCCGATCTCGACGGTGTCGTTGTGCGTCAGCAGCTGCTTCTTGATGGCCTTGCCGTTGATGTACGTACCGTTGGTCGAGTTGAGGTCTTCGATGAAGACGTCGGAGCCCACCATCTGCAGCACGGCGTGCTCGCCGCTGACCGCCAGGTTGTCGATGACGATGTCGTTGTAGGGACGGCGGCCGAGCGTGGTCTTGTCCTTCGTGATCTGGACTTCCTTGATGACCACACCGTCGAGCGAAACCACCAGCTTGCCCATGCCTACC
>JAEUPH010000289.1 GCA_016790395.1 Rubrivivax sp. | reverse complement strand
ATCCTCTCGCACCTGTACACGCGGGAGATGCTGGCCTCGGCCTTCGCGGCCTTGTCGATCGTCGAACTCCGGGAGTACGAGGAGGAAGTGCGGGAGGGCCAGGGCCACAGCGGCCTGTCGGCCCTGGTCGGGTTGGTGGCGCGCCGGTGAAGCATTCCCGCGGCGGCGAGGACAAGTGTTGCAGCGGCCGAGCGCCTCCCCGCCCAGGCGCACTCAGCCGTCGCGCGGCCCGCCCACAGGTGCCCGGGAGGCGTCCAGCACCGGGCGGTGCCGGTAGCTCATCGAACGCCGTCGCGCCCGCGCAGGACGCAGCAGGCCTTCCCAACCGCAGCGGTCCAGGCACCGGTACCGGCCCCGCGGCGAAAAGACCGAGATCAGCCGGTCCAGCAGCGTCCGCCGCTGTCGCACGGTCGCGCTCCCGCAGGAAGGGCATGCCGGTGAGAAGGGCTGGATCGATGCCATGGTTCGGCATGGTGAAGCGCGGCACCGGGGGGTTCTGTGCACCTTCTCACCGCGCCGCCGTGAAGATTCACGGTCGGGCCGGCGAACGAGCGCTACCTCGCCTGGCCGCCCAGGCGCTCGTTGAGCACGGCCGCCAGCTGCTGCGCCGCTTGGCGAAGCTGCTGCACCAGCACCGGGTTCCAGCGTTCGTCGTAGCCCTCGGCCAGGACATGCGTGGCTGGCTGGAAACCCTCGCTGGCGACGATGCGGCAGGACTGCTCGGCCCAGACCAGCGCTTCCTGGGCGACCGCCGTCGGGCCGGGCTCGGCCAGCACGCGCCGACGCAGGTCAGACAGGCCGCCGGGCCAGTTGCGGATGAGGCCGGAGTCCCACAAGGCGTGCAAGTTGCTGCCGCGTCCGAAAGCCTGCAGTTGCCAGTCGTTGCCGCCGCGATCGTCCGCGAAGCCGGCATGCAGCGGCTGATGGACGTCAGCCACCAGGTGCACCACGTACTTCAGGGCCGCGAGCCGCTCCTCGCCCGGGGCGGAGGAGGCCAGCACGTCCAGCTGCTTCTCGATGGCCCCGACCACGCAGCGCCCGGCCAGGCACTGGCGGCTGGCGTCATAGCGGCAGTCGCCACCGCGCGCGAAGTTCACGTAGTGCCAGCTGGCCGTGCCCAGCGAGCGGGTCTCGTCGGCCCAGTTGGCCACGGACGACAGCGTGGCCCCGGGCTCCAGGGCCAGGAGCTTCCCGACCTCGGCGCGCGCCGCCACCGTGAGTTGCTGTTCGGCAGCATCGGCCACCAGGCGGTGACCGTCGGCGCCCCAGGACAAGGCGCAGGAGGCCGCGAACCACAGTGCGGTGCCGATGCCCAGCCGCGCCGGCCGGAGCCGGGAATTCTTGAGTGTCATGGGTCGGCAAGCATAGCCACAGGCACCGCCGCAAAAGAAAAGGGCCCCGGTCGCCCGGAGCCCTTCATCGAGCAGAAGCCGATCAGGCGCGGCGGCGGCGGGCCATGAAGCCCAGGAAGCCCAGGCCGGCGAACATGAGCGCGTAGCTGCCGGGTTCGGGCACGACACCGGCCTGTGCCAGGGTGAGGTTGTCGACGGTCGGCCACAGGAAGCCAGCCGCCGGCTGCACCGAGCTGACCACCAGAGAGGTCATCAGACCCGTGGACACGAAACCCACGAAGCTGGTGGTGGTGGCGCCGACGATGGTCTGCGTGACGCTGCCGGAAGCATCCGTGGCCGTCAGCGTGATGTCACCGGCGGCGAACAGGCCGGAGATGTCGCTGCCGAAGAAATTGCCCCCGACGGCGCTGACACCGCCGGTGAAGCCGTTGAAAGTGATGGCGTCGGTGGCGGTGTTGGTCGACAGCCAGGGATTGGCCGTGGTGCCGGCGCCGAAGAACGACGTGGTGGTGACCGAGCCGGTGTAGCCGTACGGGCCGGCGCTGCGGGTGATCGGGCTCGGCGTGCTGCCGGTGATCGAGAAGCCGGTGAAGGTGTCGACACCCTGTGCCGTGGTCGCGGCATTGAAGGCGGCCTGGCTGGTGTAGACGGTGATGCTGGCCTGCGAAGCGCCGGCGACGGCCAGCAACGCGGCCGCGGCGAGCGGCTTGATCAGGAAGCTCTTGGAAGACATTCGCACTCCTTGTGTGGATGGAGCCAACTCGCCACGACAGCAGCGGCCGGCCAATCGGTTTCTGCGACACGAGTGTGACGCAAGCCTACCCCGGGGCATCCCCCCGACTTGAGTGCCGGGGAACCCTGGGTCCGCAAATGGGTGGTGCGCCCAGGTGGAGCCGCGCGCCGGCCACTCAGCGTGGCGGTCAGGCCCGGTCAACGCGTGATCAGCGTGTGGCGGCGCCATTGGGCGTCCTGCCAGCGGGCGAAGGCCGACAGGGCCTGCGGCGAGCCGGCCTGCTTCTCGGGCTGCAGCGAGTCCAGCGCCAGCAGCTCGAAGCTGCGCCGCAGCCGGCCTTCGACCCGCGCTTCGCGCGCCACCAGCAGGCGGGTGCCGCCGGGCACCCAGCCGGCGAACTCGAGCGTGCCCAGGCCGGGCTCGACGGCAGCCGGCGGCAGCGCGTCCACGGTCCAGCCCTGGGCGCCGGTGCGCATCAGCCACAGCTCGGTCCAGCCCTCCAGCGGCTGAACCGCCAGCACGGCCATGCGCCCGTCCGGCGCCACGCGCAGCGAGCCGGGCCAGACGGTGGCATAGGTGCAACGGCGCAGCAGCGCAGCGCCTTCAGCCTGGCGCACGTCCACCAGGCGCAAGCAGGTCTGGCCGGGCGCCCCCGGCGCCAGGCGCAGAGCCAGGCCATGGGGCGTTGGTGGCGCCACCGGGTCGGCGGCCTGGCGCACGGCGGCGGCACGCAGACCGGCCTCGGCGATCTCGGCAGCGTTGTCGTCGGCGATGGCGCTCTTGTCGATGGCCGCCAGCTCGTCGATGGCGCGCCGGGCGGCCCCGGCAGCGTCGCCGCCCTCGCGGCTGCGCGCGAAGCTCAGCGCCGCCCAGACCCCGGCACGGCGGGCGCGCAGCCGGTTGCGCGCGGTCTCGGGCAACTGCAGCAGTGCGGCCGGGGAGATGCGGTCCAGCAGTTCGGCGCGCCAGCGGTGCAGCGCCGGCCGCTCGTGCGGCGGCAGCGCGGGGTCGATGCAGTCGTGGCGCGTCAAGGCCAGCACGGCGCGCGCCTGCGCCGCGGCATCGGCCTTCATCGCCAGCACGCGGCGGAAGGCCTCGCCCTCGTAGCAGAGCTGCAGCACGCCTTCGCGCTCGAAGCTGGTGAACTTGACGCCGTAGCGGCCTACGGCCTCGAGTTGCCCGGCGACGCTCTCGCTGCCGCGCCCGGTGCGCGACGAAGCCCGGCGCGCCAGGCGTTCGGCCATCACGCCCAGCGCGTCAAAGGGTTCGGCGTCCAGCGCCGCCGCGGGCACCGCCTTCAGGTAGGCCGCCGCGTAGGCGATGCCCAGGGATTCGGCGCCTGGCTGGTCACGCAGGAAGCGCAGCACGGCCAGCAGCGCCGGCGCGTCCTGCGGTGCGGTGGCCAGCGGCCGCAACTGAGCCGGCCGGAGGTAGCCGGCGCGCTCGCGCGCATGGTCGTAGACCTGCACGAAGTCCAGCCGCTCGCCGCGCACTTCCACCAGGTCACCCGGCCACAGCTGGGCCTGCACCGTGCCGCCGGCGGCCGGGGCAGCACGCAGGGCCGTGGCGTCCTGGGTGACGAGGGCCCATCCCAGGGAAACGGCTGCCGCTGCGGCCAGCATCACGGCTCCTCCGTGGCGTTCGCGGGCGGCTGCACGGCCACCACGTCCTGCGACGGTTGCGGCGGCGGTGCCACCGGGCCGCCGGTCAGGCCGGAGAACAGGCGGCCGTCGGTGCCGGGCGGTGCGACGATGACCTGCACCTTGTCGGCCAGCTTGTCGGCCAGCGTCTTCTGGATGAGCAGGGGGTGGCGGCTCAGCAGCACACCTTCGCGGCCCATCTGCGCCGCGCTGGCCACGCCCACCTGCTCCAGCCGGTAGGCCTCGGCCTCGGCCAGCCTGCGGCGCGAGTCGGCCTCGCCCGCGGCCTCGATGCGGCGCGCCTGCGCCGAAGCCTCGGCCGCCTTGATGCGGGCCACCTTGTCGGCCTCGGCCTCGAACTGGCGTTGCTCGATCTGCTTCTGCTTGAAGGGCAGCACGTGGCGCATGGCTTCCTCCTGCGCCTGCGCGGCAATGACCTGCTCGCGCGCCGCGGCAGCGGCCTCGGTCTCGCGCCGCACCTTGTCGGCCTGCGCCTCCAGCTCGGTCTGCTGCACCTGCCTGGCCTTCAGCTCCAGCGTGTAGCGCATCTTCTCGGTGGCCAGTTCCTCGGCCAGCAGGCGGTCCATGCCCTGGCGGAACTCGGCCGGCAGGTCCACCTTGCCGATCTGCACGCCCTTCAGGAGCAGGCCGTCGGCGGCCAGCTTGGACTTCAGTTCGGCTTCGATGGCGGCCTGGATCTCGGCACGCTTGGCGCTGAAGATCTCGCGCACGGTGTAGCGCGTGAAGACCTTGTAGATGGTGCCCTGCACCGCGGGCTCGATGACGTCGCCGTCGATGTCCACCGGCAGCGTGGCGGCGACGCGGTTCAGCTGCGCCGGGTCCAGCGCGTAGCGCACCGCCAGATCCACGCCCAGCGACAGGCCCTCGATGGACTGGAAAGGCGCCTCGCCCTGGGCGCGTGCGTCGCCCGGGCGGTAGAGCTGGTCGCGCAGCGACAGCATACGCAGGCTGTGCATGGCCGGCAGCACCAGCACCGGGCCGGCGCCGAAGGTGCTGCTGCCGCCGGTCAACTGGTTGACGCGCACGCCCACCTCGCCGGGCTGCACGCTCAGCATCGGCGGGTTCTCCACCAGCCACCAGGTGGCCAGGCCGGCCACGCCCACCGTGGCGGCCACGCGCAGCGAAGGCAGCCGCGGCAGCGCGGCCGTGCCCACCGTGGCAGCGCCGCTGCGCAGCCGCGAGAGGGTCTGGGTGGCCGCCTGGCGCAGGGCCAGGGCAAGGGCGGTGAGTCGGGTCTTCACGGTCGGGCTCCGGGGGTGGTGGACGGTGAAGGTCATTCTTCGAACCCGTCCCGGAGCGCTCAAGAAGGCTGGCGGGCGACTTCAGGCCCCGCCGCGGAAGAAACACTCACACCGATGCCGTGCAGGCCGCCGGGATAATGAAAAGCATGCCCCGCGTCGCCGTCATCGAGGACGACCTGCCCACCAGCAACCAGCTGGCCGGCTGGATCCGCGCGGCGCGCCCGGGCATCGAGGTGCAGCAGTGGTTCACGCGCGACGAGGCCGAGGCGGCCCTCGCCCGCGAGCGCTACGACGCGGTGGTGCTGGACATCGAGCTGGGCCGCGAACGCCATGCCGGCGTGGCGCTCATCAACGCCATCAACAAGCTGGGCACGCGCACGCCGGTGCTCGTGGTCTCGGCCATGCCGGCGGCCATCTACCGCAGCATCATGAAGGCGCTGGACGCTTGGGACTACCTGCAGAAGACCAGCTTCGAGGAGGCCGACTTCGTCGAGACCTTCCTGGAGATCCTGCGCACCGCCCGTCCGGCGACGCCGGCCGCAGAACTGAGCCTGGACCCGCTGCGCCAGGCCGCGCCGCTGTGGCGCGGCCAGCGGGTGAACCTGCCGCTGACGGCGCAGCGCATCCTGGCCGCGCTGCACGCACGCGCCGGCGAGGTGGTGTCCTACGAAGAGCTCTACGCGGTGGTGAAGAGCGGCCGCAACCGCGACAACATCCGCAAGCACGTCAGCACCATCCGGGATGCCTTCCGCGAGCTGGACCCCGATTTCGACGGCATCGAGAACGTGCCCATGCGCGGCTTCCGGTGGTCAGCCTCCCGGGCCTGAACCTGCGCCTGCCGGTGCGCGTGCCGTTCCGGCTGCGCATCTTCTTCCGCGGCGCCTTCCTGCTGCTGGCCCTGGCCACGCTGGCGCTGGCGCTGGGGGTGCTGGTCGACGAGAAGCAGCGCGGCCTGCGCGCCTATGCCGACGGCCTGAAGAAGACCGCCGCCCAGGCCGCCGCCCGACTGCGCCACCCGACGGGCCAGCTGGCGCTGCTGAACCCGGGGGCGGCCGATGGCCCGGCCCTGCCACCACGGCCGCTGCTGCTGCCCTTCTCGGCCATCGACTTCGATGACCGCACCAAGGCCCGCCAGGCGGTGGAGATGGCTGGCTGCGCACTGCAGTACCCCAGCGGGGCGACCCTGTGCGTGGCCGTCGGCAGCAACCCCTTTGCCGGCGGCTTCGCCTACGTGGTGGCCAGCCTGGCCAGCGAGGACTGGGTGCCTCACCAGCCCGGCGACCGCGACCTGGCGGCCGCGCACCGCGTGGCCATCGAAGTCGAATGGCGGGGCCAGCGCTGGCCCTGGATCGCCGCCTACGAACTGGCCGCCGACGGCCGCGGCCGGCTGGTCGGCTTCGACGGCTTTCGCGGCAATGCGCCGGTGCCGAATGGCACGCGCGCCCAGCGCGAGTTCCGCGGCTGGGTGTGGCAGGAAGGCCGCTGCCTGGAAGCCGCGCCGGCGCCCTGTCGTCGGCCCACCTTCGTGTCCTTCCGGATCCCGGTGGAACCGCTGCGCGAAGCGCTCGCTGCCGGCGGCACCCGCTGGCCACCGGGCGACCTGGCGCGCATGGCCCTGCATCTGCGCGTGCTGCCGCCACGCGACGGCCCGCCGCTGTTCGACAGCGCCGAGTCGGGCGCCACCCTGCCCTTCACCTCGGCCGACCTGGCCAGCCTGCTGGGGCCCGGGGAGACGCTGACGGTGCGCCGCGAAGGCGCTGGCACCGACACGCTGGCCGTGCGCGGCGCGCGCGAGACGGCCGAGCCCATCGCACCGTGGATCGCTCGGCTGATCCGCCAGTTGCCGGCCGACGGCGCCGAGGTGCCGATGCTGGCGCGCGAGACCACCACCACCGCCGCCGGCCGCTTCGACATCGAACTGCGCGGCGACGTGCGCAGCGTGGACCAGCGTCTGGCCGCCGTGGCCACGCGGCTGTCGCGCTTCGTCGGCGCCATGCTGGCGGCGGTGCTCGTCACCTGGCTGGCCATCGAGGTGCGCATCATCCGCCGCGTCACCTTGCTGACGAAGCGCGCAGCCGCCGTTTCCACGGGCGTGAAGAAGGACGACGGCCCGGACGGCGAACTGGCGGCGCTGGACCTGTCGGACCTGCGCGGCGGCGACGAGCTGGGCGTGCTGGCCCAGGGCCTGAAGGACCTGCTGGCCCGCGTCAACGAGGACCTGCGCCGCGGCCGCATCCGTGCCCAGCAGGAGCAGGACATGTGGCATGCCGTGGGGCATGAGATCGTCTCGCCGTTGCAGTCGCTGATGGCGCTGCACGGCCAGCCGGGCGACCCGGCCGCGCGCTACATCACCCGCATGCAGCAGGCCGTGCGCGTGCTCTACGGCCAGGCCTCGCCCAGCGAAGCCTTCGAGAGCAGCGCGCTGTCGCTGAAGACCCTGGACCTGCACGCTTTCCTGGGCGACGTGGCGGCCAACGCCGTCCACATCGGCATCGACGGTGTCGACTACGAGGGCCCCGGGCAGCCGGTGCCGGTGCACGCCGACGAGCATGCGCTGGAAGACGTGTTCGCCCACCTGCTGCGCAATGCCGCGCGCCACCGCCGACCGGGCACGCCGGTGCGCCTGCGCCTGGCCGGACACGGCGAGCTGGCCAGCGTGAGCGTGCACAACCAGGGCGAGCCGATCGCGGACGAGCTGCTGGACCGCATCTTCGACTACGGCGTCTCGGGCTCGGCCGCGGCAGCCGCAGAGGGGCAGCGTGGTCAGGGCCTGTTCGTCGCGCGCACCTACCTGGCGAAGATGGGCGGCAGCATCACCGCCGCCAACGTCGAAGGCGGGGTGGCTTTCACGCTGACGCTGCAGCGTGCCGCCTGACGCTCAATTCTGGAGTTCGCGGAAGCTGATGCTGTCGGGGGCCACGGGCGCGCGCGTCAGCGGGCGGTTGGTCTCGCGTTCGACGGCGCGCGAGGCCGGCGAGGCCAGTTCGCCCTGCATCTCGTAGGTGCTGGGCGTGCCCTCGCTCTCGCTGCCCTTGGCCAGGTTGCCGAGCACCGCGTAGGCGGCGGCCAGCGCCTCCTCGTCGGTGCGTTCGTGCACTTCCACGGGAGGCGGCGCGCTGGGGTCGTGGTCCAGCACGGCGGCCGTGCGGTAGGCATCGGCCTCGGCCTCCTGGGGCGACTGGTGCTCGCGGTCGATGATGGCCACGGCCATGCGGCTGCGCAAGCTGGCCAAGCCGGTGGGCGACCAGTTGGTGACCAGGCCTTCGAGCTGGTCGAGTGCGTGCTGCAGCACGTCCAGCGGCAGCTTGGTCAGCGACTTCAGGCCCTTCTTCTGCAGTGCCTGCTCCACGAAGACCAGGTGGCGCATGGTGTCGCGCGTTTCGGGCAGCTCGTTGAGCAATTCGGCGAGTTGCAGCCGCATCAGGTCGAGTTCCTGGCGCTCGCGCTGCTTGGCCAGTTGCTCGCGCGTGGGCGGGCCCTTCTTGGCCACGGGCACCGTCGGTCGCTCCTGCAGCACGATGTGCACGCCGTCCTCGGCGCGCTTGAGCGCGAGATCGGCGCGGAAAAAGGCCTTGACGCCGTGGCTGACGGAGAGAATGACGCGGACGAGGGGGTTGCTGGACGAGGCGCTCATGGTTCAGGGGCCCGCGGCTCCGGCAGGCTCCCCTTCAGTTTCGGCGCTCCGGCGGCCCGGCTTGAGACAGCTTGGTGACCAAACGCGTCCAGTGGCAACAGGCGCGGCGCCCGCTCAAGCCACGCAGGTGCGGTTCTTGCCGGTGCGCTTGGCCTCGTAGAGCGCGCCGTCGGCGCGCTCCAGCGCCGCCTCCAGGGCCTCGCCCGGCCGCCAGACGCTCACGCCGCCGGAGAAGGTGACGAAGATCTCGCGGCCCTCGTGCAGGAACAGGGCCTCGGTCAGGCTGCGCTGCAGGCGCGTCAGCGCCTGCTGCGCCTCCTCGAGCGCGGTGTCGGGCAGGAGGACGACGAACTCCTCGCCGCCGAAGCGCGCCACGTGGTCGATGGGGCGCAGGCGGTCCCGCACGGCAGCGGCCAGGGCTTTCAGCGCCTGGTCGCCCGCAGCGTGGCCCAGGCTGTCGTTGAGCTTCTTGAAGTTGTCGATGTCGATGAGCCCCACGGCCAGCCCGGCCCCGGCACCCTGGCGCTCGCAGCGTGCGGTCTCGGCCTCGAAGGCCTGCATCAGGCCGCGCCGGTTGGCCACCTGCGTCAGCGCATCGGTGGACACCTCTTCGGAGAGGCGACGCAGTTCGCTTTCCAGCGCCCGCACCTGGCCCTCCAGTGTCTCGGCCCGCAGGTGGTCGGCGGCCAGGCGCTGCTGCGACTGCGACACCGCGCCCTGCACGGCGCGGGCGTCCTCCAGCATGGCGGTCACCACGTCGGCCAGGCTCTCCAGCGACTCGGCCTGTTCGATGGCGCGCGCGTGGCGCTCGGTGGCCAGTTCGAAGCGGCCGGCGGTCTCGCCGATCTCGCCGACCTCGATGAGCATGTCGTGGATGACCTGCTTGAGGGCGTCGCGCGCCGCCGTGCGCTCGCTGCGCACACGCTGCTGGCGCAGCCGCGTACCGGCCAGCAGCTGGCCGGCGGCGCGCAGGCCGCGCACGCCCACGCCTTCGACATCGGCCAGCGTGGCCTGCAGGTGTTCGCACTGGCCGCGCGCCCAGCTCTCGTCCTCGGCCAGTTCGGTGAGGCCGGCGCTCAGTTCGCGGCACAGCTTGCTGAGTTCCTCCACCAGGCGGTGCCGCTGCGCAAAGAGCTTGCGCGCTTCCTCGCACACGGCCGCGACTTCGGTCACACGCTCGGCGGTAACGCCATCGCCGGCCAAGGCGTCGGCCGCTGCGCCCAGCCGCGCGGCCAGGACACCGGCCGCGGGCACGTGCAGCGGCAGCGCCGAGCGCACGGTGCCTTGCAGATCGCCCACCACCTGCGGCCAGGGCCCGGCAGCGACGGCGGCCTCGTGCGGCGGTTCCTCGATGCCGGTGGCGGCGGGGTCGGTGGGCTGCTCGTTCTCCCAGGCCTGCTGCAGGGACTGCAGGCGCTGCAGCAGGCGCTGCGGTTCACCGCGGCTGCCGTCGAACACGCGCTTGAGGCTTTCCTTGCGGCGCGCCACGCTCCACTGCCGGCTGCTGCGCTCCAGGTTGCGCAGCAGGCGTTCGCTCAGCTGCGACCAAGCCGCGCCCAGCGCGCGCACCTCGCCGGCGGCGCCGGCGGCCAGCGCGGCAGGCGGCGGCAGGCCGGCTTCCTCGGCGTAGGCGCGGGCGTAGTTCTCGGGCGTGGGCTCCTGCTGCGCCTGGGCCAGGCGGCGCAGCGCGCCCTTGGCCAGCGAAGCCGGCGTGTGCGATGTCTTGGCCGGTGCCGACAGCGGCGCGGGACGGGTGACTTCCATGGCCTTCAGCGCGGTACCCGCGCACCCAGGGCCCGCGGCAGCACCTCGAGGAACTCAGGCTCGGCACCGGCGGCGATCCAGGGTGCCTTGTGCGAGAGCATGGTCTGCTCCAGCCAGCGTTGAAGATCGGCGGGGGCCACGGCGCGACTGAACAGGAAGCCTTGCATGACGCCGCAGCCCAGCCGGCTGAGCACCTGCATCTGGCTGAGCGTCTCCACGCCCTCGGCCACCACGCGCAGGCCGAGCGAACGCGCCAGCGCGATGATGGCCGTGACCACCGCCGAGCTCTGCGGCGTGATGCCGAGGTCGCGCACGAACTTGATGTCGATCTTCAGCTCGCTGATGGGCAGCGTCGTCAGGTAGGCGAGGCTGGAGTAGCCGGTGCCGAAGTCGTCGATGGAGATCTCGACCCCGATCTCGTTCAGACGGTGCAGTGACGGCGTCACGTTCTGCAGGTCCTTCATCAGGCTGTCTTCGGTGATCTCCAGCTGGATGGCACGGTGCGGCACGCCAGCGTTGGTGACGCTCTGGTGGATGGTCTCGACGAGGTCGCTGCGCTCGAAAAGGCGGCTGGGGAGGTTGACGGCGATGGAGTCGGCGAAACCGAAGGCCGACTGCCATTGCCGCGCCTGCTGGGCCGCCTGGCGCAGTGCCCACTCGGACAGCGGCACGATGAGGCCGGTGTCCTCGGCCAGCGGGATGAAGTCGCCCGGCGGCACCAGGCGTCCGCCGCGCTGCCAGCGCATCAGCGCCTCAACGCCCACCATGCGCGTGCTGCGCACGTCCACCTTGGGTTGGTAGTGCAGCACCATCTCGTCGCGCTCGATGGCCTTGTGCAGGGCGGTCTCCAACTCCAGCTTTTCGCGGCCGCGGCCGGCCAGGTGCGGGCTGTAGATGGCCGAGGCGTTCTTGCCCTGCTCCTTCACGGAGTACATGGCGACGTCGGAGTTGCGCATCAGGTCGACGACCGTGCTGCCGTCGCGCGGATAGATGGCCACGCCCACGCTGGC
>JAEUPH010000240.1 GCA_016790395.1 Rubrivivax sp. | reverse complement strand
GCCGGGCCACCCGTCCTTCGACCGCACGCACCTCGGACCGCGCGGTGCCTGCGTCTTCGCCGACCTCATGGCGCTCGGCGTGGCCGAGGCCGTGCCGGCCTTGGCCGGCAGCTTCGGCGAGGCGCCGGATTGCAGCAGGCGGCCCGCCCCAGCGGCCGGGGCCGCGTTACCGCCGATCAACCGCGCCACCTACGACCAACCCGGCTGGGCCGTCACCACGCTGGGCGGCCGCGGTGGCCGCGTGCTGCGCGTGACGAACCTGGACGAGCGGGGCCCGGGTTCGCTGCGCGCCGCGCTGGAAGCGCGCGGCCCGCGCATCGTGGTCTTCGAGGTCGGCGGCGTCATCGACATGAAGGGCCGTTCGCTCACCTTGCGCCACCCCTTCGTCACGCTGGCCGGGCAGACGGCGCCGTCGCCCGGCATCACGCTGATCCGCGGCGAACTGAACATCGCCACGCACGACGTCATCGTGCAGCACCTGGCCTTTCGCCCCGGGGGCTGGGGCCGCGCCAGGCGCAGCGGCGGCGACCAGGACGGCCTGTCCACCCAGGGCGGCGCACACCACGTCATCGTCGACCACTGCAGCTTCTCCTGGGCCACCGACGAGAACCTCTCGGTAGGCGGCCCCCGCTTCGACGGTGCCGACCTCGCCGCCTGGCGGCGCGCCACCGGCCACCACATCACCTTCAGCCACAACCTCGTCTACGAGGGGCTGGGTGAGTCCGTTCACGAGAAGGGCGAACACTCCAAGGGCACGCTGGTGCACGACAACGCCACCGGCATCTTCTTGTTCGGCAACGTGTACGCCAGCAACCGCGAGCGCAACGCGCTGTTCAAGGGCGGCGTGCACGCGACCATGGTCAACAACCTGATCTACAACCCCGGCGCCAAGGCCGTGCACTACAACCTGGTGGCCCACGAGTGGGCCGGCCGCGAGCCCGTGACCGGGCAGGTGGCGCTGGTGGGCAACGTGCTGCGCCACGGGCCCGACACCGCGCCCGGCACGCCGCTCTTCGCCCTGGGTGGCCAGGGCGACTTGGAACTGCACCTGGCCGACAACCTG
Organism: Rubrivivax sp.; assembly: GCA_016790395.1. Taxonomy (GTDB): domain Bacteria; phylum Pseudomonadota; class Gammaproteobacteria; order Burkholderiales; family Burkholderiaceae_C; genus Rubrivivax. The sequence goes on along the minus strand of JAEUPH010000240.1, from coordinate 12,559 downwards.
GCGCTCGACGTGAACGGACAGCCGGTGGCGGTGACGGGCCGCTACACCGCCGGGCCGGCGCGCATCGTGGAAGCGCAGGTGCCCACGCTGCCGCCACGCCTGCGGGTCTGGCCGGCCGCCCAGCTGGAAGCGGCGCTGCTGCTGGCCGCCGGCGCGCGCCCCTGGGACCGCGACCCGCAGGACCGCCGGCTCCTGTCCGACGTGGCCGAGGCGCGTGGTCGCATCGTCGACAGCGAGGCCGATTCCACCGGCTTTCCCCGCTTCAAGCCCGTGCGGCGCGGCTTCGACGCCGCGGCATGGCGGCTGCATGACATGAGCCCTCGCGCGGGCTGGGACTCGCTGTTCAGCGCGGCGCCGCGATGAGGTCGGACATGGCGGCGGCCGGGATCACCGCGCCGCGGTGCTGCACCACGCGCGCCGCCAGCCGGTTGCCGGCGGCGGCCGCAGCTTCGGCGCCGACGCCCGCCAGCCGTGCCGCCAGATAGCCGCCGGCAAAGGAATCGCCGGCGGCGGTGGTGTCCACCACCTGGTCCACGCGCTCGGTGGGCACCTCGGCGGGTGCCTGGCCCGCCAGGCGCACCAGCGTGGCCGCTGCGCCGCGCTTGACCACCAGCTCCGGGCAGGGCAGCGCCAGCGTGCGGGTCAGCTGCACGCCGGCGTCGGACTCGCCCCACAACGCCTGCTCGTCGTCCAAGGTCACCAGGGCGATGCTGGCCAGCGCGCTGAAGCGCGAGAAGGCGGCGCGCGCGGTGTCCGGGTCGGCCCACAGGCGCGGGCGGTAGTTGTTGTCGAAGGCCACGGTGGCGCCGCGCGCGCGCAGCCGCCCGGCCAGCGCGGCCAGTCGTTCGCGGCCGGCGGGCGGCAGGATGGCCAGGCTGATGCCGCTGAGGTAGAGCGCGTCGATGTGGTCGGCCTCACGTTCCAGCGGTGTGTCGCCGGGTGCGGTATCGAAGTAGGCGCGCGCCGCGGCCTGGTCGCGCCAGTAGCTGAAGCGGCGCTCGCCACGCCCGTCCAGCTCGATCAGGTACAGCCCCGGCAGCTTGCCGGCCAGGCGCCGCACGAGGCCGGTGCCCAGGCCCTCGGCCTGCCAGCGCTCGAGCAGGCCGCTGCTCAGCGTGTCGTCGCCCAGGGCGGTGGCGTAGTCGACCCGCAGGCCGGTGGCGGCGCCGCAGCGGGCCAGGTAGACCGCGGTGTTGAGGGTGTCGCCGCCGTAGGTCTGGCGCATGTCGCCGAAGGCCTGACCCTGCAGTTCCAGCATGCACTCTCCGAACGACACGACGCGGACGGGCCGGCCCATGGATTCCCCTCATGAATTTGGAACGACGTTTCGATATTCTACGAAAGCCGTCCCGTTTCGATCTCCGGACGGACCCGAACCCGCAACCGATGACGCAGCAGCCCCTCTTCCGCCATGTCCTGCTCACGGGGGCCGCCGGCATGCTGGGGCGCGTGCTCGCGGCGCCGCTGGTCGCTGCCTGCGAACGTCTGACGCTGTCCGACCTGGCCGAGCCGCTGGCCCGCCTGGACGCGGCCCCATCGCAGCGCCGCGTGCCCTGCGAGCTGGCCGATGCCGCCGCCGTGCACGCCCTGCTGGAGGGCGTGGACGCCGTGGTGCATCTGGGCGGCGTGGCGGTGGAAGGGCCCTTCGAGCCCATCCTGCAGGCCAACATCCGCGGCCTGCACAACCTCTACGAAGCGGCGCGGCGGCAAGGCACGAGGCGCATCGTCTTCGCCAGTTCCAACCACGTCACCGGCGGCTACGAGCAGGGGCGCACGACGCGGCCCGACGACCCGCCCCGGCCCGACGGCAACTACGGCCTGTCCAAGCTCTTCGGCGAGGGCATCGCCAGCCTCTACGCCGACCGCCATGGCATCGAGACGGTGGCGCTGCGCATCGGCACCGCCACGGCCGACGACCGCCCGCCCGACCGCCGAGCGCTGGCCACCTGGCTGAGCCACGCCGATCTGATCCGGCTGGTCAGGGCCGCGCTCAGCGCTCGCGACGTGGGCTTTCTCGTGGCCTACGGCATCTCCGACAACACGCGCGCCTGGTACGACAGCCGCGAGGCCTGGTTGCGCCTGGGCTACTCGCCGCAGGACAACGCCGAGCGCTTCGCCCCCGAGGTGGAGCACATCGCCTTTCCCGCCGGCTCGCCCATGGCGCGCTTCCAGGGTGGCAGCTTCATGGGCATCGGGCCGTTCGACGAAACTCTCTGAGCCGGCCCTGGCCCGCGCTGGCCTACATTCCCGGCCTGAACCCATGTCCGACTTCACGCCATCCCTGCGCCTGCCTGACCCCCGCATCCGCGTGCTGGACATGCGCTTCCTCGGCTTGCGCCTGTTCTCCGGCAGCGTGGAGCGCCTGGCCACCGGCTGCTATTGGGCCGAAGGGCCGGTGTGGTTCGGCGACGGCCGCTATCTGCTGTGGAGCGACATCCCCAACAACCGCATCCTGCGATGGGACGAGACCACCGGCAGCACCAGCGAGTACCGCCGGCCGTCGAACAAGGCCAACGGCCTGGTGCGTGACCGGCAGGGCCGCCTGCTGGCCTGCGAACACCTCACGCGGCGCGTCACGCGCACCGAGTACGACGGCCGCATCACCGTGCTGGCCCACGAGTTCGACGGCAAGCCGCTGAACTCGCCCAACGACATCGTCTGCCAGAGGAACGGCGCCATCTGGTTCACCGACCCGCCCTTCGGCATCGGCGGCTGGTGGGAAGGGCAGCCGGCCACGCCCGAGCTGCCGCACGGCGTGTACCGCATCGACGCCAGCACCGGCGAGGTGGCCCTGGCACTGGACGAACTGCAAGGCCCCAACGGCCTGGCCTTCTCGCCCGACGAGCAGATGCTCTACGTCGTCGAGAGCCGGGCCACCCCGAACCGCAAGATCTGGGTCTACGACGTGCGCGCCGGCAAGCTGCAGAACAAGCGCCTCTTCGTCGATGCCGGCGGCCCCGGTGCCTTCGACGGCATCAAGGTGGACGAGCAGGGCAACGTCTGGTGCGGCTTCGGCAGCGGCGGCGCCGCGGGGGTCGACCTGGACGAGCTGGACGGCGTGCGTGTCTACGCGCCCGACGGCACGCCGCTGGCGCACATCGCGCTGCCCGAGCGCTGCGCCAACCTGTGCTTCGGCGGAGCCAACAACAACCGCCTGTTCATGGCGGCCAGCCATTCGCTGTACGCGCTGTACGTCAACACGCGGGGAGCGGCCTGAGATGAAGCCCCCAAGCTCACTTCGTTCGCTGCCCCCCGAGGCGGTGCTCCGTGGCTTCGGAACGGCCGGGCGCCACTGAGATGGCCCGTCTGCCCTACGCCGATCTCTCGCAGCTCGACGCCGAAGGCCAGGCGCTGGTGCAGCGCATCGAGGCCGAGCGCGGCAGCGTGCTGCACCTGTACCAGATGCTGCTGCACAGCCCGCCGCTGGCGGCCGGCTGGCTCCACTACCTCACCGCGGTGCGGCAGCAGCTGTCCATCCCCGGCGCGCTGCGCGAGCTGATCATCCTGCGCGTGGCGCAGCTCAACGGCGCGCCCTACGAGGCCGCGCAGCACGCGCCGATCGCGCTGAAGGAAGGCGTGAGCCCCGCGCAGCTGGACGCGCTGGAAGGCTGGCGCGAGAGCGCGCTCTTCGACGCCAGCACGCGCGCCGTGCTGGCGCTCACCGATGCGATGACGCGGGACATCCACTTCGACGCCGCGCTCACCGTCGCCGTGCGGGCGCACCTGGGCGAGCGCGCCACGGTGGAGGTGGCGGCCACCATCGCGGCCTACAACATGGTGTCGCGCTTCCTGGAAGCGCTGGCGATCGACATCCGCGACGAGCGCTGAGCCCTGCTCAGGCGGTGCCGAGGTGGAATCGGCGCACCACCGCGTCCAGCCGGTGGGCCTGGGCGCTGAGGCTGGCCGTGGCGGCGGCCGACTGCTCCACCAGCGCGGCGTTCTGCTGCGTCATGCGGTCCACCTCGTCCACCGTGCCGCCGACCTCGCGGATGCCGTGAGACTGCGTGTCCGCCTCCTTGGCGATCTCGGAAATGGTCTCGGCCACCTTGCGCGCCGAGGCCACGATGTCGTGGATCACGCGGCCGGCGTCGTTCACCAGCTGCGCCCCGGCGTCCACGCGCGTCTCGCTGGCCAGGATGAGGGTCTTGATCTCCTTGGCGGCGTCGGCCGCGCGGCGGGCCAGCGTGCGCACCTCGCCGGCGACGACGGCGAAGCCGCGCCCCTGCTCGCCCGCTCGCGCCGCTTCCACCGCGGCATTGAGCGCCAGGATGTTGGTCTGGAAGGCGATGCCGTCGATGACGCCGATGATGTCGGCGATGCGCTTGGACGAGCTGCTGATGTCGTCCATCGTGGCCACCACCTGGCTGATCAGCGCGCCGCCCTGGTCGGCCACGGTCGCGGCCTCGGAGGCCATGCGGTCGGCGGCCCGGGCGGTGCTGGCGGTGTGCGCGGTGGAGGCGTCGAGCCCGGCCACCGAGGTGGCGGCCTGCTGCAGGTGGCTGGCCGTGGATTCGGTGCGCGTGGACAGGTCCATGTTGCCGCTGGCGATCTCGTCGCTGGCGGTGGACACGCTGCAGATGGCAGCCCGCATTTCGCCGACGAGCTGGCGCAGCTCACCCTGCATGCGGCCGAGCGAGGCCATCACGCTGTCCCCGGTGTCGGCTTCGGTGCCCATCGGCACCGTGAGGTCGCCGGTGGCGATGCGCTGCAGCGCGCTGCGCAGTTCCTTCGGGTCGCCGCCCAGTTCCTGCCGCACGCGGCGGCGCAGGATGAGCAGCAGGCTGAAGCTGACGAGGGCGGCCCCGCCCGCCAGCGCGCCGGCGACGAGGGTGTTGCGGCGGGCGTCGGCCGTCATGGCCTCGTGCCGCGCCGATGCGGCCTTGCGCGCCTGCTCGGCCTGGGAGAGCAGCGCGGCCTTCAGGTCGCGCCAGGCGGGCGTCTCGGTGGCCACGATGTCACGGACGGCCGCTTCGGGGTCCTTCTTGACGAGGCCCAGGATGCGGTCCTGGGCCGCGCGATGCCGGTCGCGTGGGCCTTCCAGTGACTTCAGCGCAGTCTGCGTCGCCGCGTCGGTGCCCAGCTTCAGCAGCGCGGCGTAGGTGTCGTCGTAGCCGGCGCGCGCGGCCTCCAGGTTCTTCTGCGCCTTCGAGTCGCCGCGGGCCAGCGTGATGTTGCGCAGCGCCTGGCCCATCTGCAGGCCGTGGGCGTACATCTCGGTGAGGCCGGTGGCCAGGGCTTCTTCGGTCTGGATGTAGCCATCGAAGGCGCGCTGCGTGCTCGTCTGTCCCCACAGGGAGACGCCGGTGGCGGCGAGCGCCAGCACCAGGGGCGCCACGGCGACGGCGGTCAATTGGTCTGTGAACTTCAAGGCGGCCCTCCCGCTGCGGAACTGCTGCAGTCCGTCGACCTCGCCCGAGGCCGAGCCCCGGATTCTTCGGCCGATCTGTCCTGAACTTGAGGCGGGCCGGGCCGGCCGCGCTCAGCGTTCGGCGATGAAGTGCGAAAGCTGTGGGGCTGCGCCCGGTTGCAGGTGCGGCAGCAGCGCGGCCTCCAGCGCCTGGTCGGCCAGCGTGGCGCGTGCGCGCTGGTGGAGGTAGTCGGCCCAGCTCGCGACAATGAAGCGCTCGACGAAGAGCGCGGGGTCCGAGAGGTCGCGGTAGACGCGCCAGAAGGTGGCGCCGTCGCGCTTGCGCGGGCCGCGCAGCGCCGTCACGTCGTCGAGGAAGGTCTCGGCCGCCTCCGGGCGCACGGGGTAGCGGATCTCCACCGCCACCGGGCCGGCCTCGGGGTCGGGCTCGTGCGCCACCAGCAGGTTCTCGGCGATGCCCACCTGCGTCACTTCGGGCAGCGCGCCCATGCGCAGCGGGAAGGGCCGCGCCAGGCCCAGCACGGCCAGCATGGCCGCCGTGGCCACGCCCAGCGCGGGCGCCAGGCCGATGAGGTCGGACAGCGCACCCCAGAAGGCCGAGCCCAGCGCGAAGGCGCCGAGCGCGGCCAGCGTGTGCAGCGAAGTGGCGCGCGCGCGCACCCAGGGCGGCACGCTGGTCTGCGTGGCCGTGTTGTAGGTGGACATCACGGCCATCCACGACGCGCCCGCGGCCATCAGCACGCCGTAGGTGAGCGGCCGCGAATGCGACAGCGCCGACACCGCCATGGCGATGGCGAACACCACCCCGCCGGCGCCGACGATGGCCTCCAGCCCGAAGCGCGTGCGCAGCCGGCCGATCTGCAGCCCGATCAGCACCGCGCCCGTGCCCAGGCAACCCATCAGCAGGCCGAAGCCGGCCGAGCCCAGGCCCAGCTGGCGCTGGCCGATCACCGGCAGCAGCGCCCACAGCGCCGAGCCGGCCGCGCTGTAGGCGCCGACGCGCACCAGCTGCGCCAGCAGCGTTTCCGAGTGCCGCGCGAAGCGCAGCGCGCTGAGCATGCCGCCCCACAGGCGTTCGGCCGGCAGGCGCGAAGGCGGGTGCGGCCGCGGCGGGTGCGCGCGCACGGCCAGCGCCAGTGCCACCACGCCCAGCACCGAGGCCGCGAACACCGTGCCCGCGCCGCCGAAGGCGTACACCACACCGGCGAGCGCCGGGCCCACCGCGCGCGCGCCGTTGTAGGAGATGCTGACCACGGTGATGGCCTGCGGGAGCTCGTCGCGCGGCACGGTGTCGACGATGGCCGAGTTCCACGGCGGGCTCAGCATCGCCGCCGCGCAGCCGGCGGCGAAGGTCAGCACCAGCAGCACGCCGGGCCCGGCGCCACCCAGCAGGAACAGCAACGCCATCAGCACCAGCACGCCGGCCTGCACGGCCAGCGCGCTCATCATCAGGCGCCGGCGGTCGTGCGTGTCGGCCAGCACGCCGGCGGGCAGCACCAGGAGGAACATCGGCAGGAACACCGCCGTCTGCACCAGCGCTGCGAGGAAGGACGAGCCGCTCACCTCCACCATCAGCCAGGCCGCGGCCATGGCCTGCATCGCGTTGCCGATGAAGTACAGCAGCCCGGCAGAGACCAGCGCGCGGAAGGGCAGGTGGCGCAGCGTGGCGCGGATGGACGGTGAGCCGGCGGACATCGGCCCGCGATGATGCCCGCTTTCCGCCGGCTACTTCCGCAGTGCGGCCAGCGCGTCGGCGCACATCGGGCGCAGGCCGTCGTCGGTGATGGCGGCCAGGCGGGCCTGCATCTGCGCCACTTCGGCGGCTTCGCCGGACGCGTCGCCAGCCGCCCGCTGCGCCCAGGCGAGCGCCTCGTGCGCGAAGAAGAACTCGAAGTCGTCGGCGCCGGGCTCGCCGACATGCTGCTGCACCAGCGACAGGCAGGCCCGGGCATGCGCCAGCGCCGGCCCGCCCTGGCCCAGCACGGCGTGGCAGCGCGCCAGCAGCCAGTCGCCGCGCTCCACGTTCACCCAGGTGCCGGCCGTGGCCCACAGTGCGCGCGAGGCCAGGGCCAGTTCGATCATCAAGGCGTCGCGCGGGCCGTCGCCACGCGGGGCTTCGCGGAGGTCTTGCGCGAGCGTCCAGCCGGTGGCGGCCAGCGCCTTGCGGGCCACGGGGTCGGCATGGGTCAGCGCGGCCGGCAGTTCGACTTCGAGCATCGCCCGCGCTTCGGCCACGCGGCCCTGCGCGCACCACAGACTCCACAGGTTCTGCAGCGCGCGCCAGCGTGGCGCGTCGGGCAGGGGCCCCGGCGCGCCGCCGTCGGCGGCGGCCAGCACCCACTGCGTACGCTGCAGCGCGGCGTCGGTGGGTGCGGTGGCGGCCAGCGACGCAGGCAGGGCGGCGACGAAGGCGCGCAGGCCGGGCGCGTGGTGCAGGTGGGCCAGCCACAGGTGTTCGGCCAGAACGAGGGCCGCAACGCCATCGGCATCGGCGGGGAGCGTGGCGGCCCGTTCGCGCAAGCCGTCCACCAGGCTCTGCGCCTCGGTGCCGTGGCGCGCCCAGGCGTCGGCCACGAAGCGGGCCAGCGGTGAGGGTTCGGCTTGCATGCGGCTTCCTTTCAGACGGAGTTGCGGGCCTGCCACGCGGCCCAGCGTTCGGCCATCGCGGGCCGGTGGTCGAGGTCGTGCGCAACACAGGCGGCCAGCACGCCGCCGGCGCGCGTGCGGGCGCCGGCGAAGACCACGGGCCGGCGCAGCACGGCGTCGTCGAAGCGCGCCAGCAGCGCCAGCGTCTGCCTGCGTTCGGCGACGAAGCGCCGCGCGGCGGGGCGCCAGGGCCTTTCGAGATAGCGGCTCTCGCGCGCGAGGCGGTCGCCGTCCACGCCGGGCAGCGAAGGCTTGGTTTCGACGAGGATGCGTTCGAAGCGCAGGCGCCAGCCCAGGGTCTCGATGTCGGCCAGGTGCCACAGGTGCTCGGCCAGCGCGAAGCCGCCGCCGGGCGGGGCCTGGCCGCCGGCGTCGGCGGGCAGCGCGCGCAGCAGCGCACGCACGGCCGCGGCGGTGCCGGCCAGGTAGGCGCAGGCCGCCTGCAGCGCCGCGGCGTTCAGCACCGGCTGGCCCTGGAGCAGCGGCGAAGGCGGCTGCAGCAGCGCGGCGGCCACGGCGTCGCCGGCCGGGGCCTTGCCGCGCGGGGGTGCAGCGCGGTGCGCCTGGGCCATGCCGTCGGGCGCGGCGGCCACGGCCTCACGCAGCGCCGCGCTGGCCGCCTGGGCCTGCTGCGCGCTGCGCATCACCCAGCGCGCGGGCAGCGCCTCCAGCGGCGCCGGGTTGAGGTAGTGGTGCTTGTCGCGGCCGCGCCAGACCGGCACCACCAGCTCGGCGTCTTCCAGCAGCGCCAGGTGCTTGGACAGTGCCTGTCGCGTCTGCGGAAAGCCTTCCAGCAAGGCCGTGAGCGTGAGGCCGGGCTGGTCGCGCAGGCGGTCCAGCAGCGCGCGGCGTGTGCCGTCGGCCAGCGCGCGCAGCAGCAGATCCACGGGGTCTTCGGTGCGGTTGGGCATGGCCTTCAAATGCAATCCTTGGGTTGCATGATGAACCCGTCGCCCCAGAAATGCAACTCACCGGTTGCTCGATATCGCGAGCGCCGCCGCGGCTGGCGGGTGGCCCTTCAGCGTCTGGGGCTACGTGTTTGCACGAATGCCCCCACGGGGGGTGAACCTATGATCGCGCCCCTCGGAAAGAGGACACAAGACCATGATGGAACTGCTCACCAGCCCGCAGGCGTGGATCGCCTTCGCGACGCTGACCGCGCTGGAGCTCGTGCTCGGCATCGACAACATCATCTTCATCAGCATCCTCGTCGACAAGCTGCCGAAGGCCAAGCAGGAGTTCGCGCGCCGGCTGGGCCTGTTCATGGCCATGTTCATGCGCATCGGCCTCTTGCTGGTGCTGGCCTGGATCGTCGGCCTGGTGGCGCCGCTGTTCACCGTCTTCGGCCACGAGATCTCGGGCCGCGACCTCATCCTCATCGCCGGCGGCCTGTTCCTCATCTACAAGAGCACGGCCGAGATCCATCAGTCGCTGGAAGGCGAGGAAGGCCACGGCGGCGGCCGCGTCGCCGCCACCTTCTCGGGCGTGATCGTGCAGATCATGATCATCGACCTGGTCTTCTCGCTGGACAGCATCATCACCGCCGTGGGCATGGTGGACGATGTGCGCGTCATGATCGCCGCCGTCGTCGCCTCGGTGGCGCTGATGATGGTGTTCGCCAGCCCCATCGGGCGCTTCGTCTCGGCGCACCCGACGATCAAGATGCTGGCGCTGTCCTTCCTGGTCGTCGTCGGCGTGGTGCTGGTGGCCGAGGGCTTCAACCACCACGTGCCCAAGGGCTACGTCTACTTCGGCATGGCCTTCAGCCTGGCGGTGGAGATGCTCAACATCCGGCTGCGCAAGAAGCGCGCGCACACCGTGCAGCTGAATCCGGCGCGCATGCCGGGTGCGGAATGAACGGACGGCCGCGCCCTCGTGTTCGAATGGCGGGGTGAACCGGATCCTTCTCGTCGCCGCGCTGGCGGCCTTCGGCATGGGGAGCGCCTGCGCGGCCCCGGCGCGCATCGAAGACACGGCCGCCGCCCGGCTGGCCGCCTGCACCACCTGCCACGGCCGTGAAGGCCGTGCGGCGGCCGACGGCTGGCACCCGCGCATCGCTGGCAAGCCGGCCGGCTACCTGCTGAACCAGCTGCGCAACTTCCGCGACGGCCGCCGCCACTACGGGCCCATGGCCGGGCTCGTGGGCCTGCTGCCGGACGCCACGCTGGCCGACATCGCCCGCCACTTCGCGGCGCTGGACCTGCCCCACCCGCCGCCGGTGGCCGCCAACGAAGCCCCGGCCGTCCTGGCACGGGGCCGCCAGCTGGCGCTGCAGGGCGATGCCGCCAAGGGCCTGCCGGCCTGCGCCGCCTGCCACGGCCTGGCCCTCACCGGCGTGCAGCCGGCGACGCCCGGCCTGCTGGGCCTGCCGCGCGACTACCTCACCGGCCAGCTGGGCGCCTGGGTGCACGGCCAGCGCCGCGCGCAGGCGCCGGACTGCATGGCCGACATCGCGCGCAGGCTGGACGGGGCCGACCTCGTGGCTGTGAGCGCCTGGCTGGCCGCGCAGCCGGTGCCGGCCGCGGCCCACGCCGCCGAGGCCGCGCCGCAGCCCCCGCCCCTGCGCTGCGGCAGCGTCCCGGAGCCCGCACGGTGAAGCGCCCCTGGGCCGTGGGCGGCTGGCTGCTGGGGGTGGCTGCGCTGCTGCTCGGCGCGCCGCTGGTGCTGGACGGCATCCCCGCTGCCGAAGGCACCTCGCCCGCCGCGGCGACGGCCACCGCGCTGGAGCGCGGCCGGCAGCTGGCGCTGGCCGGCAATTGCGGCGGCTGCCACACCGCCCGCGGTGGCGCGGCCTATGCCGGCGGGCGGCCCATCGGCACGCCCTTCGGCACGGTCTACGCCGGCAACCTGACGCCCGACGCCGACACCGGCCTCGGCCGCTGGAGCGCCGCGCAGTTCCGCCGCGCGCTGCGGCACGGCGTGGGCGCCGACGGCCGCCGCCTCGTGCCCGCCTTCCCCTACACCGAGACGACGAAGATCAGCGACGCCGATGCCGACGCGCTCTTCGCCTGGCTGCGCAGCCTGCCGCCCGTGAAGCAGGCGAACCCGCCGCACCGCCTGCGCTGGCCCTACGGCACGCAGACGGCGCTGGCCGCCTGGCGCCTGGCGTTCTTCCGCCCCGGCGCCTGGCAGGACGATGCGACCAAGAGCCGCGAATGGAACCGCGGCGCCTACCTCGTGAACGGTGCGGGCCACTGCGTGGCCTGCCACGGCGGGCGCAACGCGCTGGGCGGCACCGCCGATGCCGGCTTCGGCGGTGGGCTCATTCCCACGCGCAACTGGTATGCCCCGGCCTTCACGCGCGCTGCCGAGGCCAGCGTGGCCGAATGGCCGCTGGACGACATCGTGGCCTTGCTGCGCGACGGCGCCGCACCGCGCGGCCGTGCCATCGGCCCCATGGCCGAGGTGGTGGTGCAGAGCACGCAACACCTGCCCGAGGCCGACCTGCGGGCGATGGCGCTGTACCTGAAGTCGCTGCCGGTGGAGGCGCCGGCGCCGCGCGCCGGCTTCGTGCCGCCCGAGCCCGGCGTGCTGGCGCAGGGCGCGCAGCTGTACAGCGACCACTGCGCCGCCTGCCACGGCGACGACGGCGACGGAGGCGCACTGCCTGACGGCCGCCTGGTGGTGCCGGCACTGGCCGGCAACCGCCTCGTGGCCATGGACCCGGCCGTGAACCTGGTGCGGGCCATCGCGCTGGGCGGCTTCGGTGCGCCCACGGCGGCCCGGCCGCAGCCCTTCGGCATGCCGCCCTTCGCGCACGTGCTGGACGACGGGCAGCTCGCCGCCGTCACCACGCACCTGCGCGCGCGTTGGGGCGCGGGGGCCGGGCCGGTGAGCGCCTTCGACGTGTCGCGCTGGCGCGGGGCCGACGACTAGGAGCCTGCGCGGCAGAAATCCAGCCCCGCGTTGCGACGGCCAGGTCGGGCAGGCAAGGCGCGGTGCGCAGCCCGGGCTGGCCGCCCGGGCAAGCGCCGCAACGCCGCATGCGCGACCTGGCCGTCGCAACCCGAAGGGCCGGGGCACCCAAGGGCACTGGCGGGCGTTGCCTCGCTTGCGCGGGCGTCCAGCCCGCGCCGCGCGATGCGCCTACGCCAGTGCCCTTGGCCGCCCCGGCGCGGGGCTGGATTTCTGCCGCGCAGGCTCCTGGCACCGCGTCGCGCAGAATGCGCGATCGCTGATGCCCGGAGCGCCGATGCCCGCCCTTGCCACCCTTGTTCGCGCGCTGCTTGCGGCCGCACTGTCCAGCGCCATCGCGCTGCAGGCCCAGGCCCAGGCCCCGGCCGCCACCGCGGCTGCGGCCGACGACCCCTACCTCTGGCTCGAGGACGTGCTCGGCGAACGCGCCCTGGGTTGGGTGCGCGAGCGCAACGCCGGTGCCGAGAAGGAATTTGCCACCGATCCCGGCTTCGAGCCGCTGCGCCGCAGCCTGCAGCAGACGCTGGAAAGCCGCGAGCGCATTCCCGCCGTCGAGCAGCAGGGCCCGCATCTGCTCAACTTCTGGCGCGACGCCTCGCACCCGCGCGGCCTGTGGCGCCGCACCACGCC
>JAEUPH010000265.1 GCA_016790395.1 Rubrivivax sp. | reverse complement strand
AGCAGCGCGATGCCCTGCAGGTACTCGGCCAGGCGCAGCATGGTCTGCGGGTCGGCCACGTGATGCAGCGAGGCGGGCAGCGTCGACAAGCCGATCACCAGCTGCACCCACAGGATGACGAGGATGGCGATGTCGGTGCGGTGGCTGGTGAGGCGGATGCGGGGGTCGAACAGGCGCCGGTGCAGCAGCATCGTCAGGCCGACGAAACACGCGCCGCCAGCCAGGCCGCCGGCCACCACCGCCAGCAACTGCTTCTGCGAGGAGGTCATGAACATCGTGTACAGCCCGTGTGGCGTGAGCTGCCCGAACAGGTGGCCGAAGAACAGGAACAGGATGCCGCCGTGGAACAGGTTGCTGCCCCAGCGCAGCTGGCCGTGACGCAGCAACTGCGAGCTGTCGCTCTTCCAGGTGTACTGGTCGCGGTCGTAGCGGGCCAGGCTGCCCATGAAGAACACGGCCAGGCAGATGTAGGGGTAGACGTTGAAGAGGATGCTGTGGAGGGTGTTCATTCGCGGGCTCCGGTGGACGAGCGCAGGGCGGGGTTCCTGACGATCTGCACGGGCTGCGGCGTGCCGGGCTTGGCCTGGCCGGCGGTGGAGCAGCCGCCGAACACGGCGGGTTCCTCCCAGCTGTCGTCGAGCGCCGGGTCGTCCTCCAGCCTCACGGCCTGCGCGCGAACGCCCGCGAGGTCGAGCACGGCGCCCAGCACGCTGGCGTAGGCGCTGCCGCGCTTGATGAGCGCGGCGAAGATGGCGTTGACGATGTGCGAGGTCTCGCCCAGGAAGGCACGGGCCTGCGCGGGCGGCTGCGTGCTGGCGTATTCCAGCAGCACGCTCAGGTGGTCGGGCAGCTCGCCGTCCCCGAACTGCAGGCCGGCGGCTTCGTAGGTCTGGATGAGATCGATCATCGCCGGGCCGCGCTCGCGCGAATCGCCGTGCACGTGCTCGAACAGGTGCAGCGAGGTGCTGCGGCCGCGGTCGAACAGTTCGACGTAGCTGGCCTCGGCCTGCAGCGCCTGGGCCCAGGCGATGCGGTCCATCAACGATTCCAGCTCGGCGATGCGCGCCGGCGGCAGGGCGCGTTCGTCCTGCAAGGCGCTGCGCAGCTCAGGCAGGTGGCGGCGCAACTCCGCGTCGGGGTAGGCGAGCAGGCGCGCGAGCACCCGCAGCGTAAGGCTCATGGTGCCCATGTCACACCCCCGCCTTGATCGGAATCGTCCGCTTCTTCTCGCTGCCGAAGAGGCTGGTCTCGGTCTGCCCTTCCGAGCAGCCGTTGCCGAAGCTGAAGCCACAGCCACCCTTCACGTTGAAGGCGTTCTCGGCGTATTCGCGGTGCGTGGTGGGAATGGAGAAGCGGTCCTCGTAGTTGGCGATGGCCATCACGCGGTACATGTCCTCCACCTGGGCCGCACTCAGACCCACCTGCGCGATGGCGGCGTCGTTGGGCGCGCCGTCCACGTGCTTGCCACGCTGGTAGGCGCGCATCGCCAGCATGCGTTCCAGCGCGCGCACCACGGGCTCGGTATCGCCCGCGGTCAGCAGGTTGGCCAGGTAGCGCACCGGGATGCGCAGCGACTTCACGTCGGGGATCTCGCCGTTGGTGCCCATCTGCCCGGCCTGGGCCGCGCCCGTGATGGGCGACAGCGGCGGCACGTACCACACCATCGGCAGCGTGCGGTACTCGGGGTGCAGCGGCAGCGCCACCTGCCAGTCCACCGCCATCTTGTAGACGGGGCTGTTCTTCGCCGCTTCGATCCAGCCGTCGGGAATGCCGTCCCGGCGCGCCTGCTCGATCACCTTCGGGTCGTTCGGGTCCAGGAAGATGTCCAGCTGCGCCTGGTACAGGTCGCGGTCCTTCTCCGTGCTGGCGGCCTGCTCGATGCGGTCGGCGTCATAGAGCAGCACGCCGAGATACCGGATGCGGCCGACGCAGGTCTCGCTGCACACCGTGGGCTGGCCGCTCTCGATGCGCGGGTAGCAGAAGGTGCACTTCTCGGCCTTGCCGCTCTTCCAGTTGTAGTAGATCTTCTTGTAGGGGCAGCCGCTGACGCACATGCGCCAGCCGCGGCACTTGTCCTGGTCGATGAGGACGATGCCGTCCTCCTCGCGCTTGTAGATGCTGCCCGAAGGACACGATGCGACGCAGGCCGGGTTCAGGCAGTGCTCGCACAGCCGCGGCAGGTACATCATGAAGGTGTTCTCGAACTGCCCGTAGATGTCCTTCTGGATCGCCTCGAAGTTCGCATCCTGGCTGCGCTTGGCGAATTCGCCGCCCAGGATCTCTTCCCAGTTCGGGCCCCATTCGATCTTCTCCATGCGCTGGCCCGTGATCAGGCTACGCGGCCGGGCCGTGGGCGCGGCCTTCATCTCGGGCGCGCTGTGCAGGTGGTCGTAGTCGAAGGTGAAGGGCTCGTAGTAGTCGTCGATCTGCGGCAGGTTGGGGTTGGCGAAGATCTTCATCAAGAGCTTCCACTTGCCCCCTTGCCGCGGCTCGATCTTGCCGTTCGCCTTGCGCACCCAGCCGCCGTTCCACTTGTCCTGGTTCTCCCACTCCTTGGGGTAGCCGATGCCGGGCTTGGTCTCGACGTTGTTGAACCAGGCGTACTCGACGCCGGGACGGCTGGTCCACACGTTCTTGCAGGTGACGCTGCAGGTGTGGCAGCCGATGCACTTGTCCAGGTTGAGGACCTTGCCGATCTGTGCGCGGACTTTCATCGCGAATGCTCCTGACGGGTTCTCTCTTGCGGGGGCGGCGGCGGGCGGTCGTGCGGTGGCGCTTCAGGGGCTCTCGCCCTGCGCCTGCACGATCGGCGCGCGCTCGTCGTCGCGCGGCGTGTCGAGCCAGTCGAGCCTGGCCATCTTGCGGATGACGACGAACTCGTCGCGGTTCGTGCCGATGGTCCCGTAGTAGTTGAAGCCGTAGGCGAGCTGCGCGTAGCCGCCGATCATGTGCGTGGGCTTCATGACGATGCGCGTCACCGAGTTGTGGATACCGCCGCGCACGCCGGTGATCTCCGAGCCCGGCGCGTTGATGATCTTTTCCTGCGCGTGGTACATCATCGTCATGCCGGGCTTCACGCGCTGGCTGACGACGGCGCGCGCCGAGATCGCGCCGTTCAGGTTGAACAGCTCCACCCAGTCGTTGTCCTCGATGCCGCCCTCTTTGGCGTCGGTCTCGGAGAGCCAGATGACCGGGCCGCCGCGGTTCAGCGTCAACATGATCAGGTTGTCGCTGTACGTGCTGTGGATGCCCCACTTCTGGTGCGGCGTGATGAAGTTCAGCACGAGCTCCTTGTTGCCGTTGGGCTTCTTGCCCTGCATCGGCGCGGTGGCCTTCAGGTCGACCGGCGGGCGGTAGCTGCTGAAACCCTCGCCGAAGGCGATCATCCAGGGGTGGTCCTGGTAGAACTGCTGCCGGCCGGTGAGCGTGCGCCAGGGGATCAGCTCATGCACGTTGGTGTAGCCGGCGTTGTAGGAGACCTTCTCGCTCTCGAGGCCGCTCCACGTGGGGCTCGAGATGATCTTGCGCGGCTGCGACTGCACGTCGCGGAAGCGGATCTTCTCGTCCTCGCGGTGCAGCGCCAGGTGCGTGTGCTCGCGGCCGGTGGCGCGGCCGAGCGCCTCCCAGGCCTTCACCGCGACGTGGCCGTTAGTCTCCGGCGCCAGCTGCAGGATCACCTCGCAGGCGTCGATGTCGCTGACGATGCGCGGGCGGCCCTCGGTGTCGGTGCCGTTCAGCTCGGCGAGTTGCTGCACCTCGGTCTTCGTGTCCCAGGTGATGCCCTTGCCGCCGTTGCCGGCCTTGGCCATCAACGGCCCGAGTGACGTGTAGCGCGTGTAGACGGCCGGGTAGTCGCGCTCGACGACGGTGATGGCCGGCGCCGTCTTGCCGGGGAGCAGGTCGCACTCGCCCTTCTTCCACTCGCGCGGCTCGAACGCCTGCGCCAGCTCGGCCGGCGTGTCGTGCATCAGCGGCGTCAGCACCACTTCCTTCTCGAGCCCGAGGTGCCCGCGGCAGACCTCGCTGAAGGCCTTGGCGAAGCCCTTGTAGATCTCCCAGTCGCTGCGGCTCTGCCACACCGGGTCCACGGCCGCTGAAAGCGGGTGGATGAACGGGTGCATGTCGCTCGTGTTGAGGTCGTTCTTCTCGTACCAGCTGGCCGTGGGCAGCACGATGTCGCTGTACAGGCACGTCGTGCTCATGCGGAAGTCGAGCGTCACCAGCAGGTCGAGCTTGCCCTCGGGCGCCTGGTCGTGCCACTTCACCTCGGCGGGCTTGGCATCGTCGGGGCCGAGGTCCTTGCCCTGCACGCCGCTCTCGGTGCCGAGCAGGTGCTTGCAGAAGTACTCGTGTCCCTTGCCGCTGCTGCCCAGCAGGTTCGAGCGCCAGACGAACAGGTTGCGCGGCCAGTTCTGCGGCGCATCCGGGTCCTCGCAGCTCATCTCGAGCGTGCCGTCCTTCAGCGCCTTGACGACGTAGTCCTTCGGGTCGAGGCCGGCGACGGCTGCGTCGCGCAC
>JAEUPH010000234.1 GCA_016790395.1 Rubrivivax sp. | reverse complement strand
CGAATGGAAGAGGCTGCCGTCGTAGAAGATGATGCGGTTCCAGGCCGCAGGCACCTGCGCCACGCGTTCGAAGAAGGCATTGCTGCCGTTCATGTAGCCGGGCTGCAGACCGTAGCGCGCGCTGAACAGGTCTGCCGGCAGCGTCTGGCTGTCGTTCACCAGCTGCTCGGTCTCGGCGGGTGGCAGGCGCGGGCGGTAGAAGCTGGTGCCGCCGAAGCCGGCATCCGGGAACAGGTACAGCACACAGGCCAGGAACAGGATCTCGCTGCGCTCGTTGAGGAAGCGGTCGCGGTGGCACAACCACTGGATGGGTGCCAGCGAAGCGGGCGGCGTGGAGATGACCGACAGGCGCGTGGACAGCTCCAGCGTGCGGCGCGCGCCCAGGTGGCTGCGCACGTGCTGGGCGAAGAAGTCGGCCAGGCGCGCGGACATCACGGCCGGCACATCACACACGACCCCTGGGTAGGGATAACCGACCGGCGGCTGGAAGACCTGCGCGCAGGCCCAGTCACGCAAGCCTTGCGGATGGGCCAGGGCGTTGTCGACGACGACGCAGTGGCGGCCCGGCGCCAGCGGCAGCACCTGCACCTGCGGTTCGGCGCTGAAGAAGCGGCCGTCGGCATCGAGCCATGTGCTCATCGGGCAAGGTCCTGCGGGGCGACGGGGACGCGATGATAGGGCGGCGTCGCCTGCTCCTGGGCGCGCCGGCGGCGCTGGCCCTGCCGCGCGCCGTCCACGCGCAGGCCCGTGCACCGCTGGTGGCCTGGTTCACCGTGGAAGGCGCCAAGGCCATGCGGCGCGTCGGCGAGCGCTTCACCGAAGCCACGGGCGTGCCGCTGGTGGTGGAGACGCCCGACCCCGTCGACGGTCCCACCAAGTTCCAGCAGGCGGCCGCCGCCGGCAAGGGCCCGGACCTCTACGTCTACGCGCACGACCGCATCGGCGAGTGGGTGGCCAGCGGCCTGCTGCGCAGCGTGGCGCCGGGGCGCCGCTTCCGCGACGACATCGAGCCCCTGGCCTGGCGCGGCTTCACCGTGCGCGGGCGCGCCTGGGGCTACCCGTACGCCATCGAGGCCGTCACGCTGGTCTACAACAAGGCGCTGGTGCCGAAGGTGCCGGCGAGCTTCGACGAGGTCATCGCGCTCGACGACGAACTGAAGAAGAACGGCCGCCGCGCCATCCTCTGGGACTACACCAACACCTACTTCAGCTGGCCGCTGCTGGCCGCCGGCGGTGGCTATGCCTTCAGGGCGCGCGACGACGGCAGCCACGATCCCCGCGACACCGGTGTGGCCAACGCCGGGGCACGTGCCGGGGCCGAGCTGCTGCAGCGCCTGATCCGCGAGCAGCGCATGCCGGCGGGCAGCGGCTACCCGGAGATGGAAGCCGGCCTGGCGCAAGGCCGCGTGGCGATGATGATCAACGGGCCCTGGTCCTGGGTGAACCTCAAGCGCATGGGCATCGACTTCGGCATCGCGCGCATCCCGGCCGTGGGCGGCCGGGCGGCGGCGCCCTTCGTCGGCATCAAGGGTGTGCTGGTCAGCCGCGCCACGCGCCAGCCCGAACTGGCTGCGGAGTTCTGCGAGAACCATCTGCTCACCCTGCCCGGCCTGCGCGCTCTGGACCAGGCCGAGCCCATCGGCGCGCCGGCCAGCCAGGCCTACTTCGCCGAACTGCTGAAGCAGCCCGAGGTGGGACCGCGCATCGCCGGCATCATGGCCTCGGCGCGCGACGGCGTGCCCACGCCGGCCATTCCCGAGATGGGCCGCTTCTGGTCGGCCATGAAGTCGGCCCTGACCAACTTCACCGAAGGTCGGCAGACGCCGGGCGCGGCGCTGGAGGCCGCCGCCCGCCGCATCGTGCCGGGAGCGACGTGAGGCGCTGGGGGATCGCGGCCATCGTGGCCGTCGCAGCGCTGTACGCCGTGCTGCTGGTGCACGCCGCCGGGCAGATGCTGCTGGCTCTGGTGTTGCTGGTCATCGCGTCGCTGGCGCTGTGGACCTACACCTCGGCGCGCACCAACGCGCTGCGCTACCTGTTCCCTGGCGTGGCCGCGGCGCTGCTCTTCGTGGTGTTTCCCATGCTCTACACGGTGGGCATCGGCTTCACCAACTACAGCTCGCAGAACCTGCTGGACCACGATGCCGCCCGGGTCTACCTGCTCGACGAAGCCACGCCGGTGGCCGACTCCGAGCGCGCCTTCACGCTGCATGCCGATGGGGTGGGCTTCCGGCTGCGGCTGCAGGGCACGGAAGGGCCGGCGCTGGTCACGCCGCCGGTGGCCCTGGGCGCGAGCAGCTTCGCCTCGCCAGTGCCGCTGCAGGCCGCAGACGGCGCGGCGCTCGGCGCCGCGCTGCCACTGGCCCAGGTGGTGCCGCAGCTGCCCGCGCTGCGCCGGCTGAAGCTGCTGGCGCCCGGTGGCGCCACGCTCACGCTCGTGAACCTGCGCGAATTCGCCGAGCGCCAGCCGCTCTACGCGGCGCAGCCCGACGGCTCGCTCGTCGAACGCGGGACGAAGACCGTCTACCGCCGCGACGACACGCAAGGCTTCTACACCGCCCCCGACGGCGCCACGCTCACCCCCGGCTACCGCGTCGGCGTGGGCCTGCGCCACTACGCGACGATCTTCAGCGAGGGCCGCTTCCGAGAGCCCTTCACCGGCGTGTTCCTGTGGACCGTCGCCTTCTCGGCGCTCACCGTCGCCGGCACCGCCGCGCTGGGCCTGCTGCTGGCGGCGCTGCTGAACTGGGAGGCCCTGCCCTTCAAGGGCGCCTACCGGCTGGTGCTGTTCCTGCCGTACGCCGTGCCGGGCTTCATCAGCATCCTCGTCTTCAAGGGCCTCTTCAACCAGAACCTGGGCGAGATCAACTTCATCCTCAACGGCCTGTTCGGCATCAAGCCCGCGTGGTTCAGCGACCCCACGCTGGCGCGCGCGATGCTGCTCATCGTGAACGTCTGGCTCGGCTTCCCGTACATGATGGTGATCTGCTCCGGGCTCATCAAGTCGATCCCGGCCGACCTGTACGAGGCTTCGGCCGTGGCCGGTGCCGGGCCCTGGGTGAACTTCCGGACCATCACGCTGCCGCTGATCCTGAAGCCCCTGACGCCGCTGCTCATCAGCGCCTTCGCCTTCAACTTCAACAACTTCGTGCTCGTCAGCCTGCTCACCGGCGGGCGGCCCGACCGCATCGACACCCCGTTGCCCGCCGGGAGCACCGACATCCTGGTCAGCTACACCTGGCGCATCGCCTTCCAGGACTCGGGCCAGCAGTTCGGCCTGGCCGCCGCCATCTCCACCGTGATCTTCCTCATCGTCGCCGCCGTCACGCTGCTGCAGCTGCGCTTCACGCGCATCGACGGCGACGAACCGAAGCGCTGAACGGAGCCCTGCCCATGGCCATCGTGCAACCCAAGTCGCAGCGGCTGCGCCTGCTGGCGGCACACGCTTTCCTGCTGCTGCTGTGCGCGGCGGTGCTGTTCCCCTTCCTCATCGTGGTGTCGGTGTCGCTGCGGCCGGGCAACTTCGCGGCTGGCTCGCTGATCCCGCAGGAGATCAGCTTCGAGCACTGGCGCTACGTGCTGGGGATGTCGGTCGCCGGGCCTGACGGCCAGCCGATGGCGCCCGATCTCCCCGTGCTGCTGTGGCTGTGGAACTCCATCAAGGTGGCGCTGGGCTCGGCGCTGGTGACGCTGCTGCTGTCCACCACCGCCAGCTACGCGCTGGCGCGCATCCGCTTCCGCGGCCGGCGGCAGCTGCTGACCGGGCTGATGCTGATGCAGATGTTCCCGGCCGTGCTGGCGCTGGTGGCCATCTACGCCATCTTCGACCGGCTCGGTGCGGCCTTCCCGGCCATCGGCCTGAACACGCACGGTGCATTGATCCTGGCCTACTCGGGCGGCATCGCCATGCACGTGTGGACGCTCAAGGGCTACTACGACACGCTGCCGGTGGAGATCGAGGAAGCGGCGCGCGTGGACGGCGCGAAGCCCTGGCAGGCCTTCCGCCGCGTGCTGCTGCCCATGGCGGTGCCCATCCTCGTGGTGGTGTTCATGCTGGCCTTCATCGGCGCCGTGATCGAGTACCCCGTGGCCAGCGTGCTGCTGAGCCAGCAGGACCAGCTCACGCTGGCCGTGGGCAGCAAGCTCTTCGTGCAGGAACACAACTTCCGCTGGGGCGACTTCGCCGCGGCCGCGCTGCTGTCGGGCCTGCCCATCACCACCGTGTTCCTGCTGGCGCAGCGCTGGATGATCGCCGGCCTGGCCGCCGGCGGCGTGAAGGGATGACAGACCATGACGGACCTTGACCGCCGCGAGGCCGGGGCGCTGCTGCTCGGTGCGCCTTTCGCCGGCGCGGCCGGCGCGCTGCCGGCCAGCGGCAGAACGCTTGTGAGCTGGGCACGCCAGGCCTCGATCTACGAGGTCAACCTGCGCCAGTTCACGCCCGAAGGCACGCTGCGGGCCTTCGAGGCCCACCTGCCGCGGCTGGCGAAGATGGGCGTGGGCATCCTCTGGCTGATGCCGCTGCAACCCATCGGCACGAAGAACCGCAAGGGCACGCTCGGCAGCTACTACTCCATCCGCGACTACACCGCGGTGAACCCCGAGTTCGGCACGCTGGCCGACCTCCGGCGCGTGGTGCACCGCGCGCACGCCCTGGGCATGAAGGTCCTCCTCGACTGGGTGGCCAACCACACCGCCTGGGACCACCCCTGGACGACGCAGCACCCCGACTGGTTCCAGCGCAACGCGCAGGGCGAACTCGTCGGCTTCACCTTCCAGCCCGAAGGCGGCAAGGTGGAGGTGTGGGACGACGTGGTGGGCCTGGACTACGGCCAGCGCCCCCTGTGGGAAGCCATGGCCGACGCCATGCTCTTCTGGCTGCGCGAGGCCGGTTTCGACGGCTTCCGCTGCGACGTGGCCAGCCTCGTGCCGCTGCCCTTCTGGGAGTACGTACGGCCGAAGCTCGAAGCGGTGAAACCCGTCTTCATGCTGGCCGAGGCCGACAAGCCCGAACTGCACGCGCGGGCCTTCGACATGGGCTACGACTGGAAGCTCTTCGACACGCTGAAGCAGCTGTCCCGGGGCAACGCAGGCCCCGCCGCACTGGCGGCCTGGTGGGAACACCGCCGCGCGCGCTACCCGGCCGACGCCATCGGCATGAACTTCACCGGCAACCACGACAGCAACAGCTGGGAAGGCAGCGACGCCGAGCTGTACGGCAGCCTGCCCGCCTTCCAGGCGCTGGCGGCCGTGGCCGCGCTGCTGCCGGGCATGCCGCTGATCTACGGCGGCCAGGAGGCCTTCTTCGAGAAGCGGCTGCAGTTCTTCGAGAAGGACGCCATCGCCTGGGGCCCGCGGCGGCTGGAGCGCTTCTACGCGCGGCTGCTGGCGCTGAAGCGCACCCATGCGGCGCTGATGACCACCGAAATCGGCGACGACACGCTGCGCTTCGACGACACCGGCCATGAACGCGTGCTGCGCTTCACGCGCCGCCATGCCGGCCGCCAACTCACGCTGACGGCGAACCTGAGCGGCACGCCAGCCCGCGCGGGCGACACCACGCTCGCCCCCTGGGCCTGGAGCGTGCGGGCATGAACCTGCGTGACGAAGCCCACCGCCCGCAGGTCCACTTCAGCGCGCACCGGAACTGGATCAACGACCCCAACGGCCTGGTCTTCTTCGACGGCGAGTACCACCTCTTCTTCCAGCACAACCCCTTCGGCTCCCAGTGGGGCCACATGAGCTGGGGCCACGCCGTGAGCACCGACCTGCTGCACTGGCAGGAGCTGCCACTGGCCATTGCCGAGGACGAGCGCGTGTCCATCTTCTCGGGCAGCGTGGTCGTGGACGCCGGCAACACCAGCGGCTTCGGCGATGGCAGCGGACCGCCGCTGGTGGCCGTCTACACCGGCTGCCTGCGCCGCCCCGAAGGTGGCCAGGCGCAGGAGCTGGCCTACAGCACCGACCGCGGCCGGAGCTGGACGAAGTAC
>JAEUPH010000237.1 GCA_016790395.1 Rubrivivax sp. | reverse complement strand
GCGTGCGGTCTGCCCGGACGCAGCCAGGCGGTCCGGCGCCACCTTGTTGGGGTTGGCGAAGACGCGCTCGAAGTAGGGCTTGGCCAGAGCGCTGGTGATGAGCGTCGCGCCTTGAGACACCGCGGCGCGGAGGCCGCCCGCATGGTCGAAGTGGTGGTGCGAGTTGACGACCGTCTTCACGGTCTTGCCCGGCACCAGCTGGTTGGCCTTCTCGATCACGGCCAGCGCACGGCCGTCGTACAGCGGGCTTTCCACCAGCAGGATCTGCGAGGCCAGCTCGATGGCCACGCTGTTGTGCGAGCCGCCGGCGAGGAACCACACGCCTTCGGCCACCTTGTCGGCGGTGACGTTCTCCTTGGCCGCGCGCACGTTGTCGGGCACGCCGATGTCCACCGGCTCGTTGATCTTGGCGTCGGTCACCGTCCAGTCGAGCACGGGCGAGGCGCCCTGGCTCTGGCGAACGCGCGTGGGCAGCGGCGTGCCGCCGAAGTCCTTCCAGTCGCTGAACTGCGTGAGCACGGGCGTGTCGCCCAGCACCGGGTGCGGCATGGTGGACTCGATGCGCACGATGCGGCCGGTGTCGTCCAGGAAGCCGGTGGCCTCGAACCAGCCGGGCACCTTCACCGTCAGCGTGTCCATCGTCACCCCGTCCACCGCCTGGCGGCCGGCCGTGGCGCCGTGGCGCTGCGCGGCCTTCAACAGCACCAGCGGCGAGGTGGTCAGCATGTCGTGCACGCGCCCGGGCACGGCCACCGGTGCCGGCACGGCGTTGGCGCCGGCCTGGTTCCAGGCGAAGCCGTCGCGGAACAGTCCCGTGGCGCGCTGCTCGCCCAGGCCCATCAGCGGCACGGCGCCGCCGCCGTTGGGCTCGGCGCGGCTGCGTCCGAACTCCTCGCGGTAGGCCCCCGCTTCCAGGTTCACGGCTCGGGTGATCTGGCTGTAGTTCAGGGCCGGCCAGGCCATCATCGGCTGCCAGGCCTGCCCGAAGGTGGCGCCGGTGCCGCGGCCGCTGAGCGTGAGCGTCTTCGCGTTGGGGCTGCCCAGGGCCTGTTCGGCCTTGCGGATGAGCGATGGCGCATCGGGCGCCGTCGGCGTGCTGCTGCAGGCCGCGAGGCCCAGTGCGGCCAGGACAGGGCCGCAACGAAGAAGAAGTGACATCGGACGCCTCCGGGGCGGGCTGAGTACAACGCCGCAGGCTGTCACGCCGGTCCGAGCGCAGCCATCCGGGAAAGCGCGGCCTGCACGGGCTGGAATGAAACCGGCGGTTCGTGCGTCAGCGCGGCGGCTCGGACGCTGCGCTCGCCGGCGGCTCGGCCCGCGGCGCACCGATGCGTGGCACGAAGCCGCCTTCGGCCCACTCGGTGTAGCGCCAGTCGCCATTCACGGGCACCACGCCCTCCGGCGGCACCAGCGCCTGCACGGCCACCCCCTTGAGCATGCGCGCCAGGCTGTCCACCCAGATCGGCAGTGCCAGTCCGCCGCCGGATTCGCGTTCACCCAGCGAGGCCGGATCGTCGTAGCCCATCCAGCCCACGGCCACCACGCCGGGCGCCCAGCCTGCGAACCAGGCATCGACGGCGTCGTTGGTGGTGCCGGTCTTGCCGTACAGGTCGGGCCTCTTGAGCGTGGCCTGCGCCCTGGCCGCCGTGCCGCGCAGCGTGACGTCGGCCAGCAGCGTGTTGGTGATGAAGACGTTGCGCGCCGAGACCGCCCGGTTCTCTTCTGCCAGCGGCGCGGGCGGCGGCGCTTCGAACAGCAGCTCGCCCT
>JAEUPH010000213.1 GCA_016790395.1 Rubrivivax sp. | reverse complement strand
CGAGGAAGAGCGCGCCCGTGGCGAGCTCGACGATGGGGTAGCGTACCGGGATCGGGGCGGTGCAGGCGCTGCAGCGGCCCTTGAGCCGCAGCCAGCCCAGCAGCGGGATGTTCTCGTGCCAGGCGAGCGCATGACCGCAGGCCGGGCAGCGCGAACGTGGCCGGGCCAGGCCGAGCGGCGCGAGCCGGCCGATCTCGCCCTCGATCGCTCGCGCGGCCTCGTCGAGGCAGGCGGGGCGGCGCGACGCGGCCGGAAAGAGCCTGCGCCAGGGTGCTTCGTCCTTGAGCTGGCCCGCCATGTCGGCCCACCAGCTGCGCTCCAGCCGCTGCGGCAGGCGGTGCGCGACGACGTTCAGAAAGCTGCCGATGCACAGGCCCGCGATGGCCAGGAGCGGCGGGGACAGCAGCAACTGGCCGAGGGTCGCGTCCATCGCGCTCAGACGACCTGGCCCAGCTTGAAGATCGGCAGGTACATCGACACGACGATGCCGCCGATCAGCGTGCCCAGGATGACGATGATGAAGGGCTCCATCAGGCTGGACAGGCCCTTGACCATCTCATCGACCTCGTCCTCGTAGAACTCGGCCGCCTTGGCGAGCATGTGGTCCAGGGAGCCCGACTCTTCACCGATGGCCGCCATCTGCAGCACCATCACGGGGAACACGCCGGTGGACGTCATCGACGTCGTGAGCGCCGAACCCGTGGAGACGTCCTTCTGGATCTGCTCGGTCGCCTGCGCGTAGACCGCATTGCCCGAGGCGCCGCCGACGGAATCGAGCGCCTCCACCAGCGGCACGCCCGCCGCGAACATGGTGGACAGCGTGCGGGTCCAGCGGGCGATGACGGACTTGTTGATCAGGTCGCCGAAGACCGGGACGCGAAGCAGCAGGCGGTCCATCGCCATCTGCATCTTCTCGGAGCGTTTCCAGCTCTGGAAGAAGAAGTAGAGGCCACCGCCCAGCAAACCGAAGAGCAGCCACCACCAGGCGACGAAGAACTCGGACATGGCGATGACCGCCAGGGTGGGGGCAGGCAGCTCGCCGCCGAAGGACTTGAAGACCTCCTTGAAGGCGGGGATGACGAACAGCATGATCACCGTCAGCACGACGAAGGCGACGATGATCACCGCGATCGGGTACATCAATGCCGACTTGATCTTCTGCTTGATGGCGAGCGTCTTCTCCTGGTAGATGGCCAGACGGTCGAGCAGCGCTTCCAGGATGCCGCCTGCCTCGCCGGCTTCCACCAGGTTGCAGTAGAGCGCGTCGAAGTGCATCGGGTGCTTGCGGAAGGCGGACGACAGGCTGGTCCCCGTCTCCACGTCGGAGCGGATGTCCGTCAGCAGCTTGGTCATGCGTGGGTTGGTGCTGCCACGGGCCACGATGTCGAAGGACTGCAGCAGCGGCACACCGGCCTTCATCATCGTCGCCAGCTGGCGCGTGAAGATGGCGATGTCCTTCTGCTTGATGGACTTGCCGCCGCTGGTGCGGCGTTTCTTGACCTTGCTGACGAGGATGCCCTGCCGGCGCAGGCTGGCGTTGACCACCGCCTCGCCGCCGGCGCGCATCTCGCCGCGCACGACCTTGCCGTTGCGGTCCTTGCCCTCCCATTCGAAGATGATTTCCTTGGGAGCTTTGGCGATTGCGGCTGTGGCCATGGAGGGGGTGTGGAGCCTGGGGTTACTCGTTGGTGACCGAGATCACTTCCTCGAGCGTCGTGACGCCTGCCCGCACCTTGATCAGGCCGGACTGGCGCAGGTCGCGCACGCCCTCGAGCTGAGCCTGCTTGGCGATGTCGGGCGCGGTGCCTTCGGAGAGGATGATGCGCTGTATGGACTCGCTGATCGACATCACCTGATAGATGCCGACGCGGCCCTTGTAGCCGTTGGTGCAGGCCGAGCAGCCCACAGCGCGGTAGGGCTTCCAGTTGCCGTCCAGGTCTTCGGCCTTGAAGCCGGCCTTCAGCAGCGAGTCACGAGGATAGTCCGCAGGCTTCTTGCAGTTCTCGCACAGCTTGCGCGCCAGGCGCTGCGCGGTGATCAGCAGCACGCTGGAAGCGATGTTGAACGGCGCGACGCCCATGTTCAGCAGCCGCGTGAGCGTGGTGGGTGCGTCGTTGGTGTGGAGCGTGCTCATCACCATGTGGCCGGTCTGCGCGGCCTTGATGGCGATGTCGGCGGTTTCCAGGTCACGGATCTCGCCGACCATGATGATGTCCGGATCCTGGCGCAGGAAGGACTTGAGGGCGGCGGCGAACGTGAGGCCCGCCTTGTCGTTGACGTTGACCTGATTGATGCCGGGCAGGTTGATTTCGGCCGGGTCCTCCACCGTGGCGATGTTCACGCCAGGCTGGTTCAGGATGTTCAGGCAGGTGTACAGGGACACCGTCTTGCCGGAGCCCGTGGGCCCGGTCACCAGGATCATGCCGTAGGGCCGCTGGATGGCCAGCAGCAGGCGGTCCTTCTCGATCTTCTCGTAGCCCAGGGCCTCGATGCCGAGCTTGGCGCTGGACGGATCCAGGATACGGATCACGACCTTCTCGCCGAAGAGCGTGGGCAAGGTGCTGACGCGGAAGTCGATGGCCTTGCTGCCGAACTTCAGCTTCATGCGGCCGTCCTGCGGGACGCGCTTTTCGGCGATGTCCATGCGCGAGATGACCTTGATGCGCGAGGCCAGCTTGTCCTTGATGGCCACGGGCGGCTGGGTGATCTCTCGCAGTTCGCCGTCGATGCGGAAGCGCACGCGGTAGGTGTACTCGTAGGGCTCGAAGTGCAGGTCGGACGCGCGCATGTTGATGGCGTCGATCAGCATCTTCTGAAGGAAACGGACGACCGGCGCGTCCTCGACGTCGGCCGTGACCTCGTTGCCCTCGGTGGGCGCGGTGTCCTCTTCGGTGACGTCGAAGTCGAAGTCGGCGCTGGCCAGCGACTCCAGGACTTCGTTGGCGCTGGTGCCCTGGGCCTCGATCTGACGGGCGAGCTTGTCGTACTCGACGATGACCCACTCGGGCGTCAGCTGCGTGGCGAACTTGATGCGCTCGGCGGCTTCCTGGTCGGTGGGGTCGGCGGCACCGATGAAGATGCGGTTGCCCCGCTTGCCCAGCACCATCACCTGGTACTGGTTGGAGATCTTGCCGTCAACGAGATTCTTCGGCAGCTTGGTCGGGTCGACCGCGTTCAGATCGATCAGCGGCAAGGCCAATGCCGTGGACAGCGTATGCGCCAGGTCATCAGGCTTGACGGCGCCGGCGCCGATCAGCGCCGACACGAAGCTCACCTTGCGTTCGCGGGAGTTCTTGCTGAGTTCCTCAGCCGTCTTGGCGCTCAGCTTGCCCGCATTGACCAGCACCCGGGCGACACCCGAGAGGGAGGACTGTGGCGGTTCAACCAGCGTCTCAGCGGCCATGGGTTCCCATCAAAACCAGCGGTTCGAAAGAATCATCGCCGAATCACCGAAGGGTGTAAACGCCGAACAGCGCTCAAGCCACGCTCCAGACGCTTTCTTACATGGCTTCGGCGTGCCTGATGGGCACCAAGGATCCTGGTCGGGGTGAGAGGATTCGAACCTCCGGCCTCTACGTCCCGAACGTAGCGCTCTACCAGGCTAAGCTACACCCCGATGTGCCGGGATCGCCAGCCATGGCGGTCCCGGAGCCTTCCGGCTGTGCGGTTACCGGCTCATGAAGAGCGGTGAACCGACCGAACACATAATTCTAGCAGAGCTTCCCGGGCCCTGGACGCAGGCAGCGCTTGAAGGCGTTCGCGGGCTTTCTCGGCTTCGGCATGCGCGGCTTGGCGGGTGGCCTCCAGTGCGCCGGTGCGGCGCACGATGGCCAGGATGTCGCTCAGGCGTTGCTGCTCGCCTTGCTCGATCGCATGGCGGATCAATTCACGCTCGGCATCGGTGCCACGCTCCATGGCGACCAGCAGCGGCAGGGTGGGTTTGCCCTCGCGGAGATCGTCGCCGACGTTCTTGCCGAGTTCGGAAGTGTTGCCTTCGTAGTCGAGCAGGTCATCCACAAGCTGGAAGGCCGTCCCCAGCGAGCGCCCGAAGTCGGCGCAGGCTTCCTCGATGGCAGGACCCGCGTTGGCGAGAACGGCGCCCAGGCGGGCGCTGGCCTCGAACAACTTCGCCGTCTTGTAGCGGATGACCTGCAGGTAGTCGGCGACCGCCAGGTCGGGGTCGTGCATGTTCATCAGCTGGAGAACTTCGCCCTCGGCGATGACGTTGGTGGCGTCGGCCAGGACCTCGAGCACCCGCATGTGGCCGACCGAGACCATCATCTGGAAGGCACGCGAGTAGAGGAAATCGCCCACCAGCACACTGGCGGCGTTGCCGAACATGGCATTGGCCGTCGCTCGCCCGCGGCGTAGCGCGGATTCGTCGACGACATCGTCGTGCAGCAGCGTGGCGGTGTGGATGAACTCCACGACGGCGGCCAGTTCGTATCGCGCCGGCCCCTCATAGCCCAGAGCCTCGGCAAAGAGGAGCACGAGCTTGGGGCGGATGCGCTTGCCGCCCGCGTTGATGATGTAGTGGGAGATCTGCTCGACCAGTGCCACGCGCGAGCTCAGGCGCTCGCGGATGACCGCATCGACCCGTTGCATCGACGACGCGGTCGGGTCGGCAGCAGGCGGGAGGGTGACGGTGGTATCGAGCACGTGCGCGGAGAAGGCTATTGCGCATTATAGGAAGGCGTGGCCGCGACAGGCGGATGACGTAACGCAAATACCCGCGCGTGCTACACTCAAAGGCTCTGCGCGCTCGACGCCGACTTTTTGGGCTGTGAGCCGCGCAGTGATTTCTTCGAAAGGTCTCACATGTACGCGGTCATAAAAACCGGTGGCAAGCAATACAAGGTTGCTGCCGGCGAAAAGATCAAGGTAGAACAGATAGCTGCGGACGTGGGCCAGGAAGTCGTGATCGAGCAGGTCCTCGCCGTGGGTAGCGGCGCGGAGTTGAAGGTCGGTGCTCCCTGGGTCGCGGGTGCGAGCGTGAAGGCCACCGTGGTGGCGCATGGCAAGCACGACAAGGTGCGCATCTTCAAGATGCGCCGCCGCAAGCATTACCAGAAGCACGGCGGTCATCGCCAAACCTTCACCGAGCTGGAAATCGGCTCGATCAACGCCTGACGGGAGCTGATCCACCATGGCACAGAAAAAGGGCGGCGGCTCCACCCGCAACGGCCGCGATTCCCAGCCGAAGATGCTCGGCGTGAAGGTGTTCGGCGGCCAGACGGTCTCGGCCGGCGCCATCATCGTCCGCCAACGCGGCACCAAGTTCCACCCGGGCACCGGCGTGGGCATCGGCAAGGACCACACGCTGTTCGCGTTGGTCGATGGTTCGGTCTCGTTCGAGACCAAGGGCGCGTTGAACCGCCAGACCGTGTTCGTCACGCCGGTCTGAACGATTCTTCGCTCACCCAGCGAAGCCCCGGCGTGCCGGGGCTTTTTCGTTTGAGAAGGGTCGCCCCATGAAATTCATCGACGAAGCGCTGATCGATGTCGCCGCGGGCAATGGCGGCGCCGGTTGCGTGAGCTTTCGCCGCGAGAAGTTCATTCCGTTCGGCGGCCCCAATGGCGGCGATGGCGGCCGCGGCGGCAGCGTCTGGGCGGTCGCCGACCAGAACATCAACACACTGATCGACTACCGCTACACGCGCCGGCATGAGGCGCGCAATGGCGAGCCCGGCCGTGGATCCGACCAGTTCGGCGCCGCCGGCCCCGACATCGACCTGCGCATGCCGGTGGGCACCATCGTCTCCGACGCCGAGACCGGCGAAGTGATGGTGGAACTGCTGGAGCATGGTCAGCGCGTGCTCATCGCCAAGGGCGGCGACGGTGGATTCGGCAACCTGCACTTCAAGACCAGCACCAACCGCAGCCCGCGTCAGAAGACACCCGGGTGGCCCGGGCAGGCCTTCAAGCTCAAGCTCGAACTGCGTGTGCTCGCCGACGTGGGCCTGCTCGGCATGCCCAACGCCGGCAAGAGCACCTTGATCGCCGCCGTCTCGAATGCACGCCCGAAGATCGCCGACTATCCCTTCACCACGCTGCACCCCAATCTCGGCGTGGTGCGCGTCGGTCCCGAGCGCAGCTTCGTGGTGGCCGACGTGCCGGGCCTCATCGAAGGGGCCTCGGAGGGCGCAGGGCTGGGTCACCAGTTCCTGCGCCATCTGCAGCGCACGCGGCTGCTGCTGCACATCGTCGACGCCGCGCCGTTCGACGAAGGCGTGGATCCGGTGGTGCAGGCGCGGGCCATCGTGGCCGAACTGAAGAAGTACGACCCGGCGCTTCACGCCAAGCCACGCTGGTTGGTCTTCAACAAGCTCGACATGGTGCCCGAGGCCGAGCGCGAGAAGCGCGTGAAGGACTACGTGCGCCGGCTGCGCTGGAAGGGACCGGTGTTCTCGATCTCGGCGCTGGCACGCGACGGACTTCAACCCTTGCTCGAGGCGATCTGGAAGCACGTGGCGCCGGATCAGCGCTCGCAGGCGCTGCCCGATGTCCGCTTCGGCGATGCCGCGGAGGCTGCCGAATGAGCGTGCTGCAGTCCGCCCGACGCATCGTCGTCAAGGTCGGCTCCAGCCTCGTCACGAACGAAGGGCGCGGCGTCGACGCCGAGGCCATCGGCAACTGGTCGCGCCAACTGGCCGCGCTGGCCGGTCTGGGGCGCGAGCTCGTGATGGTGTCCAGCGGCGCCATCGCCGAAGGCATGAAGCGGCTGGGCTGGGCCGAACGTCCGCGGGAACTGCATGAGCTCCAGGCCGCGGCCGCCGTGGGCCAGATGGGCCTCGCGCAGATGTACGAGACCCATCTTCGCCAGCACGGCATGGGCAGCGCGCAGGTGCTGCTGACGCACGCCGATCTTGCCGATCGCGAGCGCTACCTGAACGCCCGCTCCACGCTGCTGACGCTGCTGTCCCTCAAGGTCATTCCCGTGATCAACGAGAACGACACGGTGGTCAACGACGAGATCAAGTTTGGTGACAACGACACGCTCGGCGCGTTGGTGGCCAATCTCGTCGACGCCGACGCCTACGTCATCCTCACCGACCAGCGCGGCCTCTACGCGGCCGACCCCCGCAAGGTCCCGGACGCGCGCTTCATCGACGAGGCCACGGCCGGTGACCCGGCGCTGGAGGCCATGGCCGGCGGTGCGGGCTCGGCCATCGGCCGGGGCGGCATGCTGACCAAGATCCTGGCCGCGAAACGCGCGGCCGGCAGCGGCACGAGCACCGTCATCGCCTGGGGTCGGGAGCCCGATGTGCTGCTGCGCCTGGCGCAGGGTGAACGCATCGGCACGGCGCTCGTGGCCGGCACACCGAAGATGGCGGCGCGCAAGCAGTGGATGATGGACCACCTGCAGCTGCGTGGCGCCGTGGCAGTGGACGAAGGCGCGGTGGCCAAGCTCCGCGACGAAGGCAAGAGCCTGTTGCCCATCGGTGTGCACGAGGTGCACGGCGAGTTCGCGCGCGGTGATGTCATCGCCGTGCGGTCCCTGCGGGGCGAGGAGGTCGCGCGCGGTCTGGCCAACTACTCCTCGGCGGAGGCCAGGCTCATCGCTCGAAAGCCCTCAAGCCAGATCGAGGCCCTGCTGGGCTACGCCAACGAACCCGAACTGATCGATCGCACCAACCTCGTGCTGATGTAGTTCACTCCGCCGGTGGCGCGGGCCCTTCTGAAGCCGAAGCATCGACCGCACCCGCGTGGGCATCCGGCTCGAAGCGCTGCGCACGCAAGCCGGAGCGCAGGTAGCGGTTGTGGTGGTTGACCCTCGGCAGGTAGCGCGCCAGCTCGGTCAGCGCCATCTCGTACACGTTGCGCTTGAACTCGATCACCAGGTCCAGCGGTACCCAATAGTCGTTCCAGCGCCAGGCGTCGAACTCGGGGTGATCGGTGGCGCGCAGGTTGAGATCGCTGTCGTGTCCCATCAGGCGCAACAGAAACCAGATCTGCTTCTGGCCGCGGTAGTGGCCGCGGGCGTCCTTGCGGATGAAGTGTTCGGGTACTTCGTAGCGCAACCAATCGCGCGTTCGGGCGATGATCTGCACGTGCTCGGGCCGCAGGCCCACTTCCTCGTGCAGTTCGCGGAGCATCGCCTGCTCAGGCGACTCGCCGTGCTTGATGCCACCCTGCGGGAACTGCCAGGAATGCGTACGGAGGCGCTTGCCCCAGAAGACCTGGTTGCGCGGGTTCAGCAGGATGATGCCGACGTTGGGCCTGAAGCCTTCCCGGTCGAGCATAATCGGACCCCAATTCTGTGACTGGTTTCATTATTGCACCGGCGCAGTGCGGCGCGGGATTCCTCGCTAACCCGCATGCGTCAAGAGGGCGTTCCCGGCCCTTGTGCGTGCCTCCCACGGCGCGCCTCGCGTGCAGATCTCATCGCCCATGAAAGCTTCAGCCACCTTCATCTCCACGCTCAAGGAAGCGCCCGCCGACGCCGAGGTCAAGAGCCATCAGCTGATGATGCGCGCCGGGCTCATCAAGCGCCTGGGCGCCGGCATCTACAACTACATGCCGCTGGGCCTGAGGGTCATCCGCAAGGTGGAAGGCATCATCCGCGAGGAGATGAACCGCGCCGGTGCCGTGGAGTTGCTGATGCCGGTGGTGCAACCTGCTGAACTCTGGATGGAGACGGGCCGCTTCCAGGCCTATGGTCCCGAGCTGCTGCGGGTGAAGGACCGCCACGAGCGAGACTTCGTCATTCAACCCACGAGCGAAGAAGTCATCACCGACATCGCGCGCCAGGAGCTGCGCAGCTACAAGCAGCTGCCGCGAAACTTCTATCACATCCAGACCAAGTTCCGCGACGAGCGCCGCCCGCGCTTCGGCGTCATGCGCGGCCGCGAGTTCACGATGAAGGACGCCTACTCCTTCGATCGCGACAAGGCCGGCGCACTGAAGAGCTACCAGGCGATGTTCGAGGCCTACAAGCGCATCTTCGACCGTTTCGGCCTGCAGTACCGCGCCGTCGCAGCCGACACGGGTGCCATCGGCGGTGACGCTTCGCACGAGTTCCAGGTCATCGCCGACACGGGCGAAGACGCCATCGTCTACTGCCCCACCAGCGACTACGCCGCCAACATCGAACTTGCCGAGGCGCTGGCCCCCGCGGGTGACCGCGCTGCGCCCGCGCAGGTGATGGCGAAGACGCCCACGCCGGGCAAGAGCACCTGCGAAGACGTGGCCGAGTTGCTGGGCATCCCGTTGCAGCGAACGGTGAAGTCGCTGGTGCTGGCGACCGACGTGAAGAATGAAGCCGGCGACATCGTGATGACCACCGTGTGGCTGCTGCTCGTTCGTGGCGACCACGCGCTCAACGAGATCAAGGCCGGCAAGGTGGAAGGCCTCAAGGACGGCTTCCGCTTCGCCACGGTGAGCGAGATCGAGGATCACTTCGGCTGCAAGCCGGGCTACCTGGGTCCCATCGGCCTGAAGAAGCCGGTGAAGGTCGTCGCCGACCGCACGGTGGCCAAGATGGCCGACTTCGTCTGCGGCGCCAACGAGCCCGACTTCCACATCACTGGCGTGAACTGGGGCCGCGATCTCCCCGAGCCCGACCTCGTGGCCGACATCCGCAACGTGCTGGCCGGCGAGCCTTCGCCCGACGGCCAGGGCGTGCTGGCCATCCAGCGCGGCATCGAGGTCGGCCACGTGTTCTATCTCGGCACGAAGAAGTACAGCGGGCCCATGGGCGCCAACTTCCTCGACGAGAACGGCAAGCCGCAGCCTTTCGAGATGGGCTGCTACGGCATCGGCGTCACGCGCTTGCTGGGTGCGGCCATCGAGCAGAACCACGACGAGCGGGGAATCATCTGGCCGGTGTCGATGGCGCCGTTCGCCGTGGTGGTGTGCCCCATCGGCTACGACCGCAGCGCCGACGTGAAGGCCGCCGCCGATCGCTTGCACGATGAGCTGGCCGCAGTCGGCATCGACGTGCTGCTGGACGATCGCGGCGAACGTCCCGGCGCCATGTTCGCCGACTGGGAACTCATTGGCGTGCCCTTGCGGGTCGTGCTGTCCGACCGGGGCCTGAAGGCCGGCACGGTGGAAGTGCAGGGCCGCCGCGAGGCCGAAGCTGCCGCCGTGGCGCTGGCCGATGCAGTTGCCACGGTGAAAGCCCGCCTCGCCGCATGAGCCTGCAGCGCCGCGCGCTGCTCGCCGGCCCGCTTGCGCTGCTGCCGTCGCACCGTGCCCAGGCGGGCGCGCAGGTCGAAGAACCCTTGGCTGACGCCGTGCGAACGGCGTTGGCCGCGTCGGTGGCGGACGCCGCCCCGCCCAAGCCCAGCTTCGACAGCGTGGAGGCCCGGCTGGCCTACCTGCGCTGGCTGGGAGCGGCCAGCGAAAAGCTCAGGCGCTACAAGACCGAGCACCACGTGCGCGTGGAGTTCCTGGAAGCAGCCTGGTACGAAAGCCGCCGCGCCGGCCTGGAAACGGCCCTGGTGCTGGGCCTGATCCAGGTGGAAAGCGGCTTTCGCAAGTACGTGATCAGCAGCGCCGGCGCGCGCGGCTACATGCAGGTGATGCCCTTCTGGGCGCGGCTGATCGGCGATGGCGACGACCGTCGGCTTTTCCACCTGCAGACCAACCTGCGCTTCGGCTGCACTATCCTGCGCCACTACATCGACCGCGAGAAAGGTGACCTGCCGATGGCGCTGGGCCGCTACAACGGCAGCCGGGGGAGGCCCGAGTACCCGAACGCGGTGTTCGGCGCGCGGCGGCTCTGGCAGATCAGCGAAGGGCCCCGCGCCTGAGCCCTCGTGCCGCCATGAGTGCGAGCACGCCGGCCACCCACAGCGCCGGACTGAATGGTTCGGGCACGGCCGCGAACACCAAGTCTTGTCCACCGGTCGTGACCCAGCGGCTGTTCAGCGGCGATTGGCCGAGTTCCAGCGCGAAGCCACCGGGGATGGTGGCCGATGGCATGGCGTCGCTGGCCAGCGTGGACATGCCGTAGAGCAGGTTGCCGAACTGGAACATGGTGTCGCCCGGCGAGCCGATATTCATGAAGAGAACGCCGTCGTTCTGCGTGCTGCCCACGGTGATCTCGTCGTTCCAGACGAACACGTGCAGACCGAAGCGGTCGGTCCAGTCGTCGAGCGTGACACCGCCAACCGAGAAGCTGAAGGTGAACGACGCCGGCTTGTACAGCGTGGCCTGCGCGAAGATGCCGCCGAAGGGGTTCGCGGCAGGCGCCGAAGTCGGCTCGAAGCTCAAGACCGCGGTGTAGGGTGAATCCGCGGGCAAGCCGGCCAGCGCGGCCGGAAAGCCGCTGGCCAGCGGGTCCACGCTGCCCAGGGTACCGCTGAAGCTGTAGCTGTGCGTGGTGGCGAACGCTGCCGGCGCTGCGGCCAGGGTGGCCATCAGCGCCCATTGGGCGAAGCGGGTGGTCATGATGACGACGTCCTGTGGCTGACGCGGCACAAGCTCGGCCGCACCGACATCGTCTGACCCGACCGATGGCGGCACCATCCGCCGTACGAGGGAGGCTCGGCGCCTCCCTAGGCCTGTTCAGGCCTTGGCGCCCAGCATCTGCTGCAGTTCGCCCGACTGGTACATCTCCATCATGATGTCCGAGCCACCGACGAATTCGCCGTTCACGTAGAGCTGCGGGATCGTCGGCCACTGAGCGTAGTCCTTGATGCCCTGACGGACTTCCTCGTCTTCCAGCACGTTGAAGGTGTTGATCTCGGTGGCGCCGGCGGCCTTGAGCACCTGGATGGCGCGGCCGGAGAAGCCGCACTGGGGGAACTGCGCCGTGCCCTTCATGAAGAGCATGACGCGGTTGCTCTTGACCATTTCGTCGATGCGCTTTTGCACGTCGTCCATGGGATCTTCCTCGCGAAATCAGCAAAGTCGCGAGTATGCGTCAAGGCCCCGACGTCCCGCTGCAAGGCGGGGCTTGCCAAGGCTCAGCTCAGAAGGTGTAGCGCACGCCCAGCTGCAGCAGCGGCGACAGGCGAAGCTCGCGCAACGCGCCGTCGAGAGCCTGGCTGCCGAACACCGCGCGGCGCACGCCGCCGGCGGCCGAGACATGCTCGGCGACGAGTCCGAGGTCGGCCGAGATCGCCAGGCCGTTGCGCCAGGGAGCGCTGCTGAAGCCCACGCCGAGGTAGGGCAGGGCTGCGGCTGTTTCGTGGCCGGCGCTGTTCAGGCGCAAGGCGCTGCCGTCCAGCGACATGCCGAGCAGCGGACCCGCGCTGGTACTGGCCAGGGGCAGGCCACCCAGGCTGCCGCTGACGAAACCGCCGCTGGCGCGAAAGCCGCCGAAGGAAGGCAAGGCGAAGTAGTAGTCGCCGAGCAATGCCCCCCCCTGGACCGTCCGCTGCGCGCTGCCGCTGTCCAGCAGGCCTGACCAGGCCAGCGGCGAGACGCTCGCCGACTGCACGGCAATGCGCGCCTGCCAGCGCGGCCACAGGTTTTCGGCTGGCGGCGTGGCCAAGCCGTCGGCTGCGCCTGCGTTGAAGCCGAGCGCGGCCAGGGCCAGCAGGGCGCAGCAGCGGGTGTGGTGGACGCTCATTCCGAACTCCTTCGCACAGGTCCGACGCGCACATCATGCGCCGCTTCCTCGGGAAGTGCACCTCCGGCGGCTGGCCGGCCTCGGTAACCGGTGGTATGGCCGCCGGGGCGGCGGCACTATTTCTCAGCCCCGCCAGCAGCCGGCACTGCAGCGCGGCAAGCCGGCGAGATCGGAGCGCGTCGACGTGGCGTCAAAGCCACTGCGGACCAGGCAGGCACGCACCGCCTCGGCCTGGTCGTGGCCGTGCTCCAGCACCAGCCA
Source organism: Rubrivivax sp. (assembly GCA_016790395.1). Taxonomy (GTDB): domain Bacteria; phylum Pseudomonadota; class Gammaproteobacteria; order Burkholderiales; family Burkholderiaceae_C; genus Rubrivivax. The sequence goes on along the minus strand of JAEUPH010000213.1, from coordinate 2,726 downwards.
GCCGCCGGCTTCGAGGTGCGCCGGCGCCCCGGCCACGATGCGAGCCAGCGCAGCCAGTCCGTCCCCTTCGGGCGTCAGCGCGGCGCGCGGTTCGTGGCCGAGTGCGGCCAGATGCGGGTCGTCACCCGCCACATAGGGCGGGTTCGAGACCACCAGCGCGAAGCGCCGGCCCACCAGCGCTCCCCACCAGTCGCCCTGCGCCAAGGCCAACGAAGGGGCATGGCGGGCCGCGTTCTCGCGCGCGACGGCCAGCGCCTGCGGGCTGCGGTCGGTGGCCGTGACGCGCCAGCGCGGCCGTGCCTGCTGCAGCGCCAGTGCCACGGCCCCGCTGCCGGTGCCGAGGTCGGCCACGTCCACTTCGGCCTCGGCAGGCTGCAATTCCAGCGCCCACTCGACCAGCAGTTCCGTTTCCGGGCGCGGGATGAGGACCGCCGGCGACACCGCCAGCGCCAGCCCGCGAAACTCCGCCACACAGGTGATGTAGGCCAGTGGCTCCCCGGCGGCGCGGCGCCGCAGGCCGTCGCGCAACGCGGCGGCATCCGTTTCGCCCAGGGCATCGTCATCGTGCGCCAGCAGCCAGGCGCGCGAACGCCCGAGCCTGTGCGCCAGCAGGAGCTGTGCGTCCAGCCTCGCCACCCCCAGCGCCTGGGCCAGGGCCAGGGCGTCGCGGATGCGCATGGCCTTCAGCGACCCGCTTCCAGCTGCGCCAGCTGCTCGGCGGCGCGTGCGGCCTGCAGCGCCTCGACGACATCGCCCAGATCGCCGTCCATCACCTGCTGCAGCTTGTACAGCGTGAGGTTGATGCGGTGGTCGGTCAGCCGGCCTTGTGGGAAGTTGTAGGTGCGGATGCGGTCGCTGCGGTCGCCGCTGCCGATGAGGCCCTTGCGCGTGGCGGCCTCCTTGGCGGCGCGTTCGCTGCGGTCCTTTTCGCGCAGACGCGCCACCAGCACGGCCATGGCCTTGGCCTTGTTGCGGTGCTGGCTCCGGTCATCCTGGCATTCGGCCACGATGCCCGTGGGCAGGTGGGTGATGCGGATGGCGCTGTCCGTCTTGTTGACGTGCTGGCCGCCGGCGCCACTGGCGCGGAAGGTGTCGATGCGCAGCTCGGCCGGATTGATGTTCACGTCCTCCGCTTCATCCGGCTCGGGCATCACGGCCACGGTGCAGGCGCTGGTGTGGATGCGGCCCTGGCTTTCCGTGGCCGGCACGCGTTGCACGCGATGGCCTCCGCTTTCAAAGCGCAGCTGGCCGTAGACGCCTTCGCCCTCCACGCGCAGCACCAGTTCCTTGTAGCCCCCGAGTTCGCTGTCGCTCTGGCTCAGCACCTCGGTGCGCCACCCGCGGCGTTCGCAGAAGCGCAGGTACATGCGCGCCAGGTCGCCGGCGAAGAGGGCCGACTCGTCGCCGCCTGTGCCGGCGCGGATCTCCAGGAAGGCCGCGCGCTCGTCGTCCGGGTCCTTGGGGATCAGCGCGGTCTGCAGTTCGGCATGCAGGCGCTCCATGTCGGCACCGGCGGCGGCGACTTCCTCGCGCGCCATCTCGGCCATCTCGGCGTCGTCCAGCATCGCCTGGGCGGCCGCGAGGTCCGCTTCGCGCTGGCGATAGCGGGCGTAGCGCTCCACGATGCCGCTCACCTCGGCCTGTTCGCGCGACAAGGAGCGCCAGCGCTTGATGTCGGCGGAGACCGCGGGGTCGGCCAGCGTGGCGTCGAGCTCGGCCAGGCGCAGGCCGAGGCGGTCGAACTGTTCGCGCAGGGTCGGGTTCATCGTGGAGGTTCAGGCAAAGCGAGGGCGGCGACGCGCGGCCGCGGGCCGTGCGCCAGACGGATTCGGTGGAGGCCGCTAACGGCCGGGCTTGTGGCCCTGGCGCAGGAACAGGCGCGAGACCGTGTCCGCCAGGCGCGAGCGCTCTTCGCCATCGGCGGCGTGCAGCTCGGCCAGGGTGCCGTGAAGCATCTTGCTGGTGAGGCCGCGCGCCAGCGCTTCCAGCACCTTCTCGGGCGACTCGCCCTTGGCCAGCGACTTGCGAGCGCGCGCCAGTTCGGCCTGGCCCCAATCGTCGGCCTGGCGGTTCAGCGCCTGGATCAGTGGCACGGCGGCGCGCTGGTCGAGCCAGTGCGCGAAGCTCTGCACGCCGGCGTCGATGATGGCCTCGGCCTGCTGCACGGCGGCCTGGCGCTTTTCGCCGGCGGTCTGCACCAGCTGAGACAGGTCATCGACCGTGTAGAGGAAGACGTCGTCCAGCTGGCCGACTTCGGGCTCGATGTCGCGCGGCACGGCCAGGTCGACCATGAACATGGGCCGGCGGCGGCGCGCCTTGAGCGCGCGCTCCACGGCGCCCAGGCCGATGATGGGCAGCGTGCTGGCGGTGCAGGAGATCACGGCGTCGAACTCGTGCAGGCGCGAGGGCATGTCCGACAGCCGGATGGCCTCGCCGCCGAAGCGCGAGGCCAGGCGTTCGCCGCGCTCCAGCGTGCGGTTGGCCAGGGCGATGGCCTTCGGCTCGCGCGCCTCGAAGTGCGTGGCCACGAGCTCGATCATCTCGCCCGCGCCGACGAACAGCACCTTGATCTGCTTCAGGTCCTCGAACAGCTGCGCCGCCAGACGCACGGCCGCCGCCGCCATGCTGATGCTGTGCGCGCCGATCTCGGTGGAGGTGCGCACCTCCTTGGCCACGGCGAAGCTGCGCTGGAACAGCTGGTGCAGCGTGGTGCCCAGCGTGCCGGC